>CAMTOQ010000019.1 GCA_947074205.1 uncultured Bacteroides sp. | reverse complement strand
GCAAGAACATGTCCATGCCTCCTAGTTTATCAATCAATAGCTGCAGCAGCTGAGGAGCATCCTCATGGGTGACATCCATACATTGAGTGACTATCTGAGTGGGTGCTATATCTTTCAAGGCTAATAGGTTAGCTTCTCTCCTACCCGCTACACCTAATTGCCAACCTTCCTTAAGCATTAATTTAGCTACCTCGAGACCGATGCCCGAAGTGGCACCTATTATTATAACTCTCTTTGCCATAGTATCTATTTATTATTTAAGAAAGTGTTTTATTGTTTCTATTGGGGCATACCAAATCATTCGCATGCCTGCATATTTCATCACCCCACGAATTTGCTGACGCATAGCCGGTTTATAACAATGAATGGGACAGCTTTTGCAATCCTCTTTTTCTTCACCATAAGGACAACAGTCTAGCCGCTTGTGTGCATATTGCTCCAGCAGTTTACACGCTTCGCACAACTCACCCGGTTGTGTTGGGTGTTTATGCCCCTTGCAATAGATGGATAACATCAGTGATAGGATCCTCTTCTCCTTTTCGATACGACTACTATGTGACTTCTTTGTAAACATTCAGTTCAAAGATAGATAGAAACATTTGTTCGCCAAGAATAAATGCAAAAAAAACGGTACCCCGATTCACATCGCAGCACCGTCACAACACAAACACAAAATAAAACACGACAAAACTACTATGCAATCTATCCCGTTTATGCCAGGGCGGCATAAAATATTACTTCTATGTATATTCACATACGCATAAAGCACTTCAGGTCGATTTGCTTATATATAACATTTGAAGTTTCTTTTTTGTTCGATAGAATTAGAAAATAATTCTACTTTTTTTCACGATGAGTTATTTGGATGCAGAGATGTAACTGAAAACAGTGTAGTTTCAGTCTAACAGACGTTTTGAGTTACCATTCCAAGAGCAACCCAAGCAAAAAACCTCGTCTAGGTTAAATCCATCAAGCGATTCTTCAGGATATTTAGCCACAATGTTTCCATCTTGAAGTATATAAACAAGCCTTCTTTCACCCTTCTCATTTTTGACAAAAAAGGAGGGTATTTGACATTGTGGACATTTTCTTTTTCGGGTCATATCTTTTCAGTTAAAAAGCGGCTTTGCACTCTATCTTTATAACACCTTTAGTTATAGGATGTTCAAATTCGATAAACTCAGCATGCAGATATAGCCGATCACTGCTTTTTCCATAAAGCGTGTCGCCCACAATTGGGGCATTAAGTCCATCTATATGCGCAGAATGAATGCGTAGTTGATGAGTGCGACCGGTGTGTGGATAGAAGACTATGCGTGTGCGTCCATCTTCTTGCCCTATCACCTTATAGCCTGTAATAGCAGGCTTTCCATATACAAAGTCTACTTTCTGACGAGGTCGATCGTTTACATCAAGCACGAGTGGAAGTTCAATAGCCCCGCTTTTCGGGTCGATGAGTCGTTCAAGAAGGGCAACATAGCGTTTTTTCACCGTACGGCCTTGAAACTGTATCTGCAGTTTTCCTAAAACCTCTTTCGATTTAGCCAAAACCAATATACCCGATGTTGCCATATCGAGGCGATGCACAGGTACCGGTTCTATACCATCATCATCTTTTAGATAGTGACCTATGTGCAAAGCTTCCCCTTTCCCGGGAGTAGATAATACTCCGGAAGGCTTGTTGACAACAACAAGGTATTCGTCTTCATATAACCGTTCAATAGGTTTCTCCAGGAGACTAATTTCTTCTAGAGCATTCTTTTCATAGGCTAAGCCCTGCAGCATAAAAGACAGAATAGGGTGACATTTGCTGCGACAAGCTGGATAGAAGTAGCCTTCGTGTCGAACTTCATCTTTGGCCGATCTTCCTACCCAGAACTCTGCCATAGCAAGAGGCTTAAATTGATTAACGAAAGCATATTGCATCAGCTTAGGGCCAGCGCACTCGCCCGATCCGGCAGGTGGATATTGCTGTGGAGCATCTCGAAATATTTCTAAAAGATTCTTTCTCTCACCTCGTGCATTTAGCATCTCAAAGCGAGCAAAGAGTTCATTCTGCAGTGTAGCCGACCTGTTTTTACGTTCCTCTTTTAATGACTCAATCTTTTCTGTGGCACATTTCAGTGCTACGCAACATTGTTCCAGCTGCTCCTTTAGTTTTTTCTCGGTGCGTTTCCATTCACCATTCTGGTATTGGCTCATTTTTGCCAATAGCTCTAACTCAGCGGGATCAGTGGTCGTAGCACGTTTAGCGTCTCGTTCCTTCTTTGCTTGCTTCAACTTCTTTTTGCCCTCGGTTAGCTTCTCTTCAATTTCCAATGCCTCTACCTTGCATTTCTCTTTTAAAGAGAGATACTCTTTGCTTTCGCTGAGTTCATCAATGGTTTTATTGATAGCAGATATAGCAGCTACCTCAACTTGAAAGAAGCTGTTCGGTGAAAGAAAATCGTAGACAGGAGGAACAAAAAAAGGGTGTTGATTTTTACCTTGCAATATGCCGGAGAAAGCTGCCAAATATCCCACTTCGCCGCTAGGTGTCTCTACCAAAAGTACACCAAACATCTTACCTTCTATCAACTCTTCTTTCCATTCAGGGTGACTGGCAAGATGCCTTTTCACCTCTTCTGCAGCCTCAACACAAAGTGAATGAGGAGAATAATAAAATGGATTATTGAATATTCTTGGTAAGATGCTTCTGTCGGCAACCGATATGGGATGATACATACGAAAGGGCTATTTTTTTGCGAAAGTAAGACATTTTGCCGAATCCTTACGCTTTAACGAACATATTATTTCTATAGTACCACTTGCTAAATGGCGCATTTTTCCTATTTTTGTGCACAAATCAGGGCATATTCATTCCCCCATTTAATAATATAACTAAAATGAGCAAAGTAATTATTAACAGTTACGACGATTTCGCACAGTTGGTAGGACAACAAATTGGCGTATCAGAGTATTTAGAAGTTAGCCAAGAGCGTATTAATCTTTTTGCAGATGCAACCTTAGATCATCAATGGATTCATGTAGATGTGGAGCGTGCAAAAGTGGAAAGTCCTTATAAAAGCACTATAGCACATGGCTACCTTACTCTCTCGTTGCTTCCCAAGATGTGGGAGGAAATCATTCAAGTGAACAACCTTCGCATGATGATCAACTACGGTATGGACAAGATGAAGTTTGGACAACCTGTATTGGCCGGCCAACGCATCCGTATGTCTACTTCACTACATTCACTATCGAATCTTCGCGGTGTGACAAAAGTAGAGATTAAGTTTGTTATCGAAATCGAAGGCCAAGCTAAGAAGGCACTCGATGGTATTGCAACATTTTTGTACTATTTCAACTAAAAGACTGTTTCTTTATACAAAGCTAAAGGCGATGAAGTGGTTTGGTAATAAATCAACCACTTCATCGCCTCTGCTTTTATAACCATCCAATAGCCTTTTACAAGCTAACAAACAGCCAATTAAGGGATATAATACATCTTTTTCGTCATTCCGCCATCAATAGTGATGCACTCGCCATTGATAAAATCGTTCTCCTTCTGACAAAGGAAAAGGCACATCTTTGCTATATCTTCCGGTTTGCCTACACGTTTGGATGGGTGCTGCTCGTGGTCTTCCTTACGCAAAGCCTGATAATCGCCCGTCTCAATCCACCCCGGTGCAATACAGTTAACTGTAATGTTCCACTCGGACAAGGATAAGGCAAGCGCATGCGTCAGTGCAGTTATTCCACCTTTTGATGCCGCATACCCTTCGCTTCCAGGCTCGCTCATCAGGTATCGAGTAGAGCTGATATTGATGATTCTACCAAATGGATTGGGTGTTGTCAACTCCTTACGATGTATTGCCAAAAGACGCGAGAGAATAAAGGCAGGACGTAGATTTGTGGCTAAAACTGTGTCGAATGCTTCTACGCTACCTTCAGTGATGGAGACGAACTTGCCAATACCTGCATTGTTGATAATCACATCAATATCTCCCCATGCCTTGAAAAGTAGCTGCATACAACGATTTAAATCTTCCTCCTTACTTACGTCCGCATTAATAAAGGTGGCACCTGTGGCTGTAGCAGTAAAAGTACCGGCAGAGCTATTGTTATCACAGAAGGCCACCTGCCATCCCGCTTTAACAAAAGACTCCACAAGACATTTGCCTATTCCTTGTGCACCTCCTGTAACTAGCACTCGCTGTTTGGGAGTAGTTTTCTTGCGATGAGTTGTCGCCTGCGACTTCTCCCAGGCAGACTTTCGAGCTTGATATTGCTCGTACTGCTTTTCGATGTAGTTATCCGCCATACTATTATTATTTTATCTTCTTTTCTTGCCGCCTAAGCCTTTCATGATTTCATTACCAATCTTACGCTCTAAACCACCTTTAGTAGTAGGTATTCCAGTTTTGCGAGCTACCTTACGTTTGGCTTCACTGATACCTAATGCACGTTTCCAAGAGAAAGAGAGTCCTTTAATTCCAAATAATCCCATAGTTTCTGTTATTTTATTTTGATAAGTTGTTTCAATGATTATCCTCTTGCACAAAAGTAGGAAATTATTTCAGTAGACAAAACAAATTACCAAAGAGGCTCCCAATAATCTTTCTCTCTTCTTATATCAGTTCGTAGCTATTGCTTTGGATAGGCATATCCAAGTTGCGCAGCACCTTCTCTAGAAGTATCCCTTCTCTGTTGTCATATTCGTAACCAAAAGTAGATCGAATGCCTTGCAGAATAAATTGCGCAGCTCTATCCAAGGCTACAGGAAGACTGTCGCCTTGCAACAATGCACCAGTAATGACACTTGTAAATGTATCACCCGTACCGGGATAGTGTGCAGGCAAATAAGGGCAGGTTATCTTCCAGTATCTATTCCCCTCGCGGTTGTAGGCATAGACAGATGTTTCACGCGGATTGTCTGCTACCGGAACGCTAGTGATGATAACAATCTCGGGACCTTTGTCTGATAGCTGCTTAAGGTATCCCTTCAATTCTTCATCTGTGAGCTGATCTTTGTAAGGCAGACCCAGAAGATAGAACAGTTCGGTCATATTGGGAGTGATAACATCGGCCTTACTAATAAAATGCTGCATCTCCTTTACCATCTCTTCATTGAAATTGGCATAAAGCTTACCATTATCGCCAAGCACGGGATCGATAACCACAAAGTTATTGTCGCTTCGAAACTCTTGGATGAAACGGCTCACAATGTGTACTTGCTGAGGCGAGCCCAAATAACCTGTATAGATAGCATCAAACTGAACATCTAGTTTTTTCCATTGCTCAATGATGCGAGGCATCTCCTCGGTCAAGTCTAAGAAGGAAAAAGAAGGATACTGGGTGTGATTAGACAATATAGCTGTGGGCAGGGGACATACCTGAAAACCCATTGTAGACAATATGGGAATAACTACAGTTAGCGACACTCGGCCCATACACGAGATATCGTGTACAGCTGCTACTTTTTTAACTCGGTTTACGCACTTCATTCTTATTTCTACCTTTATATATTATACTTAAACAATTGGACACAGATAGATAATCCTAAATATACCCTAAAACACTACATAAATGGCGATCCATTTTTTTAACTTTGCAGCATGAAGTATGTATATATCGCGCTGGGTACACTTTCGCTCGTTTTAGGAGTATTGGGGATTTTTCTTCCACTACTCCCTACTACACCGTTTCTATTGCTGACAGCTACACTCTATTTCAAGAGTTCTCCTAAGCTCTACGATTGGTTGCTCAACCATAAATACTTCGGTTCTTACATTCGCAACTATCGCGAAAACAAAGCTATCCCCTTGCGTGCAAAGATTATATCTATCACTTTGCTATGGACCACAATCAGCTATTGCATCTTTTTTATACTACCCTATTTATGGGTAAAGATTCTGCTATTTCTGATTGCCGCCGGGGTAACCTATCATATACTCTCGTTCAAAACATTGAAGAAGTGAGATAGACCATTGCGGGCATCTACCAACTTATCTTCCCAATGCTTCACTGAGTTTTGGCCGATGATGTCTGTTACATACTTCACAGAGATAAAAGGAATCTTCTTAGCGTTGCACACAAAAGCTTGTGCATAGGCTTCCATATCGACTACATCGCCTTCGAAGTCGCTCACTTCTGTCATAAAGCTATCGCCTGTATTGCACACCCCTTTCAACCCTTTCCAGTTTTGACAATAGCCTTTTTCTTCCAGCAACTCGCTAGTGGCTAGTTCAAAATCCAAACCTAACCCTTCGAGTTTGTGCATATCGCGGTCGATAAATTTCTGACATACAAATATATCGCCTACCTTATGATTGACAGTTCCTGCCGTGCCCATGTTAATCACCAAATCGGGCTGAAACTGACTAAGCACTTCAGTGAGATAATAGGCCGACTTCACCTTACCGATGCCCGTACGAATGTAGTAAACTTGAGCATCTTCCCACTTAATCTCCGAAAACTCGCCTTGCACGGCGTAGGTCACTAATATCTTCTTCATTATTAAAAGTCTTTATTCTATAAAAGGAAATCCCCTTATCTTTGTTTATACTATAAGACAAAGATAAGGAGATTTATCTATTTGATTTACACTAGAGGCATCTAGCTTACATCTATTTTATGATATAACTTTTGAGTGCCTCCACATACTCTTCAAAAGCTTGTATGCCTAGTGGGGTAATTTTGCATAGAGTGCAAGGCATCTTTCCTTTGAAAGTCTTGGTAACTTCCACATAGCCTGCCTTGTTGAGCTTGTCTATTTGGATGCTGAGGTTGCCTGCGGTAGCCCCAGTTTGCTGTCTAATATAGACAAAGTCGGCTTCTTCGGCAGTAATCAGCAGTGACATCACGGCAAGACGAAGTTCAGAGTGAAGTAAAGGGTTTAGTTCTTTAAACATAATCGTGTAGTTATTATTTTGCTGTTTCGGGTCTAGCTTTTAGCTCGCTACGAGTTGCACTATTGGCCATATGACCTGGAATTATCATTGCCACGACAAATATACCTGCAAATATCAAAATAGACTCTACACCCGTAAACGCAAGACAAAGGAAAGATAGCGCCATGCCGATGAAACCCATAATCACATAAGGCTTAAAGTCGGAAACAAGTCCTGTCAGCGTTGTCCCTGCTGTCATAACAATAGCTATTATAAACAGAATAGGTATTGGAAAGATAAAGGCTGAGATAGAGATAGAGAATCCGAGTACCCCGAATACAATCCAAATAGCATTTATCACACGGTCGAAGTAGGTCTTGACAAGCACCGGTTTTTCTCGCTTATTTAAGATTAGCATTCCTACACCACCGATGATAGGCAACAAACACCACAAATACATAATTTGAGGGGAATAAAAGAAGAGACATCCCAAATAAACTAATAGAGAGGTAACAACTGTAGCATATCCCCAAATTAAAGATGGACCACCAGCGTTTTCTGAAACATTGCGTTTTGAATTGTTAATCATCTTTGTGATCAATTCCAAACTTTCTTTTTCTGTGAATTTCTTTTCCATTTTCGATAGATTTTAAAGTGATTTATTACGTTTAATTCTTGTTATTGCGATTAGATTACTTTGCAAATATAAGTAGTTTATTTTATAAACCAAATAATTTAATAAACTATTTTATATTTTTCTTCAAAAAAGAATCAAAAACAGCAAATTCGATCATCCCATTAGCCGAAAACGGATACAAAAACACAAAACACTGAAAGCTAAAGCATTAACTCTCGCGATATTTTGAACAAAAAGTGAGTTTGGTGGATAGCTGAGGTTAGCGTGGTAGCAAGCCCTTGCCACCGTGGTGAGTAGCCCTTGCCACCACGCTGAGTAAGGCTTGCCAATAAAGGGCAGAGATACCCCCATCAAATGGGATAGTTATTGAAGATTTTTTTGATAGCTATGAGCCATCTTTAAGGAGTTTTGCAATGCGGTAATAAGCAGGCGCACCCTCTCTAGATATCCATCATTAAGAGATGACGGATCCTTGCTATTCTCTAGTTCGGCAAGAAGTGATATAGCTTCCGAATGACCCAACATTGTAAATATAGGCAATAGCTTGTGAGATTTTGCAGCTATGGCACGGACATCTCCCTTCTGCAAAGCTTCATCTAAGAAATGAAGATCCTTATTAGTCTCATCTATAAAAGTTGAAAGAATAGAATGCCCTAGCTCTACATCTCCATCGGTATAAATCAATAGAGCATCAAAGTTGTACACCTCCGACTGAGAAGGAGTTGCAAATTCTTCAACCAAAGGAGCGTTAAGCGTGAAATGGCTGTCATGAAGTGTAGATAGCAACTCTTTCATAGTAAATGGCTTGTGCAAACATCCCGCAAAACCAGCTTCTAAAAACTCAGAAAGAGACATATCGCTTCGAGCGGTTACTGCTATAACAGGAATTTGGCGCGACTGCCCCACATTGGACGCACGAAGCAAACGTAAAAGATCGAACCCACTCATTGCCGGCATCTGAATATCGGTGAGTAGTAGGTCAAACTGATTGGTGCGAAGTTGATTCAACAGATCATCTACTTGGTTACAGCAAGTTACAGACATCCCCTGATGTTGCAACATCTCGCGTGTCAAGGCGAGTTGCATCTCATCATCATCGATCATTAGTACATTAAGCCCCGAGGCCGAGTTAACAGTAACCACATCCGTGGTTGCTGGCATTTCGAACGGTGCATCCTCCTTTGTATGCTGAAGCAAATAAAGCGGTAACCGAACTGCAAATTCTGTTCCCTGTCCCACTTCACTCTCGACAGTTATCTCCCCTTCGAGAAGACGCACTAATTTATGAACGATAGAAAGCCCCAACCCTACTCCTTCTTGTCCTTGCGCCTGAGGTAGACGGGTGAATTCACGAAATATCAATTCCTTTTGTTCGTTACTGATACCCGCACCAGTATCTGCTACATATATATATAGTACAGAATTGCTATAATTGACCCGCAACGACACACTACCCTGAGCAGTAAACTTAATGGCATTGGATAGTAGGTTCGTCACAATCTGACGAATGCGTAATGGATCACTTATATATAGTTGATTGAGTTCAGGAGCAATATCTGCATTAAAATCAAGATGTTTAGCGTCAACTAGCGGCACAAAGCTTTCGGTCAACTCCTCGAAAAGACGATAAGGGTTGAAAGATTCTCGATTAATCTCCATCTTATTCAAGTCGAGACGATGAAAATCTAGGAGATCAGTAATCAGTTTTAGCAGATGTTGGGAGGAAGCCTCCATATTAGTAAGGTAAGTACGCTCTTTCTCGGAGGAAACAGACTGCCGCAACAGCTCTACATAGCCTAGCACTGAACTCAAAGGCGCTTTTATGTCGTGAGTAATAGCAAGCATCAGCTTCTCCCTAGCCACCAATAGTTGAGCTGTACGTTCATTGGCTTCTTCCAATCGTTTGCGGTAGCGATTGCTTTGAGACAAGTCACGCCATATAATGATTACAAAGATCACCGACAGCAGCAAAGCAGCAATAGCTATCCCACCCAACACTTTTGAGGAACGCTCTCTAACCTGGTGTTCGCGCTGAGCCATAGCATCTGTCTGAGCCATCATGTTCTGCTCAAAATCTTTCATCAAGCTGTCCATCCTAGCAGAAAGCTGCTGATTGATTTTACGAAATCTAGCACTATTGCGACGAGCCAAAAGTTGCTGTGTTTTGCGACTCTCCTCATTGGCCTTTAAAAGGCGCTGATGCAACGAATCGGCAGGGTTCACAGCCTCAATCACACTATCGATTGACACCTCATAAGAGGTATTTAGCAAAATGGTAGTATCATTTTTAGATGGAGCAAATACTTCGGCCACACGTTTTAGGAAGCCCTTTTTTGGAGGCGAAGCGAGTACTGTATCTTGTTTCATCACTACACTTCGCTGCACCCGTTGCTGGGCAAAAACGGAATCTTGCTCCGAAATGATTCGTTCGATTTCGGTCATAGACAAAGCCTGCTCATTAGCTTTATTCATAAGCTGCACCATCTGTAGGATACTTCTGTCTTTCTCGGCCAACAGGTGCAAAAGGCTATCTGCTACAGACTCTTGCTGCTGACCTGACTGGGACAGAATCCTCATTTCGCGGCGAATAAAGAGTAACCCGAAAAGCAAAAAGACTAACAATAATGAGTAGCCCAATACTATTTTAATTGTAGTAAAGCGAAATGAGTTCATAGATGACATATTACAAATGCAGAAAGAACAAGTCAACGCATTTGACTATTTTTTAGTTTACAAATATAGACTATTCATTGAAAAGCGCTTACCTTTGTATAGAACAAATTGTAAGACAACGAATATGAAGAGAGTATTAATAGTGGAAGACGATGTCACATTTGGCACTATGCTAAAATCATGGTTGTGCAAGAAAGGCTTCGATGCCTCAACCACTAGCACAGTGGCTCGTGCCCAAAAAGCAATTGATTCAGATTCTATTGATCTTATCTTATCCGACCTTCGTCTACCCGACAAAGATGGTATCGAATTACTAAGCTGGTGCAAAGAGTCGGGCCATTCTATACCTTTTATAATAATGACTAGTTATGCCGAAATACAGTCGGCAGTACAAGCCATGAAAATGGGCGCTTGCGACTACATTGCCAAACCCTTCAACCCCGAAGAGTTGTTGAAGAAAATAGGCGAAGCTACAGCCACTCCAAAACCAATAGCTGACAAAGAGAGCAGCAAACAAAAAAGCAATTTAGCGAAAAATAACACCAGCACCCATACATCTTCTTACTTGGAAGGCGTTAGCGCTGTAGCCAAACAACTTTATTCGCATGTTGCACTAGTTGCTCCAACTAATATGTCGGTACTTATTAATGGAGCTAGTGGTACCGGCAAGGAGTATGTAGCCAAACGCATTCATGAGTTAAGTTCAAGAAAAGATAAACCCTTTATTGCCATAGACTGCGGTGCAATGCCAAAGGATCTTGCAGCCTCAGAGTTTTTCGGCCATATCAAAGGCTCATTTACAGGTGCATTGGCCGATAAAGTAGGCGCTTTCGAAGCAGCCAACGGTGGTACTATTTTTTTGGACGAAGTAGGTAATCTAAGCTATGAGGTGCAAATTCAGCTGCTGCGCGCCTTACAAGAGAGACGAATTCGTCCTGTGGGATCACCCAAAGAGATTCAGGTCGACATAAGAATAGTATCAGCTACCAACGAGAACCTGCAAAAGGCTATAGAAAACGGGAGCTTCCGCGAGGATCTATTTCACCGCCTCAATGAGTTTACACTAGTGATGCCCACACTAAAAGAACGCAAAGAGGATATTATGCTATTCGCTAACTTCTTTCTCAACCAGGCCAATGCCGAATTAAACAAATCTATAATAGGTTTTGGCACAGATGCTACTGTTCAACTAATGAATTACCCTTGGCCGGGAAACCTCCGTGAGATGAAGAATGTAATAAAACGCGCCACTCTTTTGTCCACATCAGATTTTGTCACCCCGTTGGAACTAGGCTTACCGCTGGCTACTGGCATCACCGACACCATAAAAACTGATAGTATAGAACTCCGCAATAAAGATTCTGAGAAAGAACAGATACTAGAGGCACTGCGACGCACAAATAACAATAAGAGCAAAGCAGCACAACTATTAAACATTGACCGCAAAACTCTCTACAACAAACTAAAGCTTTATGAGCTTGACACCATCTAACGAGAGCCTAAAAGTAAAAAAACATCCCTCGGTAATAAAACCGAGAGATGTCTCAAAACTTAAAACTACACTAAACTATTTACACAATTTTCTCACATTAATTACTCCGCAGTTTCTGTTTCTGTTTTAGGAGCTTCTTCTTGAGCAGGAGTCTCTTGAGCTGTTTCTTCAGATTTACACTCTTCAGACTTTTCTTCACAAGGTTTTTCACCTTCAGTTTGTTCTGTTGGTTGTTGAGTCTTTACAGGCTCTTGAGCCATAGCTACAAATGAACCACCACATACAAATACAAACATTGCTACTGATAAAACTAACTTTTTCATAATCTAATTTGCTTTAAAATGAATTATTAAACTAATTCTGTTATTTATAAATATTGCTTTATACTTTACTAAGCAGCTATTGTTAAGCGCTTACACTAAAGATAATGCAAACCGGATGCCAGAAATACAAATAGTCACTATCACCCTTATTATCAACAACATAAATAAATAGTCATAGAAACAGAGTTGTGGAACAAAGTGTAGAACTCCCCAATAAAGTGTAGAAAAATTCCCCATTCCCCACCTCATTGGACAATTAAAACGAAATTAGAAAGGGATAATAAAGAGATATCTGGCAATGTAACATTCTCATAGCTATGAGCGCTATTTTATCTATAACAATATCGATTAGCATAGCATAAAATACACAAAGACAGAGTAAATGTTGCGCCAAATGTCAAAAGAAACTTTTTTTAGTTTTTATAATGAAAAACTTTTGTAATCCCATACTTAATCGTATTTTTGTATAGAATTATGGTATAGTAATGATTGAAGAGAGGAAAAGACTATTAAGTGACTTCGAGACCAGAGTGAGACACCTGGTATACGTAAACGAACAGCAGAAGCAGGAGATAGTCAAGCTGAAAGAGCTACTCGAATCAGAAAAAGAAGAAAGAAAAAAACTTTTAGAAGAGATTGACAACCTTCGAAAAAACTATATCAACTTTCAAACGGCTGCGGCAATCAGCGGGAACGGCAATGAGCTCAAGAAAGCTAAATTGCGATTGTCCAGACTAGTGCGCGAGATCGACGAATGCATCGCTCTACTTAACGAATAAAAGATGATAGATGTATGAACGATGAGATTAAGATAAATTTGAATATGGCGGAACTCCACTTCCCCTTGACTATCAAGCGAGAAGACGAGGAAATGGTGAGATTAGCCGCCAAACAAGTTAATATGGCAATAAATGCATATAGACAGCGATTTAAAACGCTTTCGAAAGAGCATTTACTCATTATGGTTGCTTTCCATTTTGCTAAAGAGAACTACGCTCTTAAGCAAATAAACGACACCGAGCCATATATAGAATATATTCAAAAGATGACAGAGGTGATTGATGAGCACCTTAAAAATGGATAAATTCCATTTTACAATCAACAAGAAAAAAATCGCGCACTGCTCAAATTTGTATGATTTAATCCATGCAAACGAGCAGTGCGTTTTTATATTTATATTTTAATAATAATCAAGAATGTTAGTAACAATAGTATCCATTGTTTGCTTCATTGTGGGAGGTATCCTTTCTTACCTATTTTTCAAATATGGACTGAAAGCAAAATACGACAACATCCTCAAGGAGGCAGAGACAGAAGCTGAAGTAATAAAAAAGAATAAGCTCCTGGAAGTTAAAGAGAAGTTCTTAAACAAAAAAGCAGACCTCGAAAAAGAGGTATCTCAACGCAATCAGAAGATTCAACAAGCTGAAAACAGGTTGAAACAACGCGAAATGGTGATTAACCAACGCCAAGATGAATTGCAAAGAAAAAAGAACGAAGCAGAGGCTGTAAGAGAAAATTTAGAAGCACAACTAGGTATCATCGAAAAGAAAAAAGATGAACTAGACAAACTTCAACAACAAGAGATTGAAAAACTTGAAACTATTTCAGGTCTTTCTGCTGATGAAGCAAAAGAGCGCTTAGTAGAAAACCTAAAAGAGGAAGCCAAAACAATGGCTGCATCTTACATCAACGACATTGTTGACGATGCTAAACTAACAGCAGGTCGCGAAGCAAAACGCATCGTTATCCAATCAATACAACGTGTTGCTACAGAAACTGCAATCGAGAATTCTGTTACAGTTTTCCATATTGAATCTGACGAAATCAAAGGCCGTATCATCGGTCGCGAAGGTCGCAACATTCGTGCTCTTGAAGCTGCTACCGGAGTAGAAATCGTAGTTGATGACACTCCTGAAGCTATTGTACTTTCCGCTTTTGACCCCGTACGTCGCGAAGTAGCTCGTCTAGCACTTCACCAATTGGTTACTGACGGCCGTATTCACCCTGCTCGTATCGAAGAAGTTGTAGCTAAGGTGCGCAAACAAGTTGAAGAGGAAATCATCGAAACCGGTAAACGTACTACTATCGACTTAGGTATCCACGGATTGCACCCTGAACTTATACGTATCATCGGTAAGATGAAGTATCGTTCATCTTATGGTCAAAACCTACTTCAACACGCCCGTGAAACAGCCAACCTTTGTGCTGTTATGGCTTCTGAGTTGGGTCTTAACCCTAAGAAAGCAAAACGCGCCGGTCTTCTCCACGATATAGGTAAAGTACCCGATGAGGAGCCAGAATTGCCTCACGCACTACTTGGTATGAAGCTTGCTGAGAAGTACAAAGAGAAAGCTGACATTTGCAATGCTATTGGTGCTCACCACGACGAAGTTGAAATGACTAGCTTACTTGCTCCAATCGTTCAGGTTTGTGACGCGATCTCAGGCGCCAGACCAGGTGCTCGTCGCGAAATCGTTGAAGCTTATATCAAACGCTTAAATGACTTGGAACAACTAGCAATGTCTTACCCAGGTGTAACTAAAACATATGCTATCCAAGCTGGTCGCGAACTTCGCGTAATTGTTGGCGCAGATAAGATTGACGATAAGCAAACAGAAAGCTTATCTACAGAAATCGCTAAAAAGATTCAAGATGAAATGACTTACCCAGGACAGGTTAAGATCACTGTAATTCGCGAAACTCGCTCTGTTAGCTTCGCTAAATAAGAGGATACAATCTTACTATACAATAAAAATAGGGAGAGGACGAAAGTTCTCTCCCTATTTTTATGGCCTATACATAAGCATACAATCTTAAAAGTTCACCAATAGCCTAACATAGAAGAATAGCTAATTAGCATCCCGTTATAGAGCAACATGGTACTTTATCAAAGCGAACTAACAATGCTATTCTTTAGAAGAGAATAAGGCTGTATTACAACTCTTATCAAGACAGGACAGAGACTAAGAACAAGCTCAACAAACAAGAAAAGAGCAAGCCTTATAAGCCTTGATTAAGGAACAAAAAAAGCCTGCAAGCATACACCCTAACGGTATAAAACTTGCAGACTTATTAAAGCGGTATATTGTAATCTCCGAAGAGAGAAACTAAAACACGTTTATTTTGTGCAGGACAAATCCTACATGCTTATTTTTTAGAAGACGAGTAGCGAGCATTTAAGCCATCTACAATTTGATTAGTGATATCCATTGAAGGATCAGCATAAAGCAAGTTATCAAAACCAGTGTTGCTGAGAATCAAATTATATCCATGAATCTTGTTGTACGACTGAATAAAAGTGTTGATTGAATCACGAAGCTGCAAGTTATTCTTAGCTGTTTCAGTAGCCAATTCGTTGCTAAGCTTGTTGCTCAAGTTTTGAAGATCAGCTTGTGCTTTTTCAAGACGGTTGTACTCTTGCTGTGCACGTTCAGGAGATATGAAAGCGTTGTTTTCGTATTTACGTTGAAACTCTTCACCATCTTTCTTCAATTGTGTTGCTTTTTGATTTAGGGTCAGACGGATATTTTCCTCTTTCTTCACCATAGCCTCATTCAAGTCGATGCAAAAGTTATATTTAGTCAGTAAAGAATCGATATCCACATAGGCAATCTTTAAGTCACCACCCGAAACTGTTGTTCCAGCAGAAGCTGCAGCTTGAGGTTGGTGGTCTGCTTTGTTTGCACACTGTGTGAATAAAACAACTATTGCAACAGCCACAAGGCCTTTTACAAGATAAGAAAATCTCTTCATAATGTGTAAAAATATAGTTTTATTATTATTAGTTTTTGCGGTTATTCAAGGCTTTTTCCATTTCATCAATAGAAAACTTGCGTTTATGTTGTGCTTCTCTATCTTGAGATTGTGCACATCCGACTCCATTTTCCCTAAGTTTCTTATTACTACTGACGTGCCCGTTGGGAAATTTGCCACCTTTTATCAAAAGCAATCTTATTCCTAGCAACGCCACACATATAGCAACTATTAACAGAGTAAACAGTATTGTATAAAGCATTTCTATTATTTTTGTGTTGCAAATATAGAGTTTTGTATGAACTAGGACAGCTTTTTTGAGATAAAAAAAAAGAAACACTGCAATAAAGCGTTTTCATTTAACATTAACTCTTAAATCAATAGAACAACTTTAATAGTATTTAACAATCCATTAAGTAAAACAAATATGAAACAACAGGAACTACACCCTGCGGCTCTCTTTAACTACTTCAACGAGATCTGCCAAGTGCCACGCCCTTCTAAGAAAGAAGAGAAAATTATCGCTTATCTAGAAGCATTTGGTAAGGAGCACAATTTGGAGACTATCGTCGATGATGCAGGAAATGTATTAATAAAAAAACCAGCTACTCCAGGTAAAGAAAATCTTAAGACAGTTGTGCTACAAGCGCATATCGATATGGTGTGCGAAAAGAACAACGATGTGGAACATGACTTTCTGAACGACCCTATCCAAACTATCATCGATGGCGAATGGTTGAAAGCTAATGGAACTACCCTAGGTGCAGATAATGGTATCGGTGTAGCTACACAATTAGCAGTTCTTGCTGATAACACAATAGTTCATGGCCCTATAGAATGCCTCTTTACTGTTGATGAAGAGACTGGTCTCTCTGGAGCTTTTGCTCTTAAAGAAGGTTTCATTGATGGCGACATCTTAATCAACCTAGACTCGGAAGATGAAGGCGAAATATTCATCGGCTGCGCAGGTGGTATCGACTCAGTGGCAGAGTTCCATTATAGCAATGTGGATGTACCATCAGACTATTATTTCTTTAAAGTGGAAGTAAAAGGTCTAAAAGGTGGTCACTCGGGTGGAGATATCCATCTTGGACGTGGCAACGCGAACAAACTATTGAACCGTTTCCTTAGTCGCATTTCGGCTAAATATGATATGTATCTTTGTGAAATCAATGGCGGTAATCTTCGTAATGCAATCCCACGTGAAGCCTATGCCATTTGCGCAGTTCCTGCTGCCGACAAGCACAATGTGCGTGTTGATCTTAATATCTTTGCCGCCGATGCAGAAAACGAATTGTCTGTAGTTGAACCCGACTTAACATTCCTTCTAGAGTCTGAAGACGCTCGCGCAACAGCTATCGACCGCGATACTACAGCGCGTTTACTAAAAGCTCTTTATGCTGCTCCTCACGGTGTTTATGCAATGAGCCAAGACATTCCAGGATTAGTAGAGACATCAACAAACCTGGCTTCTGTTAAAATGAAACCTAACAATACTATACGAATCGAAACTAGCCAACGTAGCTCTATTCTTTCGGCTCGTAATGATATGGCAGAAACAGTAAGAGCTGCATTCAGCTTGGCTGGCGCTACTATCACCCACGGAGATGGCTATCCTGGATGGAAACCTAACCCAAATTCTGAAATCCTAGAGGTTGCAGCTAAATCTTACAAGAAATTGTTTGATAAAGAAGCTAAAGTTATGGCTATTCATGCAGGTTTGGAGTGTGGATTATTTCTAGACAAATACCCACATCTGGACATGATTTCGTTTGGTCCTACAATGACTGGTGTACACTCTCCTGACGAGCGTCTGCACATTCCTTCTGTAAAAAAGTACTGGGACCACCTACTTGATATTCTGGCAAATATCCCTGAAAAGAAATAATAATCGTAACGATTTCTCGTTTATTAGGCACAGTAGACACAGACCTGCTGTGCCTAATAATTATACACACTAACTATGACTCGTAAGCATTTCGCAATATTTCTCATTACAATACTCACTCTTCTCTCTCTCAACTCATGTGACGATTGGGACAACTTCTCGACTGATTCTTCTTTGAGATTGACTTTCTCGCAGGACACACTGCGACTAGACACTATCTTGACCGAAATAGGAAGCTCTACACACATCCTTAAGGTGTACAATAGGAACAATGAGGCATTAAACATCTCGTCAATCATTTTGGCAGATGCAGAGCGGTCTGGCTTTAGGATGAATGTGGATGGCATACGGGGTAGTAATCATACAAACGTAGAGATTCGTCAACGTGACAGCCTTTTCATCTTTATAGAGGCCACCCTACCTCAAATGAACAGTGATGCCCCAGTTTTCTCAAAAGATTCAATCGTGTTTATCACAAATGGTGTGATGCAGGATGTAAAACTCATGGCTTTTGGACAAGACTTCATCGCCTTTAACGGAAAAACAATCACTCAAGACACAGTAATCAATTCTCAACGCCCCATTGTTATCTACGACAGTTTGTGTGTTGAAGCCAACACGAAGCTAACATTAGAAGCGGGAGTAAAGCTTTACTTCCACAACAATGCAGACTTGCGTGTTCGTGGTCAGCTCGTAGCCAACGGAACCTTACAGTCTCCTGTCCAGTTTCGTGGCGATCGCACCGACAATATGTTCTCTTATCTTCCCTATGATCGACTTCCCGGGCAATGGGGAGGCATACGTTTTTATGAGTCGAGCCTAAACAACGTGCTTGACTTTGTTGATATTCATGGCGGTCAGTATGGCATACGTTGCGACTCTACAGGTATCGATGAAACTAAACTAACATTTACCAACTCATCTATTCACCAAGTGGCAGGTGATGCTTTACAGCTTACAGCCTGCAAGGCTTTTGTAGGGAATTCTCTTCTGAGCAACGCGGGCTATTATTGCGTAAACATCAGCGGGGGTGACTATGAGTTTGTGCATTGCACGCTAGCCAACTATTTCAGCTGGAACGTAAAAAGAGGAGCAGCACTTATCTTCCGTAACGAATTAAATGGAGAGATATATCCATTACATGGCGTTAGCTTTAAAAACAGCATCATCGCCGGGTCATCATCAGATGAGCTTTATGGCAGCCGATCTGCAAACGAGGATATCCCATTCAACTACTTTTTCTCCAACTGTCTCATCAATTCTGTGACAGAAGAAAATGACAACATCAGTAACGTACAGTGGCAAAAAGATGACAACTTCGTAATGATGGACAGTAGAACTCAATCTTACGATTTCCTTATAACCGAAGAGTCCAAAGCCATAAATTGGGGCTCAAGAGAAGACGCTCTTTCCTTCCCTACCGATCTTCGAGGCAATTCCCGATTAGACGATGAAGCTCCAGATGCCGGTTGCTACGAATGGATACCCACAATGGAATAAATAGCGGTTTGACATGAAGCGCCTCATTCTATTATCAGTCCTTTTCATTTTATTGGTGCCGACAGTAGTTGCACAATACACCACTGGATTTAAGGCGGTATTTTGGAATGTTGAGAACCTATTTGATACTCGTCACGATTCTCTAAAAAACGACAATGAATTTTTACCAGAGTCTATCCGCCACTGGCATGCTGGACGGTTCAAAAAGAAGATTAATAATGTGGCAAGAACTATTGTTGCCATAGGCGAAGGAGATGTGCCAGACATCGTAGGCCTATGTGAGGTAGAAAACGATTATGTACTAAAATATCTGACTCGCTACTCAGCATTAAAAGAACTTGGATATAGATATGTGATGACAGAGTGTAAAGATGCAAGAGGAATAGATGTAGCACTTCTCTATCAACGCGGGCGATTCCGACTAATTGAACATCAATCACTCTCTATTCCACGCGACAGGCCCGACAGAAAGCCTACTCGTGACATTTTACATGTAGTAGGTGCCCTTATCAATGCCGATACACTTGACGTTTTTGTAGTGCATTTTCCATCCAGATCCAGTGGTGTAAAAGAGAGTGAACCCTACCGGGTGAGTGCTGCCCGGCAATTGCGACAAGCAGTAGATAGCCTCTTTCAAGCACGTCAGCACCCACAAGTCATTATTATGGGAGATTTCAATGACACCCCTACTAATAAGTCAATCTCAAAAATCTTAAATGCGACTCATCCAACAGACTCTATCCAGCCCAAAGAGCTCTATCATCTTTTAGCACAAAAAGCAAAGAGCCACAAATATGGTTCCCATAAATATCGCGGCGAATGGAAATTGTTAGATCACATCATTGTCTCTGGTAATCTGCTCCGCGCCAACTCGAATCTCTACACATCAGAAGAAAGAGCAGATGTTGTAAACCTACCCTTCCTACTTGAGGAAGATACGCAATATGGTGGTATGAAACCTTTTCGCACCTATAACGGAATGAAATATATTGGAGGTTTTAGCGATCACCTCCCCGTTTTTGCCAATTTCCAATTACAATTCTAATCATTCACTACTCACGAATTATTATATCAGCAATCGTAATCATATTTAAACGAGTATAGGCACAAAATTTGAATCTCTTCTTTTCGCCATATTACAAAAAGAATGTACATTTGCAGCCTATTTTTCAAACACTCACAGATAAAGAATACGACAATGATTATTACTAAGGAAAAAAAGACAGACATCCTAGCTAGACTCGACGCTCTCTATAAGGAACTTATCACTTCAATGGATGGAGAAGAGCTAGAGCTTGTCAATTTGCCTAGCCGCAACGGTGAAGAAAAAATTAAACTAGGCAATAAAGAGTATATTAAGTCTGACCTTATTGATCTTGACTTAAAGAAACTCAATGCATCAATCAGCCGTTTAGAAACAGAACTTTCTATTCTAAAGAAGATTTAATAGTATTACACCCTTATATAAAAGTCGAAAGATTGATACGTTTAGCCCTATCATTCTTTCGACTTTTACTATAATATGATATTACATAAAACTAGCCATAAAGTAGAACCGTCAAACTAATTTCACCTTGTGCACCCGTTACATGAATAGCTTCTATATCTGCAGTTGCCGACGGCCCTGTATAGAAGGAGCCATATTGATGTGCACGTATATCCAATGCAGCGTATGCTTGATGCAAGCCCGATTTAAGGTTTGCTCTATCTAGAAAGAGATAAAGATCGGTTGAGAGCAGAGCAGCTGCTGCTAAACCCAAAGTAGCATTATTGACCCAAACTGAGCCGGTTTCTGCCACACCAATCACTCCTTCGGCAATACATATATCTACTTTATTGGCTGAATGTGGGTCTTTTAAATCATCTAGAGTAATACTTCCTATGCATTCTGGTACAGCAGAGAAAACAACCTTGTCCTCTTTTGGTAACTGAGTCATCCATTGTGCAGCAGCTTGACGACTTTCAAATTGCATACATTTTCCGTCAAACGAAAGCAGATGTTTTATAAATTCTTCTGTTTCGTCTCCAGGGAAAGGGTATTGCGGAATATCGGGTAGCGGTATTAAGCGCGGCTTACCATTGCGTATAGCATCCAAAATCACATTACGTGAAGAAGTTGTATCGATAGTCATGATTACTGCTTTTTATTTGTAGGTTGCTGTTTCTTAAAGTACTCACGAAATGTTTCTTCGGGCGGATTCGGATTGGTATGCTTCTCAGCCCAAGGATTTAGATGAGAGTTGAGCAATTGCTTAGGCGTGTGACGAAGAGCCGACAACGCAAATTTCTCAGCCCATGACAAGCGAGTAGCATTTTGCAACACTGCTGCGGCTACATCCATCTGCAAGCGATGCGACAACAAGTCCTCTCCTTTGTCCACCAATTCATTGCGCCACTTAAATACAAGCTCGGGAATAGGAACCTTCACAGGGCATACATTAGCACATGACCCACAGTGTGTACACGAGTAGGGCAACTGTGCATAGCGATGTAAATCATAACTAGGCTCCAATATAATACCAATTGGTCCCATATAGGGTGCATCGTAACTCAGTCCGCCGGTACGTCGAAATACCGGGCAAGTATTAATACAGGCCGAGCAACGTATACACTTCAACATTTCACAAAAGCCTGTCATAGAGAGGCGCTCCGAACGTCCATTGTCTACTAGCACAATGTGCATTTCTTGACCCTCACGTGGACCATGATAGTGTGAGGTATATTGCGTGACATGAAAACCTAAAGCACTACGCGAAAGTAAACGAACAAAAAGTGGTAAATCGCTGGCACGCGGGATTAGTTTCTCAATACCTACACTTGCCACATATAATGGAGGGACATTGGCACTGATATCTGCATTCCCTTCATTGGTGCACACCACTATCCCACCCGTTTCGGCTATGGCAAAATTGGCTCCGCTCATGCCTGCATCCACTTTTATATAGTTTTGACGCATATCTTTTCGCATCACACTATTTAGATAATGAGGATCATCATTAGTGGGATCGCTCCCCATGTGCTCTGCAAAAAGTTTAGCTACATCTCCACGAAGTTTATGAATAGCAGGCATCACAATATGAGATGCACGTTCGTTGCTAAGCTGTTGGATACGCTCACCCAGATCGGCTTCAAAAATCTCAATGCCTCGCTCACCCATATATTCGCGCATGCCACACTCATCCATCAACATTGATTTACCTTTGGTAACAATCTTCACATCATGAGCTTTAAATATGTCATATACTATCTCGTTGTGTTCGGCTGCATCCTTTGCCCAATGAATATGGATGCCATTGGCTATGGCATTTTTCTCAAACTGCTCTAAATAAAAATCGAGATTGGAAAGTGTATGCATTTTTACCAAAGAGGCCAAACGTCTCATTTCCTCCCACTCGGGTATCTGCTGCGCCACAGCATCTCTACGCATACGAGCAGCCCATAAACAACGATCGTGACTCTCACGATGAGGAACATCAGCTATAAACTTAGCTCCATTTGCTACCTGATCGACCTGCTTCATGACTCTACATCTCCGTTTAATATTTCTGCTATATAATAAGTCTTTATATCTATGTCATTCTTTTTGGCAATGGATTGTTGATGTAACAAGCAAGAGTAGTCTGCCGAAGTGACATACTTAGTATTCTGGCGGACATAGTCATTGACCTTATCTAGTCCCATCTGACCGGCACAGCTAATATCCCACACAGCAAATGTTCCTCCAAAGCCGCAACACTCGTCTTTCCGATCAGCATAAACGATTTCTATGCCATCCACTAGTTTAAGTAAAGCTTCAGTTTTAGAGAAATCAGGTTCCATCAATTCGGTAGGGCGAGCATGTTTGAGATAGCGAAGCGAATGGCAACCATTGTGTAGCACCACGCGATGGGGGAATTTGGCCCAGGGCAAACTAGTAACCTTTAAAACATCATGCAAAAACTCTACAATGTCATATACCGACTCTCGTACTTTGAATGTATCTTGTTTATCATCTTCATCAATCAATCTGTCGCGTATCTGCTCGGTACAAATACCTGAAGGGATCACAATTGCATCATAACCAGAAAGTAGCGGCACAAGATCTTGCTCCATCTTACATGCTTTTTTAGTATACCCCATATCAGTTAGTGGCAAAGCACAGCAAGAGGCTTGTTCTATGTAATAGAGATCTAGATCGAAGCGTTGCAATAACTTAAAAGTAGATATAGCTACTTGAGGTGCCAAGGCATCGATATAGCATGGCACAAAATAACCGACTTTCATTTAGAATCTATCTTAAAGGTATATACTATGGAAACAGTATCCCACAACACTTTGGATTGTAAGAAGACTATTGACTAGCCCAAGACTCAATGGCTTGGCTCTTTACGTTCACGCCAAACTCCTGGGCTTTACGCAAAATATTACGGGCCAATTCGGCCTTTCTATCTTCAGGTGCATAGCGGAAATAGGCCTCAGCAGCTCTAACATGTGCAGCATCAGGCATAGGAAACTCACGCAAATCGGGCAATCCGAAATCAGAATCAGAAAGCTCGCGGCGCTCTTCTGCATTAAGGTGATCTGAATTATTCATACTACTCATACATTTTTTAAAGTAAAACAAGATGAGCGAGAAAGAGTTAGTTAATAAATGATAAGATAGCAACAGAAGGAAACAAAAAACAACATGAAGGGCTTAACAAAGAGAGTTCTTTCTTGTTATAGCAAGTATAATCCCTAAATATAGTAAAGTTATGAAATCAAAAAGTATTGTTATAGCCATCTGTGGTCTACTTTTTTGTGCAATGATTAATATACAAAGCACAATGGCTCAGGTTGGGCCTGTAGTTAAAATATCTGAGACACAGCTAAGTGTGCCAGATGCAGTTTTATCATTTCTTGGCACTCATTTCCCAGAAGCCACTATGGCTAAAGTTGAACTCGAAGTTCCAGAAAACTATTACGAGATTAAGTTAAGTGATGGTTACGAAATTGATATTACCCCTGAAGGAGAATGGAAGAAAATTGATGCTCCACAAGACACAGCTATACCAGAATCAATTTTGGCTCAACTGATACCTAGCACAATAATAAGCCATTTAAGAGAGAAAAAGGTGTTAGCAAATGTAGAAGAAATTAGCCATTGCCTAAAATCGGGTTATTACGAAATAGATATTTTTAAAGGCCAGGATTTGTGGTTTGATGCAGAGGGGCGCCCTATAAAGAAACCGAATAAACAAAATTGTGAAAAATAGAAGTCTTAAGACTTAAATATTCTAATTGGGCTAATGGAGAAGTATCCATTTAGCCCAATTTTTGTTGCATCTGCATATATATGCATAGAATTGTTGCTATCTTTGGCAGAAATAAAAACAGCAACTAAAAATGAATTTTGCAAGACAATCGCTACTATTAGTTATCATATTGCTCCTTAATATCCCCAACTTACCAGCAAAATCACTAAATGCCGGAAAGAAAGGAGGACACGAAGAGGATATTTATTCCGTTTTACCCTTTAATCGATGCACAGAAATCAGCGCATTGATTCTTACAATTCATAATAATATAGATCACCCAATAGGCTACTTCCCAGGACTCCGAGATGCCCCGCATCAAAACTTTACGTGGCATAAATTTGGCCATCGCACATTTTTTCATTGGGGGTTTAATGCCAATCCTAAAAGTAGTCCAATACTACAGGAGTTAGTAGCCGAACGCAAATGGAATAAAGAAGTTGAGAACTCTTTCTGGAAAAAAGTGATAGACGAGCAAGCACGCCGCAACAGAGAGTCGATGAGTGCCGTTGGAGGTACGCTAAATTTTCAACTATCGGGTGCAGAACGTGCATATGCCAATGCGTTTGCTTCAATTATTACGGATATCCATCTGTTAGGAGATTACTCTACTACGAATATTGTGACTTTGCAAAACATAGATCTAATAATAGTAGACATACAAAAGGCTCTGTTCGAGAGCCTACGTGGAGGAGATCAAGCTAAGCGTATTAATAAAATGCTTGACCAAACTGCATCAATCAACGATGTGAGAGAGCGTGCACAGAAAGCTCTGACAATATTACAGAAGGAGCTTCCTAGTTTTTTTCTCACCGCACAAAATGGTTATTTCGCAAAGCACTTTGCAAAACAAGGTTTGCCGTTGAAGAAGATTTAATAAACAAAGAATGGAATTAAAGATAAGCAGAGGTAGCTTAATTATCATTGCAGGAATTGTTTGGACGCTAGCCGGAAGTAATATATTCTACATTGGTATCACTACATGGTTATATCAATCTAACTATGGATGGTGGGGAGCACTAGGCGCTACATTTATATTTCTCATCTTCTTTTTTATTATATTTCGGCGCTTCTACAACAAGCTAACTGCCCGAATCAGCAGAAAGAGTAGTGATAAAAACAGTCCCTTTTCTTTCTTTGATGCACGTGGATGGATGGTGATGTTATTTATGATAGCATTGGGGAGGGTGATTCGCCAATTCAATATTTTCCCACCCCCTATTCTTTCCGCCTTCTATTTAGGACTTTCATCAGCTCTACTTTTAACTGGACTACAGTTCGTGCGCTATGGATGGTTCTTTAAAACAAAATACAAACAAGATAAAATAGATATTCCCGAATAAATTTCCTTGCTTACAACAAACTTCCTCAGTCAACTGTTTTTAGTTGGAAGAGATGAAGAAAAAACGTTGTCAATATCAAGATTTACATAAGACTAAAGAGCAGAACAATGAAAAAAGTACCATCCCCCATCATATCATTAATACCCATCATAGTACTTACAGGATTACTAGTTGCAACAATACGCTCATTTAGTACCGATGCATTAGAAGGAGGTAGCCAAGTATCGCTACTCATTGCAGCAGCAGTATGCATCTTTATAGGTACTATTTTCTACAAAATAGAGTGGCGCGACTTTGAATTTGCTATTATCAACAATATTACCGGGGTGGTTCCTGCAATACTAATTCTTCTTATCATAGGCGCCTTAAGTGGTGCTTGGATGGTTAGCGGCGTGGTACCTACTATGATATATTATGGTATGAAAGTGATTCATCCCAGTTATTTCTTAGCATCCACCTGCATCATCTGTGCATTGGTGTCTATCATGACCGGAAGTTCTTGGACCACAATTGCCACCATTGGTATTGCACTACTAGGCATCGGGAAAATACAAGGTTTCCCCGAAGGATGGATAGCGGGTGCTATAATCTCGGGTGCCTATTTCGGCGATAAGATGTCTCCCCTATCAGACACCACAGTACTTGCAGCATCTGTAACAGACACACCTCTATTTAAGCACATACGCTACATGCTAATTACGACGGTGCCATCAATCATCATCGCATTGATAATCTTCACTATCATGGGGTTGACTCATAGCGTAGAAGACACATCGCATATTGAAGCTTTCAATCAAGTGCTTGAATCTAAATTCAACATCTCACCTTGGTTATTGCTTGTTCCTGTTATAACAGGAGTTTTGATAGCCAAAAAAGCTCCATCACTAGTTACTCTATTTGTTTCGACAATTGCTGCCGGCATCTGTGCATTAATTTTCCAGCCCGAACTGCTTCACGAGATTGCCAACGAAATCAATGAAGGTACTCACACCACTTTTAAAGGTTTGATGATGACGTTCTACGGCAGTACAAGCCTAGATGCAGGAGATACAGCCGTGAATCAACTCATCTCTACTCGCGGCATGGCTGGTATGCTCAACACCATTTGGCTGATTATCTGCGCAATGTGTTTCGGAGGAGCAATGACAGCTAGCGGAATGATTGGAAGTTTAACAGCTGTTTTCGTGAAAAAGATACGAAGAACCGTCACAATGGTATCGTCGACAGTTTTTGCTGGAATCAGCCTCAACCTTATCACGGCAGATCAATACATCAGTATTGTGCTCACCGGCAACATGTTTAACGAGATTTATAAGAAGGAAGGATATGAGAGCTGTTTACTTAGCCGCACCACAGAAGATGCTGTTACTGTGACTTCAGTATTGATCCCTTGGAATACTTGTGGGATGACGCAAGCCACAATTTTGAATGTTTCAACCCTAACTTACCTTCCCTACTGCTTCTTTAATTTGCTAAGTCCAATAATGAGTATAATAGTTGCTGCAATTGGATATAAAATTCGCCGTTTCAAATGAACATTATTAAACATCTGTTGTTTTGTGTATATAAACGAGCAATAGTTTTTTAAAACTTAATATTGAAACAATTATGAAGAAGTTTATTGCATTAGTAGTGTTAGTTTTTGTAGGTGCTTCAACAATGTTGTACGCACAGGATGATCGCAGAGCTCAAAGAGAAGCAGATAGAGCTAGAGCTAGAGCAGCAGAACAAGCTGAAAACGAGGTGGCATACCAACAAGCCGTGCAAGCATTAAATGCCAAACAATTTGTTTTGGAAGCCAACCAGGTGATTTTCCGTAATGGACAAAGTGCGTTCGTTACATCGAACACCAACTTTGTACTAGTAAATGGTAGCAAAGGTACTGTACAGATTGCATTCAACACCCCAAATCCTGGTCCTAACGGCATCGGTGGTATCACAGTAGATGGCACAGTATCTGACCTAACTATGAATACAGACAAGAGAGGTAATGTAAATTGCTCGTACAGCATTCAAGGTATTGGTATCTCTGCTCAAGTATTTATTTCGTTGACAAATGGTGGCAACAATGCACAAGTGCAAGTTAATCCAAACTTCAACTCAAATACTTTGACTCTAAGTGGAAATCTTTTACCACTTGACCAATCTGATGTATTTAAGGGACGTTCTTGGTAATCATCCCAAGACTTTTTTGACGCTTTTTTGATGAGAGTGGTAGATGGATAGACCATCTGCCACTCTTTATTATTTAGGGAATGAGGCTTGTTATAAATAGAATATATCTATCTTTAGCACCTAGCTAGAAATAATCTCAGAGACGTATGCGCACCTTTATCCTTGCAGACAACCAGGCCATCACAAAAGCTGGCATCAAATATCTACTCACTAAAGAATCTATCTCAAAAAATATTATTGAGGTCGAAAACAAGCGAGAGCTTATTGAACAGCTGCTTTTGTACCCCACGGCCATAGTTATATTGGACTATACTCTGTTCAACATTAACGATATATCAGAACTTTCAATACTAGAGGGACGTTTTGAGCAAGCACAATGGGTGTTGTTTAGCGATGAACTTAGTAGCAATTTCTTAAAGCAGGTGGCTTCAGAATGTTCTAGAGTAGGCGCTCTTAGTAAAGATAGTACACTAGATGATATAGAGACCACACTACTTAAAGCAAGTAAGGGAGAGCGCACTTTCTGCCAAGAAACCTCATCTGCACTTCGAAGTGAGAGAAAAACACTGAATGGAGATCAACCCAAAACCGAAGTTGAGACACTCACTATATCTGAAAAAAAGATTTTGAGAGAGATTGCCTCTGGGAAAACGACTAAAGAGATTGCTAATGAATTGTTTTTGAGTTTCCATACTGTAAACAGTCACCGCAAAAACATTTTTCGGAAGCTTGGAGTCAATAATCTACACGAAGCGACCAAATATGCTTTGAGAGCTGGCATAATAGACATGGCCGACTACTGCATATAATCACCTTCGAGCATCTTTTCAAGTGATACATAAGATGGATAAACGAACAATTTCTTATTTTTGTATTCGAATAACTAAAAATAGAGGAATGATAAAAAGTAAGATACTTTTCAAATCAATGCTATTATTGATAGCCGCAGTGCATTTTATCTCATGTGGTGTAGATAGATGGCCAGAGTATGCTGCCGAGACTGCCCAAGATGAGTGGATAGACAGTGTGATGCGAAAAAACTATTTGTGGTACTCCACCATTCCACAAGGAAAATACCTGAACTATTTTACTGCTCCTTCTACGTTTTTACAATCAATATTATATAAGAATCAAGACAATCAATATTCTTATGTAGATACCGTAATAACATCTCCTATTCCATCTTATGGATTTGAGTATAGCTTGCAAAATGTTGCTGGAAACGACACCGCTAAATATGCCTTGATTAGTATGGTTCTAGCCGATTCGCCTGCCTCGGATGCAGGTCTAATTCGTGGAGATTATATTATGAAAGTAGACGGCGAATATATCACCAGCAAAAACCAAACGACTCTACTTAATTCGGGCGGTGCTGTGGAACTAATCGTGGGTGAATACAAGATAATTGAGGAGGAAGACGAAGAGGGGACCATAACAAGTAAAGGTGCGGTAGTTGAATTAGGCGAAACATCTATGGCAGCATTTCGAGCAGTTGAAAACAATCCCATTCATTATTATACTGTTATCACTACCGAAACTGGAGTAAAATTAGGATATTTGGTTTATAACAGATTTGAGAATGGAACAATAAGCGCACCCGAGAAATACGCTAACCAACTGAGAGAGGTCTCAAATTATTTTGCACAAAACAATGTGACCCATTTTGCACTCGATCTAAGGTACAATACAGGTGGTCATTTCGAGTCAACCGAACTTCTTGCTTCAATACTTACTACAACAAACGAGATCACTACGCAAAGTGCTTATGCTGATTTAGAGTTTAATGATTTACGTTCAGATCAAAACGGAGCAATCAAATATAATAGGGAAATTATTGGAAACGGCAGCAACCTTAATATTTACCAAGGCTTTGTCATTAGCTCGAGCGCTACATCACCCGGAGTTACCGGAGTTTTCTTAAATTGCATTTCAGCTGTTCAACCATGGGCACTAATTGGGAGCTCAATAAAATGTTGGGGATTTGCCACGGAAAACTTCACTAACCCTAGATTTGCATGGAGTGTAAATCCGGTTGTCTGCTCGGTATTTAACTCGAAAGGAGAAAGCAATGAAGGAGCAACTTTCACTCCCAACGTAGTTGCCACTGATAATAGCAACATGGCTAACTTCCTTCCTTTTGGCAATCCCAAGGAAGCACTTCTAAGTACTGTAATAGGCATTATCGATGGAACTATTACTCCGTCAAGTCGATTGGCTTTGGAATACTAAAAACTTACTCTAGAAAATTATCATTTATCATAGCAATGCGCTTATCTTGTTGGCCAACAAGATAAGCGCATTATTTTTTAGGTAGTAGCTTTTCCACAGTAGTCCTTAGCTCTATGGACAATAGTCAATCCATTCATTGAATGCAGTAAAAAGGCGTATTGACATTAGTCCATTAGTGGATGCACTGCAGTAGGCTTAGAGATGCACCACGGTGAATAGGCGTATGCACGCTGTTAAATTAGGGAGAGAAGAAGTCGAAGCACAAAAAAACCCGACATAAGCCGGGTCATTTTTAGTTATCATTAAGTCGACAGTCAGCCAACATTAGCTTGATTATCTAAAGCTTCGAAACAGGAATTCTTGCTGATAAACTCAGGAACAAGATCCTTCATAGAAGCAACTATACTCATTTGGTCATATGAATAGCTCAGCTTTATCATATTTTGAATACGCTCTTTTACATCCTCGTAGTCATACTCGCGAACTGTTGCAATCATAATCTTTTCATGGTAGGTAGGCTTAGTCAACTCCTTCACATTTAAAAGTTCTTCATACAGTTTCTCACCATGACGTAAACCTGTAAATTCAATCTTAACATCAGTGCGACCTGATAACCTAATCATACGTTTAGCTAGATCGACAATCTTTACCGGTTTACCCATATCAAAGATATAGATCTCGCCTCCACTACCCATACTACCAGCTTCGAGCACTAAGCGACAAGCCTCAGGAATAGTCATAAAGTAACGAATAATATCAGGATGAGTCACGGTAACAGGGCCACCGCGTTGAATTTGATCACGGAAACGAGGAATCACAGAACCGTTGGAACCCAAAACGTTACCAAATCGGGTAGTAATAAACTGAACTTTAGATGATTTATCAGCTTGGATCTTTTTAGCTAGAGCTTGAACATAGATTTCACAAATACGTTTAGAGCAACCCATAACATTGGTAGGATTAACAGCTTTATCAGTAGAAACCATCACAAACTTTTGTGCATTATACTTAACAGCCAAATCGGCCAAAATACGTGTGCCGGCCACATTCACTTGAATTGATTCGGAAACATTGTCCTCCATCATTGGCACATGCTTGTAGGCAGCCGCATGGAAGATGTATTGTGGCTTATAGTCTCGGAACAAAGCCTCCATACGAGTTTGATTAGATATATCAGCCACAATAGTAACTGCATCTATTTCTCTCCATTTATCTTGCAACTCCAAACGAATGTCGTGAAGTGGAGTCTCGGCCTGATCTACAAGCACCAATTTATAGGGGTTAAACGATGCTACTTGACGCATTATCTCGCTACCAATAGAACCAGCAGCTCCTGTAATCAGAACACATTTACCTTCAAGATGCGATGCGATTTTATGTATATCCACTTGAATAGGGTCGCGTTGTAGCAAGTCTTCGATCTGAACTTCTTTTAGTTGGCTTGGATTAAAAGAGTGACTACCCCAATCACTAATAGGAGGCGCAGCAAGCAACTTTATGTTATTTGCTAATAATCTATCAACTAAGTCTGAGTTCTTTAGTTCCTCCATTTTTACTGGAGAGATAATAATTGCTTGAACGTCTCTTTTCTCGATTATATCCAAGACATTTTCATCATTAGCATAAACGCGGACACCCATCAACACTTTGTCTATTAACTCCGGTTCATCTGCTATAAATCCACGTAGTCGATAGGGATTACGAAGGTTAACTCTAAGTGATTTTGCAATATTTACACCAGCACTCTTTGCACCATAAATAAGGACATTGGTTGTTCTTTTATGATCGAAATTTAAACTATCAAAGAATAGTTTAACAACAATACGAGAACAAGTCATCAATGCAAAGTTGATGATGAATGTTATAAATAACACGCTAATCGCTGCTATCTGATAATCGAAAAAGCTCAAAGATATAAAGTTGGCTATAGTAAGAATGCCGTAGCCCACAGATAATGCCATAAAAATGCGCATTATATCTATAAAAGAAGAGAAGCGCAATACATTCAAATAAGTACGGAAAACTCTAAAGAATATTAAGTTCACACCTACTGCCCAACAAACAGTGCGGCCAACTTCATAGCCAGGGGTGAAATTATTTGTAAAATCGCTTCGTAGGAAATAAGTTAAGAGGCAAGATACAATTACAATTAGTACATCTATAATTAAAATGGTCCAGATAGGTAAGACCCTAATTGATAAATATCGACGAAAGATGTTTTTATTCATTTGCTTTGTGATTTTTAATAGCCGATGCAAAGATAAATCTTTTTTATCACTATGATAACTATTTTAATTAAAAAAGTGGCGATAGAAGCAGTTCTATAAGCTCTATTGCCACTTTGATTTCACATTGCATTAAATTAACAAAAAATGTTACATCAGATTACTAGCTAGTTCGCTCAGCTCACTTCGCTCACCTTTGACTAGATTAATATGAGCAAATAGGTTTTGATCTTTCATCCTATCTATCATATAAACCAAACCGTTTGATTGACTATCAAGATAAGGTTGATCTATCTGTTGAATATCACCTGTAAAAATCATTTTAGTACCTTCGCCTGCTCTAGTTATAATCGTTTTAATTTCATTGGGAGTAAGATTCTGGGCTTCGTCAATGATACAATACATCTCACTTAAGCTTCTACCCCTGATAAAAGCAAGAGCTTCGATTACCAACTGTTCACTTTTCAGCATCTCTTCTATCCGCTTTACCTCTGTTGAATTTGAAGAGTATTGTCGCTTGATGACATTAAGATTGTCAAATAATGGCTGCATATAGGGAGCCACCTTTTCTTTTGCATCGCCTGGCAAAAAGCCAATATCTTTATTGGAAAGAGCAACGACAGGACGAGCCAAAAGAATCTGTTTGTAGAGTTGGAGATTGGCTAAAGCTGCAGCCAACGCGAGAAGAGTTTTTCCGGTTCCCGCCTTCCCGGTAAGTGCCACCAATTTGATATTAGGATCATTCAACACTTCGAAAGCAAAGCTCTGTTCAGCGTTTCTAGGTTCAATACCAAGACACTTTATCTTATTAACTCTGCAAATCGTTTGCGTGAAGGGATTGTACCTTGCCAAAACAGTACTTCGATCACTCTTCAACACAAAACACTCATTGGGAGACAACTCATCTTTAAAAGGCAGTTCGCTTATATCGACCCCTCCATGTGTAGAATATATTCGATCGATAAGCAACGGATCAATGTCTTGATACACCTTTTGGGCATTCTCAAAGACATCTACATTAATCACTTTATCATTATTGTAATCTTCGGCCAAGATACCAATAGAGCGAGCCTTCATACGAAGATTAACATCTTTGCTCACCAATATGGTCTTAGTAGTAGGATACTTATCAGCCAGATATTCTGCAGCAGCTAATAGCTTATGGTCGGGTTTATGCACAGGAAACGAAGCCTCAACTTTAGGTGTTTTTATATCTCCCGCAATGATAAACAATTTACCCAGGCCAGGTCCTAAAGTTGCCCCATCAGTAAAAAGACGTTCATCGGTCAACGAATCGAGTTCTCTTACAAATTCACGCGCATTAAAATTGATCTGTTCATTCCCTTTTTTGAATTTATCAAGTTCTTCGAGCACTACGATAGGGATATAAACATCATTCTCTTGGAAGTTCTTCAAACAGTTACAGTCATGAAGTATAACATTTGTATCAATCACAAAATTTTTCTTAGTTCCCATAACTTCTTAGATTTAAATTGTAGATATTTGCACTTTCATAAACTCATATTTTCTAAAGATATAAAATCTTTTAGATAAAACGAAGATTATAAGCAAATTATATAAAGCATTGTTTTAATATATTTGATAAAGATGAATTATCAAGAGACTTTAAACTTTCTATTCGAGTCTACTCCAATGTTCCAGCAGATAGGCAAGGATGCTTATAAACCTGGATTATACAATAGCCATGCACTTGACGAAATGCTAGGATTCCCTCATCGAGAGTTTCCTACGATTCACGTGGGTGGAACTAACGGAAAAGGGTCTTGTTCGCACACTATTGCCGCCATCCTTCAAGCTTCAGGTTATAATGTAGGGTTATACACTTCTCCACACTTGATAGATTTCAGTGAACGTATTCGGATAAACGGTAAGCCCATTGAGCAAGACTATGTGGTGAATTTTGTAGAAGAGTATCGAGATCGTTTTCTCCCACTCCATCCTTCTTTCTTTGAACTAACCACAGCTATGGCCTTTCGTTATTTTGCCGATAAGAAGGTAGACGTAGCCATCATCGAAGTTGGATTGGGCGGTCGATTGGATTGCACCAATATCATTCATCCGGAACTGTGTGTCATTACAAATATCAGTCCTGACCACACACAGTTGCTTGGCGATTCTATCGAAAAAATTGCTTCCGAGAAAGCCGGTATCATTAAGGCGAATACACCTATTGTGATCGGGGAATATAGTAATACCACAAGAAAGGTGTTTAATGATAAAGCTCAAGAAGTAAGTGCCCCTATCGTATTTGCTACAGATAGTTCGATAGTTATTGATTCTTTCCTAGGTGAGCAATGGATATACCAGACAGATCGTTTCGGAGAGATTAAGGGACAACTTTCCGGTTTCTGCCAAGAGAAGAATGCCAACACTGTGCTCCACGCTATTAATCAGCTCAAAGAGCAAGGACGTTTTCAGATTCCTCTTGAAGCAATTAAGAAAGGGTTTGCAGAAGTTTGCCAGCTAACTGGTCTTAATGGACGATGGCAGCAACTGAAAGCTTCGCCAAAAGTGATATGCGATACAGGCCATAACATTGGTGGTATTGAATATATAGTCAGACAATTGGCAGGAGAAAAATACAATCGCCTACATATTGTTATAGGTATGGTAGACGACAAAGATATCAATGGTGTGTTGTCATTGCTTCCAACCACTGCTACCTATTATTTCACCAAAGCCTCTGTAAAACGAGCACTTGATGAGCATAAACTAAAGGAGATTGCGTTACAGCACCAGTTACTTGGAGACACCTATCCCACAGTGGAGGAAGCTGTGAATGCAGCGATACAAAAAAGCCTCCCAGAAGATTTTATCTTCGTAGGAGGCAGTACTTTCATTGTAGCCGATCTTTTATCTAGCCGCGATGCACTCAATCTCAACTAATGCATCTTTTGGAAGAGCTTTCACAGCAAACGCTGAGCGAGCTGGGAATGCACCATCAAAATAGCTAGCATACACACCATTCATACCGGCAAAAAGTGACATATCGTGCAATAGCACTGTAGTCTTCACTACATTTGCCATAGTCAAACCTGCCTCCGCCAAAATATGCTTCATATTTTCTAGCGATTGGCGGGTTTGTGCTTCAATACCTTCAGGCATTTCACCTGTCGTTGCATCTATTGGCAACTGTCCCGATACAAACACCATACCACTTGCTTCAATTGCTTGACTATATGGACCAATAGCACCCGGTGCCTTCTCACTGCAAATTACTTTTTTCATATCTTTTTATTTATAAATGTTCGATAAACGTTATCTAATCCCCCACAAAAATAGAAGAAACTCTTGATTTATTCTACGATACGAATCAATTAGTTTCAAATGATGATAAGTCCCGTAAAGAAAAGACTTATGAATGCATTAGCAAAATTTTCTTAACCAATGAAGCAGTAATATAATAAGCCATGCATTTATTAAGTAAAAAACAGATCGTAAGTTTTATAAGTGAATAAGAACCTAAACCTAACCTTACCAAAAGAGCGTGGTTTATAGAATCAATCGTAAACCCGTACTAAAAAAAATAATCCCGATCTGCGCGAAGCAAATCGGGATTAAATTTATATTCTAGTTGCAGTGCTTCTTTATCAATTCATCAACAAATTCATCACCTAACTCTTTTGCTTTCGCAAAGCTAGCACAAGCGCCACTAACATCTTTCAATTGCACCTGGCAAATACCCAACAATCGATAAGCCTCTCCATCCTCCGGATTCATCTTTATAACCTCCTTCAATTGACTTACAGCCTCATCATAACGACCTACACGTAGATTGATTACTGCCTGTTCTATTTTGTAAGCCACTTCGGATGGGTTCATTTGAATAGCCATAGCAATATCATCTAAAGCACGCTGATATTGACGAGCATTCAATGCAGCTTGTTCGCGAAGATAGTAAAACACATCATTCACATTACCTGCTGCAGCTGTAAAATAGCTATCATAATCGACCACTGCCATTCTATAATTACCGGCATTCATATATTGCTGAGCACGTTCCAATAGATAAGGTGCCTCATCTTCGCCAATTGGCTGGCGTGAGCGAGCAATTGCACTATCCAATAACGCTATAATCTCTTCGGGCTGACCGCCTTGCAACTCTTTAGCCTTAGCCGCATTAAAGAAGGAAGTCGACGAAGCCATCTCAGTATTGTTTACCTTATTATAAAAGTCAAAAGAGGTTGCATAGTCACGTTGCGCAAAAGCAATATCACCTGCCAGCTGCAAGTAAATTCCCAAAGGTTCTATCTGAATAGCTTTGTTCACCTCATTCATTGCCTGCTCCAAGCCCCAAGGCTCATATACCACTTCTGGTGAGCTCAAAGCATATTGGTACATTTGTTTTGCCAACGCATAGTTCACATCACCTTTATTTGTAGCCAAAGACAGAGCTTTCGCAAAATCATCGGCAGCCAATTGATAATCCGCTTTGGAGGTGGCAGTATAAGCTCTCAAGATAGCTCTTCTGGAGTATCCCTCAGCGTTCTTTGGATATTGAGCAATAAAATCATTTAGCATCATTAAGTAGTCCTCTTCCGACAACTGCGATGAGGCGATAAATAAGAAGATCAATGCTTCCTCTTCGTTTTCGGGTAGCCCTTTACGGATACCTATACTCTTCATCGACGAACTATTCAAATTTAAAGGAGATAACTGCTGTGCCATGATGAAATTTACACCAACAGCATAGCACACTTTATCCGCATCTGCACCCGAAGAAGGCTGTATCAAACCGATAACTTGTCCCTCGGTGTTCGTCACGGGAGAGCTCAGTTGCTTATCTGTCACACTTAAGTTCAATGTGTAATAATGATACTTTGTCTCAATAGGAGCAACCTCTTTAATCGTTCCCGATTTGAATGCCATCTCCTTTTGAGTAGAATAGGGCAACATAAACACCTTTGCATCTACAGCAGGCGCTTGTGTGGCAATTGGCAAAGCCTGTACCTTCTTCTCGGTGATAGCCACCTTAAATTTTATCACATCGTATAGTTCGTTAGCACCTAAGATCGACTCAATAGGCATTTTCTTACCATCGCTAGTAATGATTTCGGCCTTAGATGCACCACGGAATAGTTCGTAGTCAGAGACTCCTACTCCACTCTCGGTAACAAAAAAACCATTGCCTGATTTGAGCATCTGTCCATCGTTACCATAAGTCACAACGGAGAATACGGCACGTTTAGATTTATCCAGCCACTTGGGTGGTTGGGCCATACTAAACTGAGCCGCTAAAACTATAAATAATAGTGTTTGAATAATTCGTTTCATATTGATGTGCTTGCTAAGTGATTAGAATATAGTTAGTAAATCATGGAAATTATTCAGCGTCTGAGTGACGTTGTTTCAATGCTTCATAGATCAAAACACCGGCAGCTACCGATACATTGAGCGACTCAATATTACCCAAGATTGGAATCTTCACCCACTCATCGCATAGAGATAAGTTCTCGTAAGAGACCCCTGTATCTTCTGCACCCATAATGATACAGATAGGACCATTGTAGTCACCTTTTGTATAGTCGTAGTCACCTTTTTCGGTAGCAGCAATCAAACGGAAACCACTATCCTTTAGGTATTGCAATGTAGCTTTTAGGTTTTGCTCGCGACACACAGGCAATGTATGAAGAGCTCCGGCAGAAGTTTTCATAGCATCGGCATTTACCGTCACACTACCTTTTGCAGGAATAAGAATAGCATCAACCCCTGCACATTCACAAGTACGTGCTATAGCGCCAAAGTTGCGCACATCGGTCACACCGTCAAGCATCACAAAGAACGGATTTTTGCCCTCTTCGAAGAAGAAAGGAACAAGCTGTTCTGCTTTTTGATAAACCACAGAAGACACAAAAGCGATTACCCCCTGATGGTTCTTACGGGTGATGCGATTGATGCGTTCCACAGGCACACGTTGCACCGGAATGAGTGTACCTTTAAGGGCAGCGAAGAGTTCTTTAGAAAGATCACTTTGAATATCTTTCTTCACCAAGATCTTATCAATCTCCTTACCTGCTTGAATAGCTTCGATAACGGCGCGCACGCCAAATATCATTTCATTTTTATCAATCATCTATTATCTAAATTATTTCTTTTGATAACACTCCAATGGCTTCAAAAGATTTACATATTACATTTTATTTGCTCAATAGCATTCTAGCGTTAGCCAAAGCTGCTTCGGTGAGGCTAGCGCCACTTAGCATGTGCGCCAACTCTTCCACACGTTCATCATAGGTCAATCGGCTGATGTGGCTATTGGTTTCGTTTTCATTGTCGCGTTTATATACCTTATAATGTATTTTGCCACGCGCGGCAATTTGCGGAAGATGAGTGATACTGATTACTTGACGTTCTCTTTCTCCCATCTCTTGCATGATGTCGGCCATACGGTCGGCCATCTCTCCCGACACCCCTGTATCAATCTCGTCGAACACGATTGTCGGTAATTTCACAGCTCCGGCGATTAATGCCTTAATCGATAGCATCACACGGGCAATTTCCCCACCGGAAGCCACAGACGAGATACTCTGAAGCGCACCGTTCTTGTTGGCAGAGAATAGGAAGTTCACACTATCCTTTCCATTTATGCTGAGCTCTTGTCGCTCGGTGATATCAATCTTAAAGCGAACATTAGGCATACCAAGCACCACCAATCTTGCTGCCATCTCTTTTTCAGTAAAGCCGGCAGCTTCGCGGCGAGTTTTAGTCAAGGATGCAGCATGCTCAAGCGCTTTGTTATATTCAACCTCTTTTCGCTTCTCCAGCTCAGCTATTCGATCATCAAAAGAGGTTATATCATTAAGTCGAGCTGCATATTTGTTCATTGTGTCGATCAAGTCTGCCACACTGCTCACATGGTGTTTCTGTTGCAAAGTGTAGATCTGATCTAAGCGAGCATTCACTACTTCCAAGCGCGAAGGATTATACTCAATATTCTCACCTGCTGTAGCTATTTCGTCTACCACATCTCTCAGTTCCAGCCAAGCCACATAAATGCGTTCTGCTAACTCTGAGGCACCCGAATAGATTTTCTGCAGCGATGAAAGATCATTATAGCGTTCTTTTATAGCATTCAGCAAACCATTGTCGTCGGACGAGAATGCCTGTTCGGCTCTATAAAGTCCAGCCTTGATTTCTTCGGCATGTTCCAACACTTCAGATTCTAGTTCCAGCTGTTCTTGTTCGCCATCATTTAGTCCAACCTCTTCGAGTTGTTCCAATTGAAAGCGAATATAGTCCTCATCAGCCTTACTACGCTTAGCTTCTTCCAACAGTTCGTTCAACTCCTTTTCGGTAGAACGCCAAGCCGAATAGAGAGCTTTATACTCAATAAAAAGACGAACATTGTGCGCCAAAAGGTCGAGTACATTCAACTGAAATCCTTCTTTGTTGAGTAGTAGGTTCTGATGTTGCGAATGAACATCAATTAGCTGTTCGCCAAGCTCCTTCAGTTGGGCAAGCGTAACAGGTGTATCGTTGATAAAAGCTCTGCTCTTACCCGATGCTTGAATCTCACGTCGCAAAATGCATTCGTCATCGTACTCCAACTGATTTTCCTCAAAGAAAGGATGCATATCATAATTGGCAATCCTAAAATGTGCCTCAATGATGCACTTCTTGGCTCCTATTCGTATCGATTTTGTATCGGCACGCTGACCTAACAATAGGCCAATAGCGCCCAATATGATAGATTTACCTGCACCCGTTTCTCCGGTAATCACAGAGAAACCACTTTCAAAATCAATATCCAACTGCTCTATTAGTGCGTAGTTTTGAATATATAGTGATCGCAGCATATAACTATTTATTTTTAATTTTAGCCCAATCGGTGTTGAGTGATGGATTGATACCCGATACCAACTCGTACACCTCTTCACGTTCTTTTTGTGTAGCAGGCGAGCTCAAACCATAGATATTGACTAGCTCGTCTCTTTTAATTTCAGTAAAGATAGCAGGGAGCGAAGACATCGGTTTATTGGTTCGCGCCTCTTGCAATTGTGGTAAAGCCTGAGAAATGGCAGATCGAGCACGAGTAGCATTGGTAGCCATCTCGTCAAGCCCCCTGCGGTGATAATCGTACATCAATTGACGTAACGGACGCATTCCCTCATCCAAGTAGTCGTTGACTAGCGCATAGCGATTGCGGCTACTATCAAAAGCTTTCCACCCTTTCTCATTCAAACCTTGAGCCTCGTTTACTATATTCTGTGCGGTATACAATAAATCTGTTCCTCCCAACGGCGACATAGCATCCATATCGAGTCCCATTATCAGATAAATATAATAGGCCACTACGGCTATTAAGTTATTGTCTATCTGGTTTTGGCGCAACTCCAATTGGTCGAATTCACGATAATTGAACTCTACGTCAGGGTCCTTGAACGTAAACAGAGGCGACTGATAGCCACTCTGAAACACAGGTCGAGTAGCTTGTGCAATGATCTCACCACTCCATCTTCCATCATTATCGTCGTAGCTTTTCACCGTTAGATTAATAGAACAACGAATGCGCTCATTAGGCTCATATTGTGCAGAGGTCCACTTACGGTTATTGATAAACTCCGTCAATGCAGTTTCCAATGTTTGAAACACCTGCACATTAGTCCCCTGAATCTGCGAATAGTTGATGGTGACTTTGCAGTCCAACTCTTGCGCCGAAGCAGTAAACTTCAATAGGAAAATGAAAAGAATGGTGCAGATCAATCTCATGCTAATGATTGTACTAGACGATCGACAATATCGGCAGCCACTTCGCTTTTAGGCTTCAGTGGATACTCGGTTGCCTTATCTTTATCAATTATAGTTATCTTATTAGTATCGTGCTGAAAGCCTGCTCCCGCATCATTGAGAGAGTTAAGAACGATAAAGTCGAGGTTCTTGCGTTCTAGCTTACCTTTAGCGTTATCGGCCTCGTTGTTTGTTTCGAGTGCAAAACCCACTAGCACTTGGCCATTACGTTTTGCCTCTCCCAAACCTTTGGCTATATCTTGGGTAGGTTTTAGTTGCAATACTAAAGCCTCCTCTCCACGTTTCAGTTTGACATCTGCAGTGTGTAGTGGGGTAAAATCTGCTACAGCCGCACAAAGTATAGCTGCATTAGCCGACTCAAACTCCAGCTTAGCCGCTTCGGCCATTTCACCAGCCGACTCCACATTGATACGTCGAATCGAAGGATGTTTTGTATCTAGCTGAACAGGTCCTGCCACTAGCACTACTTCGGCACCACGCGATGCACACTCCTCGGCAAGAGCAAAGCCCATCTTTCCGGAAGAGTAGTTGCCGATGAAGCGAACAGGGTCAATCTTTTCGTAGGTAGGTCCGGCAGTAATCACCACCTTCTTACCTGCAAGTTCTTGGTTAGAGGCAAAAAACTCCTCCAAGCGCTTGATAATGTTTTCGGGTTCTTCCATGCGGCCCTTGCCTACAAGATGACTAGCTAGAAAGCCGGTAGCCGGTTCGATGATATGATTGCCATACGAGCGAAGCACATCCATATTCTTTTGAGTAGAAGGATGAGCATACATATCGAGGTCCATAGCAGGAGCCACGAACACAGGCGCTTTACACGAAAGATAGGTAGTAATCAGCATATTGTCGGCAATGCCATTGGCCATCTTACCGATAGTGGCAGCAGTAGCCGGAGCAATTACCATAGCATCGGCCCATAGCCCCAAGTCTACATGGCTGTTCCAAGTACCGTCGCGCTGAGCAAAAAACTCACTAATAACAGGTTTACTAGTAAGAGCCGACAGCGTGATGGGAGTAATAAATTCCTTACCGGCAGGGGTGATAACCACTTGTACTTCGGCACCAGCTTTAATGAGACCACGTATAAGAATACACGCTTTATAGGCAGCAATGCTACCGCTGATACCTAAGATAATATTTTTTCCTTGCAGCATACGAAAAACGAAAGCTCCTGCTATTCCCTTTGACTGAGGGTACAACAGGAGTTTTTTATAGAGTTATTATTTATTCAACATTTTACATTGCTCTCTCAAACGTATTTTGGTGAGCATAGATTTGGTATTGAGCGTAAAGTCATTCCCCATAATCCAACCGTAGTAGCCACTGTCTTTTTGCAGCACTTCGGCAACCGGCATTCCTTTGTATTTACCAAAGTTGAAGAGTTCTACCCCATTGTCATCATACACCATACGACCGGCGAAGTCTACATTACGACCAAATGTCGAGTAATCCGAAAGGAAGGTGATATCGTTCACCAAATCAGGGTATCTATCTAGTTGGGCCTTCAACACTTCGTAAGTAGCGCGTGTGTCGGCCTCAGCCGTATGCGCATCTTCTAGGCTCTGATCACAATAGAATTTGTAGGCAGCAGAGAGAGTGCGTTGTTCCATCTTATGGAAAATCACCTGCACATCCACAAACTTACGCTTACTGATATCAATATCTACACCTGCACGCAAGAACTCCTCTACTAGAACAGGCACGTCAAAACGGTTAGAGTTGAAACCGGCCAAATCGCAGCCTTCAATATCATTTGCAATATTCTTAGCCACTTCCTTAAAGGTAGGACAATCCACCACATCCGCATCATAAATGCCATGGATAGCCGATGAAGCGGCTGGTATTGGCATCTCAGGATTGATACGCATCGTCTTCGATTCCTCATTTCCATTAGGATGAACTTTGAGGTAGCAGATTTCTACAATTCTGTCAGCAGTTATATTGGTTCCGGTAGTCTCTAAATCGAAGAATACTATCGGGTTTTTTAGATTCAATTTCATTGGTCAATCAATATTAATCGTTGAGCATCATTGGCATCAAAAGCATCAACAAATCTTCGTTGGCTTCCTGTTCAGTTGGAAGAATAACACCCGCACGCGAAGGATCGAGAAGTTCAATCACCACTTCACTGCTATTAATGTTGCTCAAAATGTCGATAAGGAATGGCGATTTAAAGCCAATGCTCATTGGCGTACCATCATATTGGCAAGTGTGCGACTCTTCTGCTGACGTAGAGAAGTCGATATCTTGTGCCGAAACATCAATCTTGTTAGAGTCGATATGCAGTTTAACCAAGCTGCTAGACTGAGACGAGAAGATAGACACACGTCTCAAAGCTCCTAGAAGTTGAAGACGATCCACAATCACCTTATTGGGGTTGTTTAGCGCAATCACCGAGTTGTAGTTAGGATAACGACCTTCGATAAGACGGCACACCATGCGGAAACGTTCCAAAGTGAAGATAGCATTGCGTTCGTCGAATTCAACAATCACCACACCAGCCTCTTTCGTCAACAAGTTTTTAAGCAACAAAGCAGGCTTCTTTGGAAGGATAAAGGCAGCGCGGTCATCACCATGAGTATTCAGCGATTTGCAACGCACCAATTTATGGCCATCAGATGCCACCATAGTCAAGTCTTCGGCAGTAATATCAAAATAGATACCATTCATCACCGGACGAAGCTCATCATCGGCAGTAGCAAAGATACAGCGGTTAATACCGTTTTGAAGCACAGTAGCATCAATTTGCAGACGACTTACAGTTCCTTGCAACGTTGGAGTTGTTGGATATTCATCAGCATTTTGACCCACAATACTATATTTACCGTTGAGATACAACACGTTGATCTCATAAGTAGACATATTGATTTCAAACGTGATGGGTTGCTCTGGAATCTCTTTAAGCGCATCGATCAACGTTTTTGCCACAATGGCAAAACGACCATTGCCGTCACTTTCGCCCACTTCAACAGAAGTTTGCATAGTTGTTTCACTGTCCGAAACCGTCATCGACAATGTACCATCTTCCAATTCGAATAGAAAACAGTCCAATATTGGCAATGTGTTTTTGGTGTTAATTACACGGCTAATAGCTTGTAAATGGCTAAAAAGAGTTGTGCTTGAAACGATAAATTTCATATCCTTGGAGTATAATATATTATTCTTATTTAATTAACTAAATATCGAATTACAAAATTAGGAATAATATCGAATTAGGACAACTAAATAAAAAGAAAAAAGAGTGAGAGTTCTATTCTGTATTACCAAAAAATTGTAACTTCGCATTCTCATTTAAAATATAAGCAATGGAATTTATAGGTAAAGTTATAGCTATCCTTCCTCCAAAAGAAGGAACATCGAAAACAGGTAATGCCTGGAAAGCACAAGAATTCGTAGTTGAAAATCACGACCAATACCCTCGCAAGATGTGTTTTGAAGTATTCGGTGCTGATAAGTTGGAGCAATTCAACATTCAGTTGGGCGAAGAGATCAATGTATCTTTTGATATTGATGCTCGTCAATGGCAAGATCGCTGGTTCAACAGTATCCGCGCATGGCGTATCGACCGCGTTGGTGCTCAACAAGCGGCTCCTCAACAAGCTATGCATAGTGCTCCTATAGCTCCTCCTCCTGCTCCTGAGTTTCACGCAGGAAACAATGACGACCTTCCTTTCTAAGAAAGAAGCAGCTAGTCATTTACAGACAATATATTTACAAATAGGGAGATTAGTCGGCCGACTAATCTCCCTATTTGCGTTTACTGACTAAGAAAGAAAGCAAAAAAAGAGAAGCCACAAGGCATTCACAACAAGCACTAGACGCGATGGTGGCAAGCCCTTGCCACCACGGTGGATAGCCTTACTCAGCAAGCAGACAAGCCCTTGCCAAGAAGATAGCAAAGGCTAGCCAGCAAACAGAGATAAAATACCGGTATTAGGATACGCATGAAGCGAAGATACAGCAGAGCTAATAAAAAGAAAGAAGCTTACATATCGCCACTCAAAGTAGATAGGTAAGCTTCATTATATTTTACTACAATCAAGAAGATAAATTTCTAGATATTCAAAGTCAATCCATCCCAAGCAAAATATACATTAGGAGGTAGCTCTTGTACTATTTGTCGATGCAAACCAATATGGTGACTCATATGTATAAAATAGGTTTGTTTTGCCCCGATACGCTCTGCCACCTTCAACGCCTCTTCAAGATTCTGATGCGTGGGATGAGTCTTAATTCGAAGCGCATTCATCACCAATACATCCAAACCCTTCAATGCTTCATACGACTCCTCGGGCATTGTCAACATATCAGTGATATAGGCAAACTGGCCTATGCGGTAGCCTAAAATAGGAAGACGTCCATGATGCACCGCAAAAGGTACAACAGACAAACTACTTACAAGAAAGGGCTTCCCTGCAACAACGGTATTGAGATTGATCTTAGGAACACCGGGATACGGATGTTCTTTAAAGCAATAAGGCATACGCTGCTGCAACTGATGTACAGTGCAGGAATCAGCGTAAACTTCCACTTCTCCAAAACGACAAAATGGACGCAAATCATCTATCCCACCTACATGGTCATAGTGCTCGTGAGAGATCAACACGGCATCAATCTTCTGAAAAGGAACTTTCAGCATCTGCTGGCGAAAATCGGGACCACAATCCAAAAGTATATTTACACCATCCACCTCCACCAATACGGATGTACGGGTGCGATTATCCTTAGGGTCGGAAGATGTACATACCTCACACTTACAACCCACCTCGGGTACACCGGTTGACGTGCCACTGCCAAGTATAGTAATTTTCATTAGATGTAGAGCGTGTAAAAACGTGTTTATATTATAGTCACTTCGGGAGACAATTGTATATCAAATTTATCTTTTACTGCCGCACAAATCTTATCCGACAGTGCCAATATTTCTTGACCTGATGCACCACCCTTGTTAACCAAAACGAGTGGTTGCTTATCGTGTACAGCAGCATTGCCCAACACATGACCTTTCAAGCCACACTGATCGATGAGCCATGCAGCAGGAATTTTTACACTACCATCCGAAAGCTGATAATTAGGCACAGCAGGATAGCGAAGTTGCAAATCCTTGAAAAACTCGCCAGACACGACAGGATTCTTAAAGAAGCTTCCCGCATTGCCAAACACTTCAGGATCGGGCAACTTGGTGCGACGAATATCTATAATAACCTGACGTACGGTATGCAGATTAATTTCAGGGAACTTATCCAGTTCATCACGAACAGTGCCATAGTCTAGTTTGTAGCTAGGAGTCTTGCTCAACTTATAGGTGACATAAGTGATAAACTCTTCACGGTGCTGCGGTAGTTTGAAAATGCTTTCACGATAACCATAACCACACTGATCTACACCATAAGTCTTCTTTTCCCCCTTGGCCGTGATTGATTCTACTTTTTCGATGATATCTTTCACCTCTACACCATAGGCACCAATATTCTGCACCGCACTCGCACCTACCTCACCCGGAATAAGAGAAAGATTCTCGGCTCCATACCAATTATTGTCTACACAGTAGCCCACAAATCTATCCCACTCTACACCTGCGCCAACACGAAGGTATATATGCTCTATAGTTTCATCGACAACCTCCACACCATCAATAGAAGAGTGAAGAATCAAGCCCGGATAGTCTTTGGTAAAAAGTAGATTGCTACCTGCACCAATATGCAAATAAGGCAATGTAAGCTCACCTGCTTGTATAAAATCCAAAAGCTCTTGTTCACTCTGATAGTTCAGATAGCGAGCCGCTTTTACGTCAATACCAAATGTATTGTATTTCAGAAGCGATATATTTGTCTGCATCATATTGTTCCGTATTTATTATTACATACTAGTATCTTCGAACTTATAAAGTTCCCAATCCCCACCCGACTTACGTCTAAAATAGAATAGATTGGAAAACCCATTATCGACACCTTTCAGAGCCAACACTTTAGTTGCCGATCCCGCCTTATTGCGCTGTCCGTAATCTATATTAGTAATGACTGCCGTAGAAAACTCCGGTTTAAAAGCCATCCATTGGTCAAGTTCAAGAGTCGTTTCAAGAACAGAGAAATCGTCATCCGGATCGGTTGTCACAAATTTAAGAGGTTTGCGTACCATCTTCGATTGATAAGCCTCATCCGTACTAAAACGATGGAAGAAGGTGAAGAAGTTTGCATTATCAGACGATTCGAGCGGCCTCTTCACGATAGACATCAAGTACCAAGCCCCCTTATCACGTTTAAAGCTATATCTTTTAATCTCTTTTTCTACTATATTTATCCATTCGATACCAGCCGTATCTACTGCCAAATCTCCTATTAGTTCCATATCTTCATCTTTATCAAAGACAAGCATATAGAAACTATCTTTATAGAAGAGATAATCATGCTTCCATCCTTTGCTCTGCACACTATCTACCTCATTACCATTGACCACCATTAATGGAAAACGAACTCTTTTGCGCTGCAATGCTTTGTCCGTAGAGAAGTAGTAAACAAAATCGTCGAAGAGTTCATCTTCTTGCACCTCCTCTACAGGCTCAGTGAGCTCAACAATCAAAGAATCGGATGGCACAACTAGCGAATCGGATATCAACTCCTCCGTTAGTTGCACAGAAGCAGTAGTAACTCTCTCCCTGCAGGAGAAAAGAAACAAACTAATGATAATTAATAGTAGAAATATTCTCATTTATTTAATCTAATACTTAGTTTCTCCAACATATCATCGGTCATACGTTCTAGATCGTATTCAGGATACCATCCCCATTCCGCTCTAGCGCAACTATCATCCAAACTGTCGGGCCAACTTTCGGCTATAGCTTGTTTCAGCGGATTAAGATCGTAGATTATCTTAAAATCAGGCTTACGGCGAAGTATAGCATGATAGATAATTTCAGGATCAAAGCTCATCGAAGCAATATTGAACGCGTTGCGATGAATCAGTTTAGCAGGATCAGCCTCCATCAACATAATTGAAGCACGAAGCGCATCGGGCATATACATCATATCCATTCGTGTACCTTGATCGATGGGGCAAACAAAAGTTTCACCTTTCACCGCTGCATAATAAATATCAACAGCATAGTCGGTTGTTCCACCTCCGGGCAAAGTAATATTAGAGATGATACCCGGGAAACGCACCGAACGAGTATCCACTCCATACTTTAAATGATAATAGTCACTTAAAAGTTCAGTTGTCACCTTACTAATGCCATAAATAGTTTTAGGACGCTGTATGGTATCTTGAGGTGTTTTTACTTTAGGAGTATTAGGACCAAAAGAGCCGATCGAGCTTGGAGTAAACACAGCACAATTATTTTCGCGAGCCACCTCAAGCACATTCCATAAGCCATCAATGCCGATTTTCCATGCCAATTGGGGCTTAGATTCGGCCACCACAGATAGCAGTGCAGCCAAGTTGTAGATAGTATCAATATTATACATCCTTACCAGCTCGGCCAGTCTATCGGCATCCATCACATCAACCACCTCGCACGGACCCGACTCTTTTAACTCACCGGTTGGCTCAGCACTTTGAATATAGCCTGCTACAACATTTGAATTTCCATAATGCTTACGCAACTCCATTGTTAGCTCCGATCCAATCTGGCCGGTAGCTCCAATCACTAAGATATTTTTCATATTAAGTTCTAGTTAAAATCACTCTCTCAAGCGCTCAACAGCCCCTGAAAGAGCGAACAAAGTAAGCACTTTTTTTTCTCTTTTAAATGAAGATGTTATTGTTTATTTCACAAAAAATAATGTCCTTTGTAACTCAACCCTATAAACATATAACATTATGTATGGAAAGCTGAAAGAACACCTTTGTCAGACACTCTCTGAGATAAAAGAGGCTGGTCTTTATAAAGAAGAAAGAATTATAGAAAGCCCTCAAGGCGCCGTTATCTCCGTAAAAGGTAAAGAGGTACTCAACTTCTGCGCCAACAACTACTTAGGTCTATCCGATCATCCAAGACTTATTGCCGCTGCCAAAGCTGCTATGGACCAGCGTGGATATGGCATGTCTTCAGTACGCTTTATTTGTGGTACACAAGATCTACACAAGACTTTAGAGAAGGCGATCTCCGACTATTTTAAAACAGAAGATACCATATTATATGCTGCCTGCTTCGATGCGAACGGTGGTGTATTCGAACCCCTGCTAAGCGAAGAAGATGCCATCATCTCTGACTCTCTGAACCACGCCTCTATTATTGACGGTGTGCGCCTATGCAAGGCAAAGCGTTATCGCTATGCCAATGCCAACATGGAAGAGTTGGAAAAATGTCTACAAGAATCACAAGCACAACGCTTCCGTGTAGTTGTTACTGATGGTGTATTCTCGATGGATGGCAACGTAGCTCCACTGGAGGAGATTTGCCAACTAGCGGAGCGCTATAACGCATTGGTGATGGTAGATGAATCGCACTCGGCCGGCGTGGTAGGCGCCACTGGTCACGGTGTGAGCGAACTATACAACACATACGGCCGAGTAGACATCTACACCGGCACATTGGGCAAAGCCTTTGGCGGTGCAATGGGTGGTTTCACCACAGGCCGTAAAGAGATTATCGATTTGCTGCGCCAACGCAGCCGTCCTTATCTTTTCTCGAACTCTGTGGCGCCTCCGGTGGTAGGTGCAGGCATCGAGGCTTTCAAAATGCTAGAAGAAAGCAACGAGCTTCACGACAAACTGATGAAGAACGTAAACTACTTCCGTGAAAAGATGCTAGCTGCAGGATTTGACATTAAGCCCACACAAAGTGCTATCTGCGCTGTGATGCTTTACGATGCTAAGCTATCGCAAACCTACGCTGCACGCATGCTCGAAGAGGGTATCTATGTAACCGGGTTCTACTTCCCAGTGGTGCCTCGTGGCGAAGCTCGCATTCGCGTTCAGCTTTCTGCTGCCCACGAAACGGAACATCTCGATAGATGTATCGACGCCTTTATCAAGATTGGCAAAGAGCTTGGAGTGTTGAAATAAGAGTTATAGAGCACATATTAGCTAAAATAACAAAGGCTTGCCCTCGTTGCTTAGAGGACAAGCCTTTACTATTTTATGATTAATTATTTCGATTCACCTTTTATCACTTCCGGAAGCATATCCGTCTGAATATTATTCATGCTGCTCCACAAACTGTAGCGAGCTTCAGGATTGAGCGCTTCAAGCTGACGGAGAATACCCTTCATATCGCTACGGCTCGATTGCGACTCATAGGGACAGTTTTTCACCTGCCTCTTATACTCGTGTGCAGCAGCTAGTTCTATGAGATCAGCTTCATGCACCAAGCACATAGGGCGAATGATGGTCATATCAAACTTATTCATTACCAATCGAGGAGGCATCGTACTCACCGCACCTTGATAAGTCATATTCATCAATAAAGTTTCCAATATATCATCCATGTGATGTCCTAGCGCAATCTTGTTGCAACCCTGCTCCTTTGCCACAGTAAACAGAGCTTTTCGGCGATTCCAAGAGCAGAGGAAACAAGGCGATTTACGCGTGTCGGTTGTAGCGTCAAAGCTAGTCTCGTAGACCACAAATGGTACACCGTGCGACTCTGCAAACGAGCGGAGATACTCCAAATCACTTTTATAAGGGATGTTCGACATTATGATATGAACAGCCACCACCGAAAATTTAGGCTTATGAATGCGAGCACGTTTACCTAGCAGTTCGATAAGCGCAAGAGAATCTTTGCCTCCCGACAATCCAATGAGAATTTTGTCACCATCTTCTATCAAACCATATTCCACCACACCTTTGCTAAATCTTCGTTCTATGCGACGAACGAGAAGCGCTTCATCTGAATACTTTTTCATAATTTCTGCTTGAATTCGGAAACAAAAGTAGTGAAAACGGCAATTAAAGAAGAATTAACACAGTTACAATAAAGCAAAAAGCATTAATTAGTGATTAATTTGTATTTTTGAATACCTATTAGAAAGGTTAATTAATGCGTTAATAATATGATAGCTAAATATATCTGCTGTGCTGCGTTCGCACTTTTCTCGTTCTCACTCTCTGCTCAATCGCTTGAGGAGGCCAAAACCATGTATGCCAACGGTGAGTTCGAAAGCGCTAAACCTGTTTTCGAGAAGCTAGTAAAATCTACTCCCAACAATGGTCAATATAACCTTTGGTATGGTGTGTGCTGCCTCAAAACAGGAGATCCACAAACAGCCCTTAAATATCTTCAGACTGCTGTTAAAAGACGCACTCCATCGGGACAAATATTCCTGGGAGATTGCTATTCAGAACTTTACTTGTTCGAAGATGCCATTAAGAACTACGAGGACTACATTGTAGATTTAACAAAGAAAAAACGACCCACTGAGGAAGCCGAGGTCAAACTTGACAAGGCTAAAGATGGCTTTAGAATGCTTAGAAATGTAGAGCAGGTTTGCTTTATCGATAGTTTTGTGGTGGACAAAGCCAACTTCCTGGAGGCCTATAAATTAAGCGAAGAGGCTGGCAGCTTGTATAGCTTCAACCAGTTTTTCAACTCGGAAGGCGAAAATTCGGGAACCGTCTTCGAAACAGAGCTTCGCAATCATATCTACTACGGTAGCACGCCAGACTCGGCATCAACAAAAATATACACACGCCACAAGCTTACGGATACTTGGAGTGCAGCTATCGAACTACCCGAACGTATAAACGGCTCCGGAGACAATAACTATCCTTATGTGATGACAGACGGTATCACCATGTTCTTTGCATCAAATGGGGAGAGCTCAATTGGTGGCTATGATATCTTTGCAACGCGATACAACAGCGACAACGACTCTTATCTACTACCTCAAAACATAGGTATGCCTTTCAATTCACCCTACAACGACTATATGTATGTGATTGATGAGTTTAGCAACTTGGGCTGGTTTGCATCCGACCGTTATCAGCCCGACAACAAAGTGTGTATCTATGTATTTGTCCCCAATAGCGGTAACCAAACTTACAACTACGACTCGATGGAGCCTAGCGAAGTAATCTCTCTTGCTAAAATAACATCGATTGAAGCCACATGGAATGATGAAGCTATGGTAGAAGAGGCAAAGAAAAGGCTAAACGAGGTAAGCAACCAGGTACCCATTCCGGCTAACACCGGCGAGTTTGTGTTTATACTCGACGACGCCACCAACTACTATCAGATAAGTGATTTCCGTTCAGCACAAGCCCGCGAACTCTTCAAGCAGTATCAACAAAAAGCAGATGACCTAAAGAAACAGTTGGTTAAACTTGAAAACCTTCGCGAAGAGTTTACAGCAGCAGATGCAAACAAGAAGAGCAAGATTGCGCCTTCTATCATCGACCTAGAAAAAAGAGTAGACCAGATGGAAACAGAACTTTCAGCTCTTGAAATACGTGTAAGAAACACAGAGAAACAATCTAAATAAAAACAAAATACTATGGGAACAGTCTTTATCATTATCCTTATTGTGATAGCTACTATACTGATGTTAGTAGAGCTATTCATCATTCCTGGAACTAGCTTTGCCGGTATACTATCATTCTGTTGCTATGCATTCGGTATATACTACGCTTTTAATTACTTTGGTGGAGTTGGAGGGTTTGTCACCTTATCTATAATAGCACTCGTTGTTATAGCCACTATTGTCATCTTTATGAAATCGAATACACTCGACAGACTGGCGCTAAAGAAAGAGATTACTTCGGAAGTGAACCGCGATGATGAAAAAAGCATTAAGGTAGGCGACAAAGGAGTAAGCACCACACGATTGGCACAAATAGGATATGCCGATTTCTATGGCAAGATTGTAGAAGTAAAAACCGATGAAGGGCTTATCGACGAAAAAACACCTATTGTTGTTGTGCGCATCAACAATCGTACTATATTTGTAAAGCGACAAAAACATTAAAACATTCACTATAAACTTATACATTTATGAACGATCCTTTAATTATGACACTCATAATGGTGGCGGGAGCTATCTTATTGATTGTCCTTTTCCTTCATTATGTGCCCTTTTTCCTCTGGCTATCGGCCAAGGTTTCGGGCGTCCATATCTCTCTGATACAACTCTTCTTGATGCGTATACGTAATGTTCCGCCCTATGTGATTGTGCCTGCCATGATTGAAGCTCACAAGGCTGGATTGAGCAATATCACCCGCGATGAACTAGAAGCTCACTTCTTAGCAGGGGGACATGTAGAAAAGGTGATTCATGCACTAGTATCTGCATCAAAAGCCAACATCGAACTATCGTTCCAAGATGCTACTGCCATTGATATTGCAGGCCGCGATGTATTCGAAGCTGTGCAGATGTCAGTAAACCCCAAAGTGATTGACACACCCTCGGTGACAGCCGTTGCTAAGGATGGTATTCAGTTGATTGCAAAAGCGCGTGTCACTGTTCGTGCCAACATCCGCCAATTGGTTGGGGGTGCCGGCGAAGAGACTATTCTAGCCCGTGTAGGCGAAGGTATCGTATCATCAATTGGTTCGTCGGAAAACCACAAGACAGTATTGGAGAATCCCGATTCAATCTCTAAGTTGGTGCTTCGCAAAGGTCTTGATGCAGGTACAGCTTTCGAGATTCTTTCAATCGACATCGCGGATATCGACATAGGTCGCAACATCGGTGCTGCCCTACAAATGGACCAAGCCAATGCCGATAAAAATATTGCTCAGGCCAAGGCAGAAGAGCGTCGCGCAATGGCGGTAGCTCTAGAGCAAGAGATGAAGGCCAAAGCTGAAGAAGCGCGTGCAAAAGTAATCGAAGCAGAAGCAGAAGTACCTAAGGCTATGGCAGAAGCATTCCGCAGTGGTAACTTAGGCATCATGGACTACTATAAAATGAAGAACATCGAGGCCGATACCTCTATGCGCGAAAATATAGCTAAACCAATGGGCGGAAACTCTACCGGACCCATAGCGAAATAATCAAAAACCACACGGCAAAGCGATTAGCGTATAAGTAAGTTTAATTAAAACTCTTTGCGCAAACATTAATCGCTTTGTCGTGTTTTCTTTTATTTAAAACCAACAAAGCCAAAACAGTATGAAGAAGTATTTCCCCCCCTCAGAATTAATTATCAACGAAGACGGTAGCGTATTTCACCTCCATGTAAAACCCGAATGGTTGGCCGACAAAGTGATTCTTGTGGGTGACCCAGGTCGTGTAGCATTAGTGGCTTCGCATTTTGAAGAAAAAGAGTGCGAGGTTGAAAGCCGTGAGTTTAAAACTATTACCGGTAAATATAAAGGCAAACGCATCACAGTAGTATCAACCGGTATTGGTTGCGACAATGTAGATATCGTGGTGAACGAACTAGACGCTCTTGCTAATATCAACTTCGAAACTCGTGAGCAAAACGACAAGTTGCGTTCGTTAGAGTTAGTTCGCATTGGCACTTGCGGTGGCTTGCAACCCAACACACCTGTAGGTACATTTGTTTGTTCAGAGAAGTCAATCGGCTTCGACGGTCTTCTCAACTTCTATGATGGCCGCAACGCTGTATGCGACCTTCCATTCGAACGTGCATTTATCAACCACATGGGCTGGACCGGCAATATGTGTATCCCTTATCCTTATGTTATTGATGGCGATAGCGAACTTATCGGCCGCATTGCGCAAGACGATATGGTGAAGGGTGTAACAATAGCTGCCGGTGGTTTCTTCGGTCCACAAGGCCGCGAACTTCGTATCCCGCTTGCCGATCCACACCAAAACGACAAAATTGAGTCGTTCGAATATAACGGTTATAAGATTACCAACTTCGAGATGGAGAGCTCCGCACTAGCAGGTCTAGCCAAATTGATGGGTCACAAAGCCACTACCGTATGTATGGTTATTGCCAACCGTCTAATAAAAGAGGCCAATACAGGCTACAAGAATACAATCGATGTATTGATTAAAACAGTATTAGAACGTATTTAAGCATGAAAGACTCGTTTGTTGCCATCGATTTTGAGACAGCCACCGGCTATAGAGATAGTGCCTGTGCTGTAGGCATTGTCACTATGGAAAACGGTAGTATAATAGATGAATATTTTACTCTCATTCAGCCGCCTGACAACTATTATTGGTACCAAAATATACGAGTTCATGGTATCACCCCGGAAATGACAAAATCTGCTCCGGGGTTTCATACCATCTATCCCGAGATCAAGAAGCGCCTAATAGGTCGCACTGTAGTGGCTCACAATGAGTCATTTGACCGTAGCGTCTTGAAGAGCATCATGCGCATGTATCGATTTGATTATGACGATCTTGAGATAGAAGATAAGTGGGAATGCACTATGCGTATCTATCGTGCGCAAGGATATAAGCCTTACGACTTAGGTACATGTTGCTACCGAAACGATATTGTATTGAATCACCACGAGGCATTGTCGGATGCACGAGGCTGCGCCCTACTCTATCAGCTCTATTTAGATAGTCTTTAAACGCTATTTATACCACAAATAAATAGTATAAAACTAGAAAAGCGTATCTTTGCTCAATATTTACACCCGGAGCTTTATGAATCAAGATACAATCTGCGCTATTGCCACGGCACAAGGAGGTGCTATAGGAACTATTCGTGTATCAGGACCTGATGCAATAACTTTTACTGAGAAAATCTTCACCCCATCCAACAAAAAGATTAAGCTAAGCGATAGGTCACCTTATACGCTTACATTTGGTCATATCATTAACAATGGTGAGGTGATAGACGAAGTATTGGTCAGTCTTTTCAAAGCTCCCCACTCGTACACCGGTGAAAATTCAACCGAAATCACCTGCCACGGTTCTGCTTACATCCTCCAACAAGTGATGCAGCTACTCATCGCTGCAGGTTGCCGTATGGCCACTCCGGGCGAATTCACACAACGTGCCTTTTTGAATGGCAAGATGGACCTTAGCCAGGCCGAAGCTGTGGCCGACCTCATCGCCTCATCGTCGGCAGCCACCCATCGCCTAGCCATGAGCCAGATACGTGGTGGATTCAGCCAAGAACTGATTGCGCTACAACAGCAGCTTCTCAATTTCACGTCGATGATAGAACTAGAGCTAGACTTCAGCGAAGAAGATGTAGAGTTTGCCGATCGCGCTGCTCTGCGCCTGTTAGCCGATAATATAGAACAGACACTAACTCGTCTAGTGCACTCTTTCAACGTGGGCAATGCCATTAAAAACGGGGTACCCGTTGCTATTATTGGAGAGACCAACGCAGGAAAGTCTACCCTACTCAATCTTCTGCTTAACGAAGAGAAAGCTATTGTTAGCGATATTCACGGCACTACTCGTGATGTGATAGAAGACACAGTAAATATTGGTGGGATTACTTTCCGTTTTATAGATACGGCAGGTATCCGCGAGACCAACGACACCATTGAGAGCATCGGTATAGAGCGTACCTTCCAAAAGCTTGAGCAAGCCGAAATTGTGCTTTGGATGATTGATTCATCGAATGCCTCAACGCAGCTCGATTCGCTAGCTCAACGCGTGTTGCCGCACTGCGAAAACAAGCAGCTAATCCTTGTCTTCAACAAAGCCGACCTCATCACACCCAAGTTAACTGAAGAGCTGACACAAAAAGCTAATGATTTACTAAAAGATGCAACAGGTAGTTACATCTTTATCTCGGCCAAAGAACATCAAAACACAGCCGACCTAGAGAAATTGCTAATTGAGTCGGCACATCTGCCTACCGTTACTCAAAACGATGTGATTGTGACCAATATTCGCCACCACGAAGCCCTGACTCATGCCCTAGAATCTATCCACCGTGTACAACAAGGACTAGAGATGCATATCTCGGGGGATTTCCTTTCGCAAGATATCAGAGAGTGTATCCATTTTTTGAGTGAGATATCGGGGAGCATCACTACTGATGATGTATTGGGGAATATCTTTAAGAACTTTTGTATTGGTAAGTAATTTATTGATTAAAATCGATTACGACATATTACAAACAATTGAAAAGCGCTTATAATGAGCGCTTTTCTTGTTTAATAGATTAATGTAGTTTCCAGTACTAATAAATATCTCGTTTCATCTTTATAGCGCATTTTTTTTCATATATTTGCATATATACTTAATAACGGTAAATTTTAACAATATGAACCGAATAAAAGAAGTACTTGAAGAAAAAGGAATTAAACAAACTTGGCTTGCTGAAAAACTTGGAAAGAGCTTTAGCATTGTCAATGCTTATGTCTGCAATAGAAGGCAACCTAGTTTAGAAGGATTGTT
>CAMTOQ010000018.1 GCA_947074205.1 uncultured Bacteroides sp. | reverse complement strand
TTGAGAGATATTTATGTCTAGGAAATAAGCCATACACACTTTTCTGAACATTACCATTACTTCTGCGACTCTGCTGATGATGAACTCGCTTCACTATCTGCTTGGTTGCTCTTTGACGTATTGTAATATATAATCAGTAAATGTACTTAAAGTGGAATTCTATAATTAATAAGAGTAAATATCAATGAATATCACTATGTATACTGTCATAATAATGTGTTGTCTTCACTAGCAAACAGACTGTATAAGATTAGTGCTGTTTCTGAGGTTATATTTTCTATATATGAGTAAGGACTAGTAGATGTTACTTTTGGACATGCCCTGCTTTTACCTGAAATAAACAAAAAAGAGAATGTGTCATCAAAGGCACATTCTCTTTTCAATTATTATCTTATTTCTGTCTTGTTATCTTCTAGAGCTACTTTTATTCTCGTCGGTCGATGTTTTGCTTGTACGTGTGCTGCTTTTCTTGTTTTCCTTTTCATTCTTTGATGAAGAGCTGCTACGTGTAGTTGTTCGGCTGCTCGATGAACTTGAACTTGAGTTACTCGTGTTGCTTCTGCGTGAGCTAGAATTACTGCTACTATTGGAAGGCTTACTAGTTGTACTCTCCTTATCTTTGTTATTAGCAGGTCTGTTACTACTGTTGCTGTTACTACTGTTGCCAGATGGTCTGCTCGAGGAATGACTACTATTGTTTGAAGGTCTATTAGTAGAGCTTTCTTTGTCTTTGTTATTAGACGGTCTATTAGTATTGCTACTGTTGTTATTAGACGGTCTATTGCTCGAGTGACTACTATTATTGTTATTTGATGGTCTATTTGTGGAGTGATTATTATTGTTCGAAGGTTTTGTGTTTTGTGAAGGACGGGTAGAACTGTTTGGACGGAAGCTAACCGAGCCAAAATCAGAGCGTCTGTTAGAGTGGTACACCTTATCGTTTCTTACGCTTGTGCCCCCATTATAATGTGGATGGTTATGTTTTCCGTTATAATAACTAGGTCTGTTATTATGCTTACGGTAGTTAGCTCCACAATATGAACTGTAGTGATAGGGTTTGGCGTAATAGAAATGATTAGTGTTGGTGTAGTTGATATAGATTCGGAAATTCCATTTACCCCTGTTTACGTAGATAGGGCGGAAGAAGTAATCTTGTCCCATGAATCTTCTGTATTGGTTATTAGACAACACCCAACGCAAGTCGTCATTACGAATATCGAGTGCCTCATAGTAGTCGTTCATTGCCCATTCATAACCTCTTTCGATATCATCTACAATGTAGCGGATGGCATACATAAAATCGTAATTGATCTCATACACATCATTGCTTTGTCTTGTCGAGAGCCCTAGTTCGTAGGCCATTTTATCAGTCATAAAGCGCGCCTCTTTGCGTACTCTGCTGCTACTCATGCTTGCCATAGCATCTGTACTACCTATCAGCAACAAGCTAATAGTAAATAGTATAAACATTACCTTTTTCATAACATTCTATATTTTGATGATTAATATTCTAATTCTATATCACAAAAATAGGATGAGGAAAATCCTCATCCTAATGTTTGTTACTATAAACGTATAGGGAAATCCCTATTGTAATTAGTCATTTGCGAGCTTTATGCCATTTGTTTGCAACACAATCTGCCTCTTTTTATAAAGATCGCCTACAGCCTTTTTAAACGTCTTCTTGCTTACTCCAAATGTAGCATAAATATCTTCTGCATCACTTTTATCTGTGAAGGAGATAAAGCCACCTTCCGCTTCAATAAAGTCATGTAAGGTTTTAGAGAAATCATCTACCTTACGCGCGCCAGCCTTTTGTAGCTCAAGATCTATTTTACCATCTTCGCGCACTTGTTTGATAAAAGCTTCCATGCGCATACCGGTTCTTACTTCACCAAAGACCTCGTTATCATAGATAAGTCCACTGTACTTGTTGTCAATGATTGCTTTGAAACCTAAATCAGATTTTTGCCAGATTAATATGTTAACCTTATCACCTGCTTGGTAAGGTGGAAAGTCTTTAGAGAGGTATTTATCAACTTTAGCGGTAGCCACTATTCGATAACTTTCGTCATCAATGTGTGCATATACAATGTAGCTTCTACCTACTTGCATCTTCATCTTTTGTTCACGGAATGGAACAAACAAGTCTTTCATCAAGCCCCAATTCAAGAAAGCTCCAAACTCGTTAATCCACATCACTTCAAGGCAGGCAAATTCTCCAACTTGAATAAAAGGTGTCAACGTAGTAGCAACTAGTCGCTCTTCATTATCGAGGTATAGGAATACATTCAATAGCTCGTCTATCTCGAAGTGTTCCGGTACGTAGCGTTTAGGTAGCAAGATTTCGCCTGCTTCACCACCGTCAAGGTATAACCCAAAGGTAACCTCTTTTACAACTCTAAGTTGATTGAATTTTCCTAACTCTATCTTCTCCATTCTATTGGTTTTTAAATTCTGCTGATATGCTCGCTTTGTCTATTACGAACATTCTTCTACAAATATAGTTCATTTCATTAACAAAGGTTCTATCAGTAGTGCAAAACCTTGTTATTGCGCTTATAACTTTCGAACATTATGTTGAGTTAGTCGTTATCTGTTATATATTTCTATCAAAATTATATTAACCCTTTAAATACTGAAAATTATGGATTTCTTGACTAATGAGAAGCTCACAATAGTGGGTGCTGCAGGTATGATTGGCTCTAATATGGCGCAGACTGCACTGATGATGAAGCTCACTCCAAATATCTGTTTATATGATCCCTTTGGTCCAGCATTGGAAGGTGTAGCAGAAGAAATGTTTCACTGTGCTTTTGAGGGAGTCAATATCACCTATACAACGGATATTCAAGAAGCTTTTGAAGGTACTTCTTATCTTGTATCTTCCGGTGGAGCAGCTCGTAAAGCTGGCATGACTCGTGAAGATTTGCTGAAAGGTAATGCTGAAATCGCTGCACAATTAGGCAAAGATATACGTCAATATTGCCCAGATGTGAAGCATGTTGTAATTGTGTTCAATCCTGCAGATATCACAGGTCTTGTGACGATGCTCTATGCTGGAATAGAACCATCTAAACTTTCTACTCTGGCAGCGCTAGATAGCACTCGTTTGCGTAGCGAATTAGCCAAATACTTCGGTATCTCTCCAGATAAGGTGAAGAATTGCCGTACTTATGGTGGCCATGGTGAGCAGATGGCGGTGTATGCTTCTACAGCATCGGTTAATGGAGAAGCGCTGGATAAGATGATTGAATCGGGCAAGATTCCATCACAAGATTGGGTGGATCTTAAACTACGTGTTGTACAAGGAGGTAAGAATATTATTGACCTGCGCGGACGTTCTTCCTTCCAAAGTCCATCTTACATTTCGATATCTATGATTGCAGCTGCTATGGGTGGCACTCCATTTACATGGCCTTCGGGCACTTATGTAAACAATGATAAATTCCAGCACATCATGATGGCAATGGAAACTGTTATCGATAAGAATGGTGTTCACTATAAAATGCCAAAAGGAAGTGCTGCAGAAGATGCAGAACTGGCAACTAGCTATGGACACCTTTGCAAGCTACGTGATGAAGTGATTGAAATGGGTATTATCCCAGCCATTGCTAAGTGGGATACATTGAATCCACATATGTAGATTATTACTAAAAACTAGTATTAGTAATATTTATAGAACTAGGCTGACTTGTACAATAGTCAGTCTAGTTTTTTTGTAATTATCGAGTTTAAACAAAGTGTTATTTTTCATTGTTCTTTATAAACTGTTATTATATAGTTTAAACATACTAAATAGAATGATATGAACTTTTCATTGAGTGACTTTCTACTACAAAAAAAGACGATATACAACTTCCTTCATATCGTTACACTTATCCTTTCATTATTTTTGGTACTTAGCATCTCTATCGACACTTTTAAGGGAATTGCTTTCTATACCCAGACATCCTACATGACAGTGCAACTATGGATATGTTTATGGTTCCTTTTCAATTTCTTCTTGGAACTCTTCATGTCGAGTAGTAAATGGAATTATCTTCGTACTAGATTTGTCTTCTTCTTAATTGCAATTCCCTATCAGAATATTATAGCCTATTATCATTTGGACTTTTCTCCCGAGTTGACCTATTTCCTTCGATTCATTCCGTTGGTTAGAGGAGGGTATGCCTTATCGATTGTAGTTGGCTGGTTGACCTATAACAAAGCCTCGCGTCTACTTATTACCTATTCAATGATGCTTTTTTCTACAATCTATTTTGCGAGTTTAGCTTTTTATGTGATGGAACATAAAATAAACCCTCTCGTAACGTCATATGGAGAAGCTATATGGTGGGCATTAATGGATGCTACCACAGTGGGCTCAAATATTACTGCTATGACGGTTACCGGTAAAGCGCTATCAGTGTTGTTAGCTGCGTTGGGGATGCTAATGTTTCCTATCTTTACGGTTTATATTACAAATATGGTGCAACGTGCCAACAATCGAGAAGATCAGTTCTTGTCCTCTGAAGATCCAAGTGATAAGAATAAAAGAAAAGAGGAGTCCGACTCAAAAGCCAGCTCCTCCTCACAACATTCTACAAATATTGATAATTCATCAAATAGTTAGAAGTTACAGCGAATCTCTACCCCAAACTGTCGTGGGCGTCCTCGTTGCATAAAACCATTTCCCATTGATTCAAAATAGAAGGTTTGATAGTTCTTGTCGAGTGCATTACGTGCCCACAAGGCTATAGAACCTTTGCTCTTCTCAAAACTAATGCGACCGTCTAGTGTACCGTAGAACGATTGGCTAGCATTGTTGCTCTCGTTCCAGTAGATGCGGCCTGCTGCATTGTAGTTTAGATTGAACTGTATGCGGTCCAACCAATTGCATCGTTTGGCTAAGCTCCAAATATACTGTCCTCCAACGCTAAGTGTGTGCTTGGGAACAAATGGGACATAGTTGCCGGAGTAGTCTATAGTTTGTAGTTCGCCATCTATTTTCTCATTTGTCTCATAATCGCGGAATGTGGCACGTGTGTAGCCATAGTTAGTATGTACACTTAAACCAGTTGTAATGATAGCACGAAGTGTTGCCTCGAAGCCATAACTATGGCTTTTCCCTGCATTGGTAGTGATACGACCTAATCCACTTTCTACGAATTTAGCTACCTGTTGGTCGCGAGTATCCATGTAGTAGACAGCAGCGTCTGCCACTAAGCGATTATCAAACATGTTGAGACGGGCTCCTATCTCATAGTTCCAAGTGTATTCTGGCTTGTAGATGGTAGCAGCCTTTACGTCGGGTTCAGGACCGGCTCCCGGTATATTACCCAAAATACCTTCTATCACCGACGGAGGCATTCCTTGCATATTATCGAATATGTTAGTAATTGTCTCTTTAATCTGTCCCTTCATAGCGTTCTGCATTGAGGTCTGAATAAGATCGGAAAACATTTGTACGTTATACCCTCCAGAGCGATATCCTCGCGAGATAGTTCCATAAACATTGCTTCCCTGTTTCCATTCATACTGCAGTGCAAACTTGGGTAAGAGCTGTAAGTAGTCATTGTTGAACTTGCCTTTTAAGGCAGGTGATACACTTAGTGCCTCCTTAATAGGAGCTGGCAACATGCGGCTCTCCATATTAAAATAGTAGTCCATCTGAGTAGCAGAGTTGTAGTTCATTGACGTTTTCTCATAGTCAAGTCGCAAACCAACTGTAGCTGTAAATCCTGGTGCCAATCTAAAGATAGATTGATGAAAGATGGCACTGTTAAAGATAGGCGTATCGAAATCCCCACTAATATAGAGTGGACGTGTCGTTATATCAACACCCATCGTACCCATAGGGCCGAGATTGGGGATATTATTATTGATATTATCCTGAATCATAGTTTCTACACCATCTCCCTTAAATGTCACCGGGCCTGTAGTCTTTAGCCATTGGTAGAAACCAAATGCTCCCACTGTCCATTCCCACCAAGTGCCGGGTTTTGCTTTGAATACAATCTCTTCGGATAGTACATTGAGCTTCTGTCTTTGGTCTAGGTTGAATATATCTTTCTCCGTGAAGTCTTGGTCTAGAAACATACGATCGTTCAAATACTGGTAACCAGTCACTGCATTGAAGATGTAGTTCTTACCTTGATACACCACATTGAGGTTGGCATTGAAAAGGTTGCGGCGATAGGTGCTTTCATCATTATAAGATATCTTACCAATCTTATCTTGGCGTGGATCCGTTTCTCCGTCGGCAAGAAAAACTTTACCGGTATAGATGTAGGGGTAGCCACCTTGCTTGTTGTATTCGTAGCTCACGTTGAAGTCTAACTTCACATTTTCCGACGGTAAGAAGATGCTTCTTATGCGTCCACCACCGGAGTTGAGCCAATCCACCTTTTTGTCATTGAGGGCTGTGTTTTTAAAGAATCCGTTGGCATGTTCGTAGAATCCACCTACCGAGAAGGCAAATCTTTCTGAAATGCGGTGGTAGTGAGTTAGCGAAGCATTATAGGTGCCATAAGTAGCAGCACCTAACTTTATATCTGTTCCTTGGTAGCTAAATGGTGATTTGGTGTGAACACGAATCAATCCGCCCATGGTGTTGCGTCCATAAAGGGTGGCTTGTGGACCGCGGAGTACGTCTATTCGTTCGATGTCGGAATAGTTGAAGTCGAAAGCCGACTTGTCGATATAGGGTACATTGTCTACATAAAGCCCCACTGACGGAGTATTGATGCGGGAACCCACACCGCGGATATAGATGGCCGAAGTCAGTTTTGAACCATAGTCGGGTATATATATGCTAGGCACCAATGCATTCAAGCTCTTAATGGAGTTGACTTGATTGCCACGCATATCTTTTTGAGAAAGCAACGTCACAGCCGCAGGAAGCTCACGCATCTTGCGGTTTTCTTTTGGGGTACCAATTACCAACACCTCTTCCACATCTATTACTTTAATAGAGTCTTGTGGCAATTCATCGGCCCAGATAGTACATAGAGATAATAAGGCCGTTGTAAACAGAAAACTTCTTTTCTTCATTCTTACGTTATTTTAGTGCTGCAAAGTAACGTTAAACCTTTCTAACAATCAATCCTCATTTATTATGATTTATATGCGGTCGGCTTCCACATAACCGTTCATAACGGCATAAATGGTTAGTCCCGACACAGACTTAATTCCCAACTTGTCCGTGATGTTCTTGCGATGAGTAATTACGGTAGTCAGACTAATATTTAGTTTGTCAGCAATCTCTTTGTTGATAAGTCCCTTCGTGATGAGTACTAGTACTTCTATCTCGCGTGCAGATAATTCGTGCTCTAACACCCTTCGAGGCGGTATGGCCTCGGGTGGGTTGCCTTTGTGGTGAGCCTGTTGGTGAAGTTTTAATATCTGCTTCACCAACTCCTCTTTACTCTGATAGATATTTAGAATAGGCACCTCCGACAATTGGAACGGTTGACTATCACCTGCCATTACTATGGTCTTTTTGCGTCTTTGCAAGAAGAAATGCACATGTTCCACATAGATGTGAGCCGACACAAAATAGTGTGCATACATATCGGGTGTATCGTCTATTAGTGTTTCGAATGAACCGAAAGTACGTATCACTGCCATAGGGATCAGCTCCTCTAGGATGCTTTGCAATCCTAAGGCGCTGAGTGTGTTGGAGTCGATTATTGCTATTTCAGGTTTGTGTCTCATCATCTATGTCGAGTGTTATCTATTGATGAAACTAGCTACAGCTTCGGCGCAACGTTCTCCGTCAACACCGGCTGAAACAATACCACCTGCATAGCCGGCACCTTCGCCACATGGGAAGAGACCCTTCACGGTGATGTGCTCTAATGTTTCGCGATCTCTAGTGATACGCACGGGGGCTGATGTGCGAGTTTCCACTCCAATCATAGTAGCCTGATTGGTTAAGAACCCACGACGCGAGCGTCCGAAGTGCTGGAAGCCCTGCGATAGACGTTTGGTGATAAACTCCGGCATCCAGAAATGGAGTGGCGAAGCAATTAATCCGGGGCTATAAGACGTTTCCGGTAAATCGGCACTTAGTTTTCTACGTGTAAAATCTTCCATTCGTTGGGCTGGAGCAACTTGCGTGCGGCCACCTTGCAACCAACATTGGCGTTCCAAAGCTTCTTGGAAATTGAGCATTTGTAGAACAGGATGTTCTGCAGCCATCTCCTCACCGGATACTTGTAGTTCCTTGCTGGCTAAGTCGTCGGGTTGAATCTCTACCACCATGCCCGAGTTGCTCCAACGCGAACCACGATTGGATGGCGACATACCGTTGACCACCACCTGCTCTGGACCACTAGCAGCAGGCACTACAAATCCACCAGGGCACATACAGAAGCTATATACTCCACGCCCCTCTACCTGTGTTACAAAATTATACTCCGCGGCAGGCAGATATTTCCCTCTTCCTTCTTTATTATGATATTGAATTTGATCGATCAGCTTAGCAGGGTGCTCCAAGCGTACACCTACAGCAATGCCTTTGGCCTCAAGCGTCACATTGTTATTAGCCAGCCAGCGATAGACATCGCGAGCCGAGTGACCTGTTGCCAATATCACAGGACCCATAAAGGCTTTGCCTGTATCGGTCTGAATACCCTTCACTTCACTATTCTCTATGATAATTGCATCCATACGTGTTTCGAAGTGCACCTCACCACCACAGCGGATGATGGTCTCGCGCATACTCTCAATGACGCGGGGCAGTTTGTCTGTGCCGATATGAGGATGGGCGTCTACCAAGATAGAGGTAGAGGCGCCATGCTGACAGAACACCTGCATTATCTTCTCCGTATTACCTCTTTTTTTACTTCTCGTATACAGCTTACCGTCCGAGTAAGCACCGGCTCCGCCCTCACCAAAACTATAGTTAGATTCAGGATTCACAGTATGCTCGCGGCTGATAAGTGCAATGTCTACTTTACGGTCGCGTACGTTCTTGCCACGCTCCACTACAATGGGGCGCAATCCCAACTCTATTAAGCGCAAAGCTGCGAAGTAGCCACCGGGACCGGCACCCACCACCACTACCTGTGGTTTATCTTCCACCTGTGGATAGTCTATCACCGGGAACTCCTCATCATGGGGAATCTCGTTGATATATAGACGCACATTAAGGTTGATGTATACTGTGCGCTGACGGGCATCGATGTTCCGTTTCAGGATGCGAATAGCAGTGACCTCCGAAGGAGCTATCCCTTTTTCGTATTGGATAAACTCTTTCAGACGTTGTTCGTTGGCTGCCACTTCGGGCGTTACTTTAAGTTGGAATTCTTGTATCATTGTTCTTGTTAATTGTTTAGGTAGACCACCAGACCTATGCTGGTGCGCAGACCGTCCCAGTCTGCATTGAAGGCTAGCTTGTTGCCTTCGTATTTCATATTCCCTTTATAGGGCGACCACTCATAACCCACTTGAGCTTGCACAGCCAAAGCAGGGATGATATGGTATTGAATAACTAACGCTGGTTGAAGAAATAGGTTCACGCTATTAATCTTCAGATCTTCTTTCTCTTCGATGCCAGCGTTGTTCAACACTATCTCGTCGGTCAGTTTTGAGCGGGTAAATATAGTACCTACACCTAGTTGACCATAAAGTTTCAAGTTATAGTCGGCACCAAGTAGGCAGTAGCGAGCGAATACCCCAGTTTTAAAACCCTTGTTGCGTATCTCGTTTTTGTAGCTTCCCGAGTAATCGGCTAGCGACTTCTTTCCGCCTGTAGCAAGGTAGCCAAACTGCACACCGGCATCCCAGCGGTCATAGCTTACACCCACTTTCACCTCTTGAGTGAGGTAGCCGGGGAAGTCGTCAGTAATCTTCATTCCTTTCACCGCACTTTCAGTCTCGAGTAGCATATGTCGCATTTCGCTCATGCCAAATGTGCCATAGCCCAGATTGTATTCTAAAAACACGCGTTGACCTTGTAGGGCCGATACGGCCACTACAGCCAACAAAGTTATAATTAATTTCTTCATTTTGTCTTGTAATTATTTAGATTGATGATTAGCCCGTCATACGACCCCAAGTGATTATTAATAAACGACAAAGAGTAGTCTTGTCCATAGGTCTCAAATAGTATAGAACCATCTTCGCCCGAAGCCACATAGAGTTTAGGGTTGTTGCTCAATAGCAGGTTACCTGTATATATATCTATTTTCACCATTTGTGCCGAGTTACTAGGTAATATTGTACGAAGTTTCTCGCGGCTATCCATATCCCAGTAGGTAATACTGTTATCCACGTTATTGGTTGTAGCTATCTCGGTAGGGCGATTGATATTGAAGAAGCATTGCCTCATATACCCTTCCATTAAGATGTGGCGCCCATTTACTTGGTAATTATCTAAATCTAAAATATAAACCTGATGTCCTTCGTTGTAGCAAAGTTTCTTGCCATCTGGCGATATTGCCATTTCGTAGATGTAAGAATCAGCTTCCAAAAGGAATTCCGTTTCCTTATCGCCAGTCAAAGCGTTTAGCACTACAGCGTAGATACCAGAGTCGCGATTGGCAAAATAGACCAACCTATTGTCGGTAGTCAAGAAAATGCTCTGTCTGTTTGTGCCATTATAGCGTTTGTCAAGACAGGGCTTTCGCCAAAGTTCTTCAAGGTTACTATCCTTATATACTACTAGGTAATCGTTGCCCGATTGATTGTTCTCTGATGTGGTGTAGGTTGCTACTCGCGATGAGTTGGGTGATGTGCAAAACTCTGCCGAATAGTAAGTGTTTAACTTTTTCTTTTGAATCAGTTCATAACTGTCTTCCCTGAAACTCCTTAACTCATTTTGTGCCACTGCATAGATTGTCTTTTCATGGACGTTATAGTGAAAATCGCTAAAGCTATCATCTATCAGTTTGTGGGCGTATAACGGAACTTCTACTCTTTCTTGGTAGAGCTGTTTAGTGGGGTCATTAGGATAGACAAAGCTAATCTTTATGCTTAAAGTTTTGTCCCAGTCGTTTTCGCCCAATGCTTCAGGCTTTAGGGTCAGTCTTCCATCTTCCAGAACAGCATTAGGCAGTAAATCCAGCATCTCTACTTTTGCGATGCTGTGAAAAGGATTTTCCCACTCTATCACTCGACTTCCGTTGGCCATCTGTTTTTGTGTAAGCTTTATCTGCAAATCCATTTTGTATGAATCGATCTGCCAGAAGAGACGCTCGTCTGTGAATTTATCTTTTAGATTGGCTTGTACGCTATAGGTGGCCTCTTGTCCGACATAGTTCTTATCCACATACATTGCGGTTCCGTTTGGAATAGTGATTGTCTCAAGGTTATGATTGTCCGAAACGTAAATCGTATAGTTTTCCACCTCCAGATGTTCCGATTGCGGCTCATCCCACTCCAACACTAGATTACCATCATTATTTGTAGATTGACGAATGCGGTTTTTTGGCTGATAATCTTTGACCATTAGCACCGGTATTGAGAATTGAAATCCGTAATATTCTGCCTCCAGTTCGTCGGCCAAACTACCTGTGCCACTCTTGATAATGATACTGCAATCTAATGTGTAGTATCCGTCAGGAAGATCTTCTGGATAGAAATAAACCACACCGTTAGCCTTATGCTCCGTCACGGTTCTACCTGCTAGTGTCATATCGATAGAGACAATAGACTTGCCATGAGCCGAGAAAGAGTAGGGGATGGCAATGTCCCACCCATTCAATAGGATGGCATTGTTCTCCCAGTTAACGTTCAAAGCCACAGAAATAGGCACGTCTTCTTCGGCCATAATAGGCTGCACATAGTCTTCGCTAAGCGGCATATCGCAGCTCGCTACGCTAAGGCATAGTAATAGTAGTAAATAGTAAAGTTTCTTCATAGATTTATAATTGTGTTAATAATACTATCCAAAAAGTGCACGGAAGGCTTCTTCCACCTTACGCACAGGAATAAGTTCAATCTTCAGCTTCTTAGTGTTAAGCCCCTGCATATTGTATTTTGGTAAGATAAAGCGCTTAAAGCCCAACTTCTCCGCTTCGCCAATGCGTTGCTCTATGCGGTTGACAGGGCGAATCTCACCCGACAAACCCACTTCGCCCGCCATGCATACATCCGACTCAATCTCCGTATCCATGTTTGAAGATAAGATGGCGCTGATTACCGCTAAGTCGATAGCGGGGTCGTTTACCTTCAAACCTCCGGCAATGTTGAGAAATACATCTTTTTGTCCCAGCTTAAAACCTACACGTTTCTCCAACACAGCCAGCAACATATTCATACGGCGGATGTCGAATCCGGTAGCCGAACGTTGAGGGTTGCCATAGACAGCCGAGCTCACCAGTGCTTGTGTCTCAATCAGGAATGGGCGCACCCCTTCGATGGCCGAGGCTATAGCGATGCCACTCATCCCTTCGTGATCTTGCGATAGCAGCAGTTCCGATGGGTTGCTCACTTCGCGGAGACCATCTTGGCGCATCTCGTAGATACCTAGTTCGGCTGTACTACCGAAACGGTTTTTGATGCTACGCAAAATGCGATACATATAGTGTTGGTCGCCTTCGAACTGAAGCACCGTGTCTACAATATGTTCTAACACTTTAGGGCCGGCAATGCTTCCTTCCTTATTGATATGACCAATCAGCAACACAGGTGTGTGCGTCTCTTTTGCGAAACGCAAAATAGAGGCCGAGCATTCGCGAACTTGTGCGATGCTACCCGGTGATGATTCTATGTTTTCGGTCGATATGGTCTGTATAGAGTCGATAATCACCAGTTCGGGTTTGGTGTTCTTGATGTGCGTGTATATCTGTTCAAGAGATGTTTCGCAAACGATAAGACAGTCCGATGAAGTGTGCGACAAGCGGTCGGCACGTAGTTTTAGCTGGCGTGCACTCTCTTCGCCCGATACATATAAGATACGTTTGTCCGGTATGCGAAGCACAGTTTGTAGCACCAAGGTAGATTTCCCAATCCCCGGTTCCCCGCCAATCAGCACCAATGATCCCGGTACCAATCCACCACCCAGCACTCTGTTTAGTTCTGCATCGTGCAAGTTGATGCGTGGTTCATCATCCGCCTTAATCTCATGTAGTGTCAGTGGTTTGGGTTTGCTGGTTTCGATACCCGATACAGGTCGGCGGTTGCTGGCCTCTTTACGTATTATCTCTTCGACAAATGTGTTCCATTCGCCACACGAGGGGCATTTGCCTTGCCATTTTGGTGAATCTTGTCCACAGTTGCTGCAAACATATACAGTCTTCTCTTTCGCCATTCGTCTTAGGTCTATCTTGTTTATACAAACACAAAAGTAGTGATAAGAAGCCTATTGCAGTTGCCTTATCAACTAATTTTTTGCTTAATTCATCATATTAGAATAGGTACATAGGCTTATAAATAACAATACGTAAATCTTTATTGAAAATGTTCTGATGAGTAGAACTTTCAATATCTCTGTTTTATCCACTCCCTACCTTTCATATCACTATTATCTTCTATTTCCTATTTGTCTGAAAACTAGGTGTTTATTTTCTAGCTTTCGAGAACGCTTATCCTGTATTCGTGACCACAGCTTGCTACCATGCTGACCACGCCTTGCCTGCTTGCTGACCACAGCTTGCCTGCTCGGTGACCTCGGCTTGCCACCAAGCTGAATTTTAAGCGGCATGAAGTTCGTTTAGAGATGTCAATTTTTATTTGTGTAAGTAGTAGTGCCGCAACGCGTTTAGTAAAATGTAAAAATGTGCGGTTACTTAAAAATCACACTAAAAAATAGACCATTTCGCAATTAAATTTCTAAATTTGAATAATTATACATATCTGTAGCGATTGAATATTAAGGTTTTAATTCCTTAAGGCACTGTGGTATATAGAGGTAAAAATGGATAAAAATGATGGTACACGATAAACGAAGAGCTCAATCAGCACAAGATGTTGAGGAGAATATTAGACACACTGTAGAGAAGTTTTTCAAGGTGATGTCGCACCGATTGTCACCCGAAGAGATGGTGCTAATTCGCAGTGCCTACGATTTGGCTCATGAAGCGCATCATCATCAGAAAAGAAAAAGTGGTGAACCCTATATCGTGCACCCCATTGCTGTGGCAGGTATCGTGGGCGAGGAAATGCTACTTGGTGCCAACCCTATATGCGCTGCCTTTCTACACGATGTGGTAGAAGATAGTCACTACACTATAGAAGATATAGAAGGAATGTTTGGTCGCGATGTGGCCTTCTTGGTACGCGTAGTGACGAAGCAGAAGAAAGAGAGCTACTATAAATCAAAGCAAGTAGACAACTTTAGGCAGATGCTTAACTCCATGCAGTACGATATTCGTGCCATCTTGATTAAGCTAGCCGACCGCCTTCACAATATGCGTACTCTAGAGAGTATGAGTGCCGACAAGCAGATGAAGATTGCCGGCGAAACCGACTTTTTCTATGCTCCACTAGCCAATCGTCTTGGACTTTATCCCATAAAAATAGAACTGGAAAACCTTAGCTTCCGCTATCGCTGTCCGTTGGAATTTGCCCGTATAGAGCAACAGCTCGATGACGATATAGATCGCGAGTTCGACCGACTCAACGACTTTATGGAGAAAATCAAGGTCCAACTGTCCAACCATCTTATAGATGTTCATGTTGAGGCTGTCTATCGCACTCCGCTCAGCGTACGTCGCAAAATGCATCGCCATGGCTGTAATTTTAACCATGTGGAGCACCGCCACTTTGTGCGCATCGTTTTCAAGAATGAGGATGACGTCTCTGAAAAAGCAGCCTGTCTTCGTATCTACGAATTGCTCACCGATCTTTTCAAAGAGAAACCCGGCAGTATGCTCAACTACATCGACTCACCCAAAGAGAATGGTTATCAGAGCTTGCATGTACAACTGCTTACCGACTATGGACAATGGGAGGAGTTGCACATTAGCACCGAGACCATGCGCAACGGTTCGCGTTATGGTTGCGTAGCCAGTCGCACCGAAGCTAATATCACCAACTGGATAGAGAAGTTCCGTCAAAACCTGCAAGATATAGCTAATCATAACCACGACATCGGTTTTATGGAAGGAGTAGTTTCTTCGTTCTATAATGATGATATCACCGTTTACACCCCACAAGGAAAAGTCTTGAAACTACCTCAAGGGTCAACAGCTCTCGACTTTGCGTTCGAGGTGCACAGCGAGATTGGTATTCATGCACAGTATGCCCGTATCAACGGTAAACTCTATTCGGTAAAAGAGAAGTTGAGAAGAGGAGATTGTGTGGAGATTGGAACTAAAAGTTCGGTGCTTCCTTGCGAAGATTGGTTGCAATATGTGCACTCTTATAAGGCAAAGAGCTTCCTCAATCGCTACTTTAAGAATCAACCCAAACCTTTATTTATAAGATGCGAACGCTGTCAGCCGCTACCCGATGATGAAGTGATTGGTTTTAAAAACCCCGATGGCACATTGGCTGTACACAAGCGCGACTGTGCCCTTGCCATTAGTAAGGCATCTCAGGAGGGCGACTCTGTGATTCCTATCGAGTTCAAAGAAGATCCTGATACGCTCTATTCCGTCTCTATCCATGTCAAAGCCATCGACCGCTTTCATCTGTTGAGCGATTTGATAGATTGTATCACCAATCGTTTGAAGCTGTCTATTGACAACCTCAAGACAGATACCGTAGACGAGATTGTGGATTGCGACATCACGTTTAGGCTACATTCATTCACCGAACTACAGTCGGTGATCTATGACATTAGCCGTATCGAAAATGTGGAAGAAGTAGAAATCAATAATTAGTGGGGAGCTGCCTCCCCCTTGAATATCATGCCACAGTAATTTCACCTGCTATAGGTTGAAGCATCCGTTGGCGAACCTCATCCGGACTATAGTTATGGCCCAGTAAAAACATTAGTTTAGTGATTGCCGATTCGGTAGTGATGTCATACCCACTGATGATACCCGATTGCATTAATTCATATCCCGTTTTGTAGCGCGACATCTCAACGGTGCCTGCACAGCATTGCGTCACATTTACTATCACAATGCCTCGTTGAGAAGCCTCGCGTAGTAGACGCAACAACCATTGACGCCTAGGTGCATTGCCCGATCCAAAGGTTTCGAGCACAACAGCCTTTATCCCCTCAATGGCAAGTGTAGCAGCCACCACGTTTTCGTGTATTCCTGGAAAAATCTTTAGCACTGCCACCCGTCTATCCAGAAGATAATGCGGTTTTAATTGCATATCGGGTTGAGTGTTGTGAATCACTCCAAAGTTATATTTTATATGTATCCCTGCATCGGCAAGAGCGGGATAGTTGAATGAGCGAAAGGCATTAAAGTAGTCCGCATTAAACTTAGTAGTACGATTGCCACGCATCAATCTATTTTCGAACAAAATACAAACTTCGGGAACGATAGGAGTCCCATCGGGGTGTTGTGCTGCCGCAATCTCGATGCTAGTCATTAAGTTTTCCCTTCCATCTGTGCGCAGCATGCAAATGGGTAGTTGAGAACCTGTTAGTATCACCGGTTTGCCTAAATTTTCTAGCATAAAGCTTAGCGCAGAGGCTGTAAAGGCCATTGTGTCGGTGCCATGGAGTATCACAAAGCCATTATACTTGTCGTAATTCTCGCTGATGATGCTTACAATTTTGCCCCAAGCTTCGGGTTCAATATCCGATGAGTCGATAGGAGGGTCAAACTGAACAGCATCTATATTGCAATTGGTTTTCTTTAGCTCGGGTATATGCTCGTGCAGGTGGTCGAAATTGAAAGTCTCGAGCGTTCCAGTTTCGGTATTCTGAATCATACCAATGGTTCCACCGGTGTATATTATCAATACGGAAGTATTATGTGTCGTCATAGAGTTAATATTGATTGGTTCCGTTCGCAAAGATAGCTTTATATTCATACTGTGCTAGCAAATTGTCATATTTCTTATGCTGCAACTTTGGGTAATAGATAAATAGTGTATTCTTTTTATAAGAAAAACTTAGTAAAAAGTGATAGATTGTTTCTAATTATCTATATATTTGCCACATCTATTCAAACAAGTAACGAGAAACAATAAACTTCATGAATAACTATCCTTATACAGTCACATCCATGTGTACCACCACGACCCTTTGGGGTTGAGGATAGTTTTGTGTTTCTACGTGAACCACGTCTACAATTAGTAGGCAAATTCAATATATAATTCTTTTCGATTTTACTCATTCATGTTTTCCCTGTTCACAACGAACGATGGGGGAAGGCATATCAAAATAATAGTCTGTATGAAAATCATGAAATTCGGCGGAACATCCGTAGGTTCCGTGAATAGCTTGCTAAGCGTTAAACGCATTGTAGAAAACAACCAAGAACCAATTATTGTTGTGGTATCTGCCCTTGGAGGGGTAACAGACAAACTACTACACACTTCTAAGATGGCTGCCAAAGGCAACCCGGCCTATGAAGCTGATTTCCGTGAGATAGTCTATCGCCATATTGAGATGGTAAAAGAACTATTTCCAAATGGAGAGAAGCAAAACGAGCTACAAAGACGTGTGGGCGAACTACTCAATGAGTTGAAAGATATCTTTCAAGGTATCTACCTCATTAGAGACCTTTCTACAAAAACTTCGGATACTATTGTGAGCTATGGCGAGCGTCTCTCGTCACTTATCGTTACCGACCTAATAGAGGGAGCCAAACACTACGATTCGCGCTCTTTTATTAAGACAGAACTAAAGCACGGTAAACATACCTTAGACTCAGAACTCACCAATCAACTGGTGCAAGAGGCATTCAATGAAGCTCCCGAGATTGCAGTAATGGGTGGTTTTATCTCTACTGATAAATACTCCGATGATATCACTAACCTTGGTCGTGGTGGTTCGGACTATACTGCAGCTATACTTGCTGCTGCACTCAATGCCAGCAGTCTAGAAATTTGGACCGATGTAGATGGATTTATGACTGCCGATCCTAGAGTGATTTCTACCGCCTATACTATTAATGAGTTGAGCTATGCCGAGGCTACCGAACTTTGTAACTTTGGTGCCAAGGTGGTTTATCCTCCAACTATCTATCCGGTATATCATAAGAATATACCTATATTAATAAAGAACACTTTCAATCCCGAAGCACCGGGTACGGTTATCAAGCAAGATGTTTCATCTTCGCAAGCCAAAGCCATTAAAGGTATATCGTCTATCAACGATACTAGCTTAATCACTGTTCAAGGTCTTGGTATGGTGGGTGTGATTGGTGTGAACTACCGCATCTTTAGAGCGCTGGCCAAAAACGGAATCAGTGTATTTATGGTGTCGCAAGCCTCTTCGGAAAACAGTACCTCTATCGGTGTGCGCAATGCTGACGCAGACTTAGCGTGCGAAGTACTCAACGAGGAGTTTCTGAAAGAGATAGAGATGGGCGAAATATCTCCTATCCAAGCAGAAAAAGATTTGGCTACTGTGGCTATCGTGGGTGAGAATATGAAACATACTCCGGGTATCGCCGGTAAGCTGTTTGGCACATTGGGCCGCAATGGTATCAGTGTGATAGCTTGTGCGCAAGGTGCTTCCGAAACCAATATCTCGTTTGTTGTCGATTCGAAATCGCTCCGTAAATCGCTCAATGTGATTCACGACTCATTCTTCTTGTCAGAATATCAAGTGCTCAACCTCTTTATCTGTGGTGTGGGAACCGTAGGCGGTAGTCTTATCGATCAGATTCGCAACCAACGCGAAAGACTTATGCTAGAGAATGGTTTGAAACTGAATGTAGTGGGTATTGCCGATGCAAGCAGAGCTGTGTTTAGTCGCGAAGGCATCGATCTAGATAACTTTAAAACCGAATTAGCAGAAAAAGGAATTGACAGCTCTATAGATACACTACGCGATGAAATTATCGGTATGAATATCTTCAACTCTGTGTTTGTAGATTGTACTGCTAGTGCTGCCGTGGCATCGCTCTATAAAGACCTTTTGCTACACAATGTTTCGGTAGTAGCTGCCAATAAAATAGCTGCCTCTTCGGAGTACGAAAACTACCGCGAACTAAAACAAATAGCTCGCCAACGTGGGGTGAAATATCTTTTCGAAACCAACGTAGGAGCAGGTTTGCCAATTATCAACACCATCAATGACTTGATTCATAGTGGTGATAAAATTTTAAAGATTGAAGCGGTACTTAGTGGTACGCTCAACTATATATTCAACAAGATTAGTGCGGATATTCCTTTCAGCAAAACCATTAAGATGGCTCAAGAAGAACGCTACTCTGAACCCGATCCACGTATCGACCTAAGTGGTAAAGACGTGATTCGTAAGTTGGTGATTCTGGCCCGCGAAGCCGGCTATGCGTTGGAGCAAGAAGATGTAGAGAAACATCTATTTGTGCCTGCCGAGTTCTTCGAAGGTTCGCTAGAAGATTTCTGGAAACGTATACCAACTATGGATGCCGAGTTCGAAGCACGACGCGAAGTGTTGGAACAAGAGCACAAACATTGGCGCTTTGTGGCTAAACTAGAAAACGGTAAAGGCTCGGTTGGCCTCCAAGAGGTGGCTTCCAACCATCCTTTCTACAATCTAGAGGGCAGCAACAATGTGATTCTCCTTACTACCGAACGCTACAAAGAGTATCCTATGATGATTCAAGGTTATGGTGCAGGTGCAGGGGTAACTGCTGCGGGTGTCTTTGCCGACATCATGAGCATTGCCAATGTATAACACCGATCTAAAAAACGAATCTTTATGAAACACATCATTATACTAGGTGATGGTATGGCCGATTGGGCTGTACCTTCACTAGATGGTAAAACTTTACTGCAGCATGCCCATACACCCTATATGGATAAGCTGGCCCAACTGGGTCGCAATGGCCGACTGATTACTGTTGCCGAAGGGTTTCATCCCGGCAGCGAAGTAGCCAATATGTCGGTGCTTGGCTACGATCTTCCTAAGGTTTACGAGGGTAGGGGTCCGCTCGAAGCGGCCAGTATTGGAGTCGATCTTCAGCCGGGTGAGATGGCGATGCGCTGTAATATCATCTGTATCGAAGGCGATAAAATAAAAAATCACTCGGCAGGTCATATCTCTACAGAGGAGGCCGATGATTTGATTAAATATCTTCAAGATAAACTAGGCGACGACCGCGTGCGTTTCCATACCGGTGTGCAATATCGCCATCTCCTTGTGGTAAAGGGTGGGGATAAGAATCTAGATTGTACACCTCCGCACGATGTGCCCTTGCAGCCCTATGAACCGTTGATGGTGAAAGCCCTTTCGGCCGAAGCCGAAGAGACTGCTGCGCTTCTTAATGACTTGATTCGACGTTCGCAGGAATTGCTTAAAGATCATCCTATCAACCTAAAACGCATAGCCGAAGGGAAAGATCCTGCCAATAGCATTTGGCCATGGAGCCCAGGCTATCGTCCTCAGATGGTAACTCTTGCGGCTACCTATCCCGAGGTGAAGAAAGGAGCAGTAATCTCGGCTGTCGATTTGATTAACGGTATCGGCTACTATGCCGGACTTCGCCGCATCCCAGTAGAGGGTGCAACCGGTCTTTACAACACCAATTACGAGAACAAAGTAGCCGCCGCATTGGAAGCGCTCAAAACTGACGATTTTGTTTACCTACATATCGAAGCAAGTGATGAGGCTGGCCACGAGGGAGATATTGACCTAAAACTTCGCACTATAGAAAACTTAGATAGTCGTGCGGTAGGTCCCATCTACGAAGCAGTGAAAGAGTGGGATGAGCCGGTAGCTATTGCTGTGCTGCCCGACCACCCAACCCCTTGCGAGCTACGTACCCACACCTCCGAGCCGGTGCCCTTTATCATTTGGTATCCCGGAATACTACCCGATGGTGTGCAGCAGTATGATGAACAGTCGGCCGAACAAGGCGCGTATGGCCTGCTGAAAGAGAATGAATTTATGAACGAGTTTATGAACTGTAAATAATAGCTTTCTATGAATTACTATAGTACAAACGGACAAGTTACAGGTGCTTCGCTCGACGAAGCTGTTGTAAAAGGGTTGGCAGCCGATAAAGGTTTGTTTATGCCCGATACTATCAAACCCCTTCCTTACGATTTTTACGAAAATATAGATAAACTATCTTTCCAAGAGATTGCCTACCAAGTGGCAGATGCTTTCTTTGGAGAAGATATTCCTGCCGATACATTGAAGCAGATTGTATATGACACATTGAACTTTGATGTGCCGCTGGTTCCTGTAACAGGCAACATCTTCTCATTGGAGCTATTTCATGGCCCAACACTAGCCTTCAAAGATGTTGGTGCTCGCTTTATGGCTCGTCTTTTGGGCTACTTTATCCAGAAAGAGGGTAAGAAGCAAGTCAATGTGTTGGTGGCTACTTCGGGTGATACCGGAAGTGCCGTGGCCAATGGTTTCCTTGGCGTAGAGGGCATTCATGTATATGTGCTCTATCCAAAAGGTAAGGTCAGCGAGATACAAGAAAAGCAGTTTACCACGCTAGGCCAAAACATCACAGCTATAGAAGTGGATGGTACTTTCGACGACTGCCAAGCGCTAGTGAAAGCTGCATTTATGGACAAAGAGCTTAATGACCATTTGTTGCTGACAAGTGCCAACTCTATTAATGTAGCTCGATTCCTTCCACAAGCTTTCTACTACTTCTATGCATGGGCACAATACCGTAAGTTAGGCCGTATGGAAGAGATGGTAGTCTGCGTGCCAAGTGGCAACTTTGGTAACATCACCGCCGGCCTCTTTGCAAAGAAGATGGGCTTGCCTATCAAACGTTTCATCGCTGCCAACAACCGTAATGATATCTTCTATCAATATTTGCAAACAGGACAGTACAACCCTAAACCATCAGTGGCAACCATTGCCAACGCTATGGATGTGGGCGACCCTAGCAACTTTGCTCGCGTGCTTGCGCTCTATGGAGACTCTTACGAAGATATTAAGAAGGAGATAACTGGTGCTACTTATACCGATGAGCAGATCAGAGAAACTGTGAAACAAGTCTATAAAGAAGATCACTACTTGCTAGACCCACACGGTGCTTGCGGCTTCCGCGCACTCACAGAAAGCTTGATGCCTGAAGAGGTAGGTGTCTTCCTAGAGACAGCTCACCCCGCTAAGTTCCTCGAAACAGTAGAAGGCATCATCGGCGAAGCCGTAGAAATCCCTGCCAAGCTTCAAACCTTTATGAAAGGTCAAAAACAGTCTGTGGAACTATCCAAAGAGTTTGTTGACTTTAAAGCTTACTTGATGGCGCTATAATTGGTGCTGCTTGATATAATAACTCCCGTTCTCTTGCCTAATTTCTGTTGGTGAGAGGGCGGGAGTTGTTTTTAGTAGGGATATAGCTCTTCTCTTCATTCGATATTTGACTATCTTTGTACACAAGAAATAAGATTGAAAGATGACAACAAAACTCATAATGCTAGGAACCGGTAATGCTGCCGTTACTCGCTGCTACAATACCTGCTTTGCACTACAAAATGATGGAGCTAACTTTCTAATCGATGGTGGAGGTGGAAATGGACTACTTACCCAAATGGAAAAGGCCAAGATAGACTATAACTCAATTCACGAAGTGTTTGTCACCCACACCCATACCGATCATATATTAGGGATTGTGTGGCTCATCCGTATGGTGGCCCAACAGATTCGTAAAGGCGAATATAACGGAACACTGAAAGTCTATGGCCACAACGAAGTGTTGGAGGCTTTGCAATGGATGTGTACTAATTTGCTACCCAGTAAAATTGCCGAACGCATAGGCAATGGTATTGATCTTATCGAACTAAAAGATGGCGATAGCTTTGTGGCTGCGGGGATGAAGGTGACTTGTTTCGATATCCATTCTAAGAAATGCAAGCAGTTTGGTTGTAAAGTAGAACTACCCGACGCTCGTTTTCTGACCTATTTAGGTGATGAACCTTTCAATCCGCTTAACCTCGATGTAGTGAATGGAAGCGATTGGTTGTTGCACGAAGCCTTTTGTCTATACGAAGATCGCAAAGAGTTTAAACCTTACGAAAAAAGCCATAGTACTGCGTTCGATGCAGGAGTAGTGGCGAAAAAGTTAGGAGTTAACAATTTGTTGCTCTTACACACCGAAGATGAAACGATTTCCACTCGTAAGAAGAAATATACGGCTGAGGCTAAATTAGAATTTGAGGGTAATGTAAGTGTGCCCGATGATTTGGAGGTGATTGTGCTGTAACATAACCTTTAACTCGATTATATTCTAGATATCTATTTTATGAAAAATACTTTCCACTTTTTGATAGCAGCATCACTGGTGCTAATTACTTTATGTTCGTGTACTAAACTTAGTCCCATTGAAACCCGAATCACAAATGTGTCTCAGGCTATAATAAACGGTGATGCTCCGGCATTAGCTGCTATGGTGAGTTATCCTATCGATTGTTCTTACCCTTTGAGGAATATTGAAGACTCAACACAGTTTGTGGCTTATTTTGATATCTTGTTTGATGATTCGATTAAGAATGTGCTCCGCCATACCCAACTTGCAGATTGGTCAGAATTTGGATGGCGTGGCTATTCCTTCTCGTACGGTGAATACTTGTGGTTGGACGAAAGCTCAGTGCGTATTAACTATGTATCTGAAAGGGAAAAGGAGTTACACGAACGCCTTGTTGATGACGAACTATCTTCACTACACCCATCTCTCGATGGAAACTGGATTCCTTATTCTTGTTATGTTGATCTAGAAGACAGCCTATTGTTGCGTGTCGACCTTACATCAGTGAGTGAAGTCACTACTGAAGCAGTACTTGTTGAAGATAGCAAGCTGGACTCTTATGAAGAAAGCGAAGAAGAGGAAGACTTATACGACTATGATTCTTATGGGCACCATGCCCGTTTAGTCATTTATTCGTTAGGTGCAGATATACGTGAAGTTCCTAATAAGGTTGTGATGGGAAAGTTATCTATAGAGGGGTCGGGTGGTTTCCATTTCCTTCGATTTAAGGATGAAGATGGCAATATTATTTGTATACTGCCATCCGAATGCATCCTAACCATAGATCAATCGGACTCCGGCGAGAATCAACGGAGGTCAATAAAGCAAGCTTACTGGTCCGACTGGCTGGGGTATTCCAAATAAATCAAATAGTCGCCTTTGGCACTAATAGCTACCTCCTCTTCGGTAGCCTCGTTGAGTGTGCCTTGCCACCAGTTAGTCAAATCGTGTAATGGATAGCGCAACCCTTGGGATTGCAATCCTGTTGCGCCAAAGCTGAAGATTGAAACTTGTTGTCCCTTATAGGTGGTAAAGGTGCTATCATCGCTCATGGGAATAAAAAGCCCATGATTGGTATACATCATCACGTTGAAGCCCATGCGCATATAATCTATCAGCAGACTGATGTTGCCTAGTGCATGATCTTCACGTCCACCTGTGGCACCAAGGATAACGATGTTGCGTTTCCCCTGCTTGTCTAGATAGTTCATCGCCTTGGTTTGATCGTTGGTCTCCTGATCATCTACCTGAATAAATATATCAGCAAAACGCTCTTTGTTGGCTTGTGAGATAGAATCACCATCACCTATAATCAAGTTAGGGGTAATTCCATTTTCGGCCAGCTGATTGACGGCACCGTCACAGCAGATCAAGAAGGGAGTATTTCTTAACCAATCGAGTGCTATCGGGTGTCGGGGATATGAGCCGTTGGCCAATATCACTGCATCAATAGTGTTAGGCAGATTGTAGAGTTGCATCGTTCATCATTTTTTTCCATTTGATATAGCCAAAGATAGCAATTATAGCATAAAAGCCATATAAGAAAGAGGTAAAGTAGAGCTCTTTGTAGATATAAAGACCACAACACACCACATCTACCAAAATCCATACGAGCCATTGCTCTAGATATTTGCGTGCTAACATCCACATACCTATCACACTAAGGGCAGTGGTAAATGAATCGAGCCAAGCTACATCGCTATCGGTAAAGTGGATCAGTATCTGTGCTATCCCGACGAACAAAACAGCAAAGGTCACTACACTACCGGTTAAATACCTCATAGGAAATGATCTAATTGATAGCTCTTTGTCGTGCTTGTTGCGCTTGCCAAACTTCCATACCGACCAACCATAAACGGCAATAATCAGATAGTAGATATTGATACCAAAGTCGGCATAAAGCCCTGCCTTGTAGTACACCACTAAGTAGATTGCAGGCATCACGATGCTTGCAATCCACAAATAGATATTGGCTTTATACTCTAACCATAGATAGATGAAACCTACTACGGTGCCTATAATCTCGAGATAATCCATTGACTGATCTTTCTATTAAAAGCGTAGAGTGATATTGGCTAGTACGTTAGTGCCGGCCATAGGGTAGAAGCGAGGGTCTGAAACTTGTTGTGCTTCGAGCTGCTTGTCGCCTTGTTGGTAGATAGCCGCTGTTTGCGAGTATCCGTTGGTCACATACTTCTTATTGAAAAGATTATAGACAGTAGCACCTATAGACACACTTTTCAATGAACGAACCTTGAAGGTATAGTTGGCGCTCAGCGTACTCACACAGTAAGGGTTTAGCGAATCCTCTTTCTTGCCGAAATTATCTAAGTATTGGCGGCTTACATATTGAGTCTGCAAATAGGCTTCAAAACCTTTGTAGTTCACTCCGATATTGCTATTGGCCATGAAACTTGGTGAGAATGCAATCGGTGTATCGCCTACATAGACGGCAGTCTGCGTCCACATATCATCCCAGTTCTCGTCATAATCGCTAAGGTAACCTGTGTAGCCTTTAATTTTATTCTTGCTCCAAGTGGCATTGACATTCCAAGTCAACCAAGATGTGATCTTAGCACCTGCCATCAGCTCAATACCCATGCGATAGCTGTCTTTTACATTCTCGGCCATCGGCTCGCCAATCTCATTGAGCTTACCATTTAATACTAGTTGGTCTTTATAGTCCATATAGTAGAGGTTAACGCCTGCGTTAAAGATTCGGCCGCGATAGGTGTATCCCAACTCATAGTCGTATAGTCTTTCCGACTTGGGAGGAGCATTGAACAGACCGTCAGTGTAGTTGTTACGAGTAGGTTCCTTATTAGTCATGGCAAAAGATGCATAGGCCGAGTTATTTGTATCGATCTGCCAAAATAGACCCGCCTTAGGATTGAAGAAGTTGAACTTCTTGTCTACATCTAGCTGTTGTGAACGCTCGGGTGAAGCTGTCCAGTCCCACTTGTCATTAGTCCCGTTTAATTCGTAGCGCACAAAGCGATATTGTAGATCGGCATAAGCGTGTAGCCCACCAACGATGCGATAGTTGGCTTTTGCATAGATGTTGGCATCCGTTTTCGAACCGTTATTGCGGTAGTATTCATGGTCTGGGTCAAGAGTTCCTATATAGTTCTTTACCCATAGCACTTGTCCGTAGTGATCGTTTGTATAATAGTTGGCACCACCACCAAGTGAAGTTGCCCATCGGCCACTATTGTAGTCCAAAGAGAAAACTCCACCACCAAAGTGGTTGTCTACAATCTTCTTACGAATAAGGTTTTGTTTTTTGATAAGTTCATAGCCATCGGGTGTGCCATCTGCGTTGAAGGTTGGGCTGTAATAGGGAGCCAAACCATACTCTTTCAGTGTACGGCCATTTTTATACTCCTGATAGTAACCATAACCTTTAGTATAGTGCAATGCTGCGTTGAGCTGCCATCCTGCTGCAAGACGTTGGGTCAATATCAACTGATAGTGAGTTTGCTTGTAGTAGTCTATCTGGTCATCATAGAAACCAATCTCCTTACCTTTGTTCTCGTTGTCGTCCTTGATGACACCGTTAGGATTGTAAGTGCGATCTTCTTCTAGTTTCTTGAGGCTGATACCGTCCCAGGCATGGTAGGTTTTTTCGCGTCCACCAAAGGTGATGAACTTAAGGGTAGTAGTCTCGCCAAAGTAAGTACCCTGTGCAAAGTACGATTTAAGATCGGATGATGCACGGTCGCGATAGCCATCGCTACCTATATTAGATATACGTGCGTCGAAAGCCCAGTGGTTTCCCAGCAAACCTGTACCTACGCGTACCGTCTCTTTGTGTGAGTTGAATGAACCATACGAGCCCGAAACTTCACCGTAGGCGGTAGATGAGGCATTTTGCGTGCGCATATTGATACTACCACCAAATGCACCCGAGCCGTTGGTTGACGTACCTGCACCTCTCTGAATCTGAATATCTTCTAACGATGAGGCTAAGTCGGGAGTATTTACCCAGAATACCGATTGACTCTCTGCATCGTTCATCGGAATGCCATTGGCGGTAACGTTGATACGGGTAGCATCAGTACCACGTACACGGATAGAGGTGTATCCGATACCTGTTCCGGCATCAGAGGTAGTTAGTACAGAAGGAGAGCTAAGAAGGAGGAACGGCAGGTCAAGCCCGGTGTTCTGTTTCTTAATCTCATCTTTCGAAATGTTAGTAAACGCGATTGGAGTTTTGGAGGTAGCACGTGTTGATACAATTTGCACCTCGTGCAATTCGACGTTAGTCAAGCTGTCAAGAACAGCGTCTTGCGCAGCGACAGAACAGCTTACTGCAAGCAATGCAGCACCTGTTGATAAGATTTTTTTCATTTCAGTGATAGTTACAATTCTCTACGCCGGTATTACCCGGTTCAGATACAATGGGTTTGTTCTCAGCCTGTCATTATAAGGCACCCCTGTGAGATAATTAAGTTGCAAAAATACTTTTCTTATATTGGTAAAACAAAAAAAGTGTTTCATATTTATTTTCTTTCCATTACTTTTGCAGCTTTAAAAGTGAAATTTAGCATTTATTAAACCCTCAAACTTATGTTTTTATTCCAAAGCACTGCCGCTACACAAACGGCAGTAGAGGCAGCCGAATTAGCTGTTGACTCGACAAAACTAGTAAAGGATACCTCTAGTCTGATAACTCAGCTACATTCATTGGCAAATGATTCCACCTTTGTGGGACACAGTGTCGAAATATTCGAGGAGGCTATCGAAATTGATAAATGGAGCAACCTTCTTCAGACATTGATTAATGGCTCTATTAGTGTTGGTGGACACATCCTCAAGGCAGTTGTTATCTTTATTATTGGTCGCTTCCTTATTGGTCTGATAAATAAGATTATGTTGAAGTTCTTAGATAAGCGTGATATTGACATAAGCGTGAAGATGTTCACTCGTAGCTTGGTGCGCATCTCATTGACAATTCTTCTCATTATCATTGTTATCTCTGCTTTAGGTGTAGAAACTACTTCGTTTGCCGCACTATTGGCCTCTGCCGGTGTTGCTGTGGGTATGGCATTGTCGGGCAACTTGCAAAACTTTGCGGGTGGATTGATGATCTTGCTTTTCAAGCCTTATAAGATTGGCGAATGGATTGAATGTCAAGGTGTAGCAGGTACGGTGAAAGAGATTCAAATCTTCCACACTATTCTGAATACTGCTGATAATAAAACAATCTTTGTTCCAAACGGTCCGTTGAGTAGTGGTGTTATTACTAACTATACTCACCAAAATGTTCGTCGTGTGGAGTGGATTGTAGGTGTTGAATATGGTGAAGACTTCGATAAAGTAGAAGCTGTTTTGAAAGAATTGGTAGCTGACGAGCCACGAATCATTGCAGATCCTGCCTATACAATTGCTCTTCAACAACTAGATTCAAGTAGTGTAAATGTGATGCTTCGCGCTTGGGTGGCTTCTGGAGACTACTGGGGAGTATACTTTGATATGAATCAAAAGATCTATAAGACCTTTAATGAGCGTGGCATTGGTTTCCCTTTCCCACAGCTTACTATTCATCAAGCTAACAACTAAGTTAGTTGAAATAACAAAAGAGCCCGAAACAGTGATTAAAAGACTGTTTCGGGCTCTTTTTGTTTAGTGTGTGTGAAGCCTGTATTCGGGTTTCTCTCCGAGCTGGACATCCAATTCGTAGTCATCGTCAGCCACATGTAGCAGATGGTTTATTCTTTCTCGGGCGTGGAGGTCGGTAAAATAACTTTCAACAACCTTGTAGAGGTCGAAGTTGTCTGTCGAACCAGCGGCTAACCCTAAATAATCTACCATTTTGGCTACTGCTTTGTGAATCTCTTCCTGTGGAACAAGATGCAACTCGTTGCTGTGAATAAGATACTTCTCCATGATAATTATAATTTAAAGTATTACTAAGGAATAACGTCTAATTCATAGAGTTGGTTTAACAAAGATATAAAACATATTTCTCTTTATCAAGCTAATAAGTTATAAATAATAGTCTGTTCTGTATTGTTTATGAAATATTTATAGCCTTATACCTAGAGAGTTAACATAGTCAGAGTTTAATTGGTTGAAACTAGCTGGTAGTTAATCTCTTTTTTTGGTGACCTAAGTGATGCTGCACATGATTTATATATTAATAGCGGGTACATAGAGTCTGCTGTTACGTCTTTCATTATCAGTAAAAAGAGTGTTGATAGAAGGCCTCTATAGTCCTAAAAATAGATAACACTCCAATTATTCCACCTAATACAACGATAATTATACTTTATTGCTCTAAATTCCTTGTATGTTTGCATGCAACGAATTTATACTAATACATTGTCTTATGAAATATAGATCACTACTTTTACTCTGCTTGTTTTTTCTATTGACAGCTTTTGTTGCTGAGAAATCGAAAGTTACCATTTTTATGATTGGCGATTCGACAATGGCCAACAAGGATATAACTGGAGGTAATCCCGAACGTGGATGGGGAATGATGCTTCCGGGCTTCTTTTCGGAGGATGTCTTGATAGATAATCATGCAGTCAATGGAAGAAGCTCTAAAAGTTTCATCGATCAAGGTCGTTGGGATAAAGTTCTTGCAAAGATCAAGAAAGGTGACTATGTGTTTATTCAGTTTGGACACAATGATGAAAAAGCTGATCCATCACGCTATACAGAACCAGGCGGTTCGTTTGATGAAAACCTTCGTCGTTTCGTTAACGAGGCACGTGCCAAAGGTGGAAAACCGGTATTATTTAACTCTATAGTACGTCGCAACTTTGTACAGCCCAATGATGAATCGATAAGTAAAGATACGCGTCACGATGCAGGTTCCCTAGATAAACCTGTGGAAGGAAATACACTTTACGATACGCACGGTGCATACCTTGAATCGCCTCGCAATGTAGCCAAAGAGTTGAATGTACCCTTTATTGATATGAATAAATTGACTCATGACTTGGTGCAAAACTTAGGTCCTGAGGCTTCAAGAGAATTGTTCATGTGGGTAGAACCTAACGCGGTTCCTGCTTTTCCTAAAGGACGTGAAGACAATACTCACCTCAATATCATGGGTGGCCGCGTGGTAGCCAACTTGGCAGTAGATGCTATCGCTGAGACTCTGCCCGAATTAGCTCCTTATGTTCGTAAGTACGACTATGTAGTGGCTCAGGATGGTAGCGGTGACTTCTTTACCATACAAGATGCTATCGATGCAGTGCCCGATTTTAGAAAGAATGTGCGTACAACTATATTAGTTCGTAAAGGCAACTACAAAGAAAAGGTGGTAGTACCTGAAAGCAAAATCAATGTATCGTTGATTGGTGAAGATGGTGCGGTGATTACTAACGATGATTATGCTAAAAAGCTCAACCGTTTTGGTGAGGAGACCGGCACATCGGGGTCATCAACCTTCTATCTTTATGCCCCCGACTTCTATGCAGAGAACATTACTTTCGAGAACTCAGCGGGTAAGGTAGGTCAAGCTGTGGCTTGCTTTGTTTCGGGCGATCGTGCTTATTTCAAGAACTGCCGCTTCTTGGGTAACCAAGACACACTCTATACTTACAGCAAGAATAGCCGTCAATATTATGAAAACTGCTACATCGAGGGTACAGTAGATTTTATCTTTGGTTGGTCTACTGCCGTATTCAATCAATGTACCATCAATAGTAAGGGTAAAGGCTATGTGACTGCTCCATCAACCGATGCTGGTAAAAAGTATGGCTATGTATTCTATGACTGTGTACTTACAGCCGATGATGGCGTAGACAATGTATATCTATCTCGTCCATGGCGTCCCTATGCGCAAGCTGTGTTTGTGCGTTGTGAGCTAGGTAACCATATCGTTCCCGAAGGTTGGAACAACTGGAACAAGAAGGAAGCCGAGAAAACGGTAAACTATGCAGAGTTCCAAAGTACAGGTGCAGGTGCCAACCCAACAGCACGTGCTAAGTTTTCTCGTCAGCTGAAAAACCTTAAAGGATACAGCATTGAAGAAGTTCTAGCCGGAGAAGATGGGTGGAACCCTGTAGCCAATGGTAACCAGTTAGTAGAAATTAAACGCTAACATCTACATGATCAGCAATAGCATTAAAGCATTCTCTATCTCTCTGTTGATGTTTCTAGGAGTCTTCACAAATGTGGCGGCTCAAGAGGTTAAAGGCTATGAGTTTCAACGAGACTACCCACTGTTTTTGGAACAACTTAAGAGTGAACTAAACTACCCTTATGCTTGGGAAAACAGAAACGGCCTTTCCTTTGAAGATTGGAAACATCGTGGACAAAGTGCGGTAGAGGCGGCAATGCAAACTGCACCCATCCATGCCGATAACTATGATCTCAAGGTAACAGCAGTTGAGAAACGTAACGGATATGAAGCACGTAAGATAGAGTTTAATCTCACTGACTATTCTCGTGTGCCTGCCTATTTGCTTGTCCCTGAAGGGGAGGGCCCATTTGCGGCCGTTCTTCTGTTGCACGACCATGGTGCTCATTTCTCCATCGGAAAAGAGAAGATGGTACGTCCTTTCGGTGTCGATTCATTGGTGATGGCCGATGCCATGAAATGGGCAGATACTTGCTATGAAGGCCAGTTTGCCGGTGATGAATTAGCTGCAAACGGATATGTAGTATTGGCTATTGATGCCTTGTTTTGGGGCGAAAGAGGTCGAAAAGAAGGTGTGCGTTACGAAAGTCAGCAAGCCGTTGCTGCAGTGTTCGAGATGCTGGGACGTAGTTGGAGTGGCTTTATCACTTACGAAGATATCTATTCGGCCGATTTCTTAGCGACTCTTCCCGAGGTCGATCCCGAAAGAATAGGCTGTATGGGCTTCTCAATGGGCGCTTACCGTTCGTGGATGCTTGCCGCTCTGTCTGATAGAATAAAAGCCGGAGCAGCTGTTTGTTGGATGACCACTACTGAGTATCAGTTATCTGCTCAACTAAATAAAGGCAAAGGAGACTCCAACTACACGAGTGTGTTACCGGGTATCCGCAACTATATGGACTATCCACATATTGCTTCTCTTGCTGCGCCAAAGCCTATGCTTTTCTTCAATGGCAGCAATGACAGATTGTTTCCGGTGCCTGCTGTAGAGTCGGCATATAATAGTATGAGACAAGTTTGGAAAGATAACTCCGCCGATGATAAACTGGTGACTCGCCTTTGGGATACCGGTCATATATGTAACCCCGAGATGCAGTCAGAAATCGTTTCTTTCTTCAATTCTTGGTTAAAATAGAAGTTTTCAGCTTAACATCTTAACTGCTGTTAAGCTTGACTTTTTATCTTTATTCTACAAAATAGTAATAAAATGCTATTAACTACTTGTAAAATAAGGGTTAAAATCAGTGTGCGTTGCCGCAAAATACATATCTTTACGGCATGCAAAGAATCGGTATGAGGAAAAATATCTTATTTCTAATTATATTTCTATGTCTTTTTGGGTCGGTTAGTGCCTATCAAAGTCCCTTCTTCACACACTACTCTTCAAAAGAAGGCTTGTCTCAGAATACGGTCATGAGTATACTTCAAGACCGAAATGGCAATATGTGGTTTTCCACATGGGATGGTATCAATCGCTTCGATGGTTATAACTTCAAAACCTATAAAGCACGTTTAGGTAATGATATAAATCTTACCAATAACCGTGTCGATCGTATGTACGAGGACAAGGATGGTTATCTGTGGCTTCTTACTTACGACAATCGCGCCCATCGTTTTGATCCTAGCACTGAAACTTTTATGCAGATTCCTGCTCTTAGTGAGGGAGGAAGCCAATACAATATTCAAGATATAACTGTGTTGCCCAATGGGAGTGTGTGGTTGCTCACCGATAACGCCGGTGCTATTCGTGTAACTACTCTTAATCATGGAGAAGAAGTCTCTTCTACGGTTTATTCCTCTAAATCCGGCCTTTTGCCTGCCTCGAAAGTTTATGAAGCTTTGATGGATTCGGCAGGCAACGAGTGGGTTTTAACCGATAATGGTTTAGCTCTGTTTAAGGTAGGACAAACTCAACCCATCTCTTTTTTCGCTGAAACAAAAGAGCGTTACTCTGACCCTAAACAAGGTTTCTATGTAGCCGAGGAACTACCCGATGAGATCTGGTTTGGTTCCGATAGAGGCAGAGTGTGGCGTTATCATAAATCTACAGGCCAGTTTGAACTGTTGGAGCTTCCTTCGCTGGCACAAATCTCATCGATCAATATTATCAACCCCAATCAGCTTCTTATTGCTACCGATAAAGACGGTATCTTTACGTATGACCTTGCGTCAAAGAAGTACGAACACTTCTCACCAATGGTTTACAAAGAGATGTTGTCTCAACCCATTCTGTCGGCCTATGTGGATAGACGAGGAGAGGTTTGGCTAGAGCAAGAAGTTGCAGGTACGGTAGTACACTTCAACCCCGAAACTCGCAGTTTTAAGCGTGAGGTTATTGAGGTAGAACCGACAGCTGCCGATCGCTCGCGTCCTTCATTCCATGTGCACGAAGACGTGAACAATAATATCTGGGTACACCCTTACGGTGGTGGCTTTTCTCTCTATGACGTGGAGCAAAACAAACTAGTTCCCTTTTACAATGAATTGGGTAACTCGGATTGGCGTTTCTCTAACAAGATTCACTCTAGCTTCTCGGACGAGCAAGGCAACCTATGGCTGAGCACCCATTCTAAAGGATTAGAGAAAGTAGCTTTCCGCAGTGTGCAGTTCAATCTGCTCACTCCCGAGGAACATATCTATGAATCCTTAGCCAATGAAGTACGTGCACTTTGTGAGGATGCTAACCAAAATGTGTGGGTAGGTCTAAAAGACGGAAAAGTTCGTGTTTATGATAAAAATCAAAACTATCTTGGACTTCTCAATAGCGATGGAGTGGTATCTACGAATGGTAAGCCTATTCAGGGTACTGTATACTTCATTATGCAAGACTCCAAGGGACGATTTTGGTTAGCTACAAAGGGCGACGGACTTATACTAGCCGAACCAAAAGGCCAGGATGGCTTGTCTTTCAACATCACTCGCTTTAAGTATGACGAGAATGATATATACAGCCTTAGCAACGACAACGTCTATTCTGTTTTCGAAGATAATAATGGACGTATTTGGGTAGGCACCTTTGCCAATGGTATCAACTATATTGATGAAGATAGCAATGGCAAGCCCATTTTTATCAATCACCGTAATAACCTCAAAGGTTATCCCATCGATTTAGGGTATAAGACTCGTTTTATTACTAACGATAATAATGGATATATCTGGGTAGGAACCACCGCCGGTGCAGTGGCTTTTGACGAGAATTTCTCAACACCCGAATCTATTCAGTTCAACCTTTATCAACGCAAAGCGGATGATCCAAATAGTCTAAGCAATAATGACGTACATTGGATTATTTCTACGTCCGATAACCAACTGTTCTTGGCCACTTTTGGAGGCGGACTAAACAAGTTAGAAAAAATGGATGCCGATGGCAATGCACAGTTTAAATCCTATACTGTAGGCGATGGATTGCCCTCAGATGTGCTGCTTTCGATACGCGAAGACAAGAATAAGAACCTATGGATAAGTACCGAGAACGGTATCTCTCGCTTCATGCCTCAAACAGAAGTGTTCGAGAATTATGATGAGCGAAGCATTACGTTCTATGTGCGTTTCAGCGAGGCTGCATCACTTGTCACTTCCAATGATAATATTCTTTTTGGTACGAGTGATGGTGTCTTCTATTTTACACCAGACTCTATTCGTAAGAGTGATTTTGTACCACCCATTGTCTTCTCAAAGCTTAGACTAGGCAATCAAGAGGTAATTCCCGGAGCGGGCACCGTTCTCGAAGCGGTGATTGATGAAACCGACCACTTGGAACTCTCTCACGAAGATATATTGGTGTCTATACAGTATGCTGCGCTCGACTATACCAATCCTCAGAATATACAATATGCTTTTATTCTAGAAGGCTTTGATAAGAACTGGACTTTTGCCGACAAGCAACGCACTGCAACCTATACCAATCTGCCAAAAGGTAAATATACCTTTAAGGTAAGATCGACCAACAGTGATGGGGTGTGGGTAGATAATGTACGCTCGCTATCAATAGAAATTTTGCCCTCGTTTTGGGAAACCCCATTTGCCTACTTCTTGTATGTATTGGGTGTGCTCATTGTGATATTTACTGCTGTTTATATTCTGTTTACTATCTATCGTTTGAAACACGAAGTAAACGTAGAGCAGCAAGTTTCCGACATAAAACTTCGTTTCTTTACCAATATCTCGCACGAGCTGCGTACACCTTTAACGCTGATTTCGGGACCGGTAGAACAAATCTTGAAAAGCCCTACTTTGCCGGCCGATGCTCGCGAACAACTGATAGTGGTAGAACGAAACACCAACCGTATGCTGCGTCTGGTCAATCAGATCTTGGATTTCCGCAAGATCCAAAACAACAAGATGCGCTTGCAGGTAGAAAAGATAGATGTTGTGGAGTTTGTGCGCAAAGTGATGGCCAACTTTGACTCTTTGGCCGAAGGCAACCAAATAGACTTTGTGCTCGAAGTAGAGAAAGAACCTTTGTACTTATGGCTCGATGTAGATAAGTTCGAGAAGATACTTTTCAATCTGCTATCCAATGCCTTTAAGTATACCTCTAACGGTAAAATGATTCGTGTATTTGTACGCGAAGATGAAAACACTGTCTCTGTGGGTGTGCAAGATCAAGGTATAGGTATTGCCGAGAATCAGCGTAAATCACTCTTCGTTCGTTTCGAGAACCTGGTGGATAGAAACCTCTTTAAGCATGCTAGTACAGGCATCGGCCTATCATTGGTTAAGGAGCTAGTAGAGATGCACCAAGCCACCATTAAAGTGGAGAGTAAAGTGGGCGAGGGTAGCTGTTTCGAAGTCGACTTCCACAAAGGAAAGTCTCACTACGACTCTAAGGTAGAATTCATTTTAGAAGATCATCATGGCGAAACCTCTACTGTAATAGAAGGTGTGGTGCCCGAAGAAAAGATATTGCCCGAGGCAGCTCAAATCGAGCCTAAAGATGAAAGAAGCAAACCGTTGATGATGATTGTCGAAGATAATCAGGAGCTGCGTTCGTTTTTGCATAGCCTCTTTGCGCCTTCTTATAATATAGTAGAAGCTGTAAACGGTATGGATGGATGGACCAAAGCGCTGCGTTTCGTTCCAGACATCATTATAAGTGACGTGATGATGCCCGAAAAAGATGGTATTGAAATGGTGAAAGAGCTTAGAGCTGACATCACTACCAGTCATATACCTATTGTGCTACTTTCGGCCAAGACCTCTATCGAGAGCCAATTGGAAGGGCTAGAATTTGGTGCTGACTCTTATATCACTAAACCTTTTAGCGCCACCTACCTTGAAGCTCGTGTGCAGAATCTTCTTGATCAGCGTAGTAAACTGCAGAACTTCTATCGCGACAACTTGATGCATCACCCCACCGCCGAAGTTTTGGCGGGCGTAACAGTGGAGCAATCTGAAACCGAGGAAGAAAAGGTACCCGAGATGTCGCCAACCGACCGCAAGTTTATGGACAAACTCATCGAACTGATGGAGAAGAATATGGATAACGGAGATTTGGTAGTCGATGATTTGGTTCGTGAAATAGCTGTTAGTCGCTCAGTGTTCTTTAAGAAACTAAAGACCATTACCGGCCTTGCACCTATCGAGTTTATCAAAGAGATGCGTATCAACCGTTCTATTCAGCTTATTGAAACAGGCGAGTTCAACATGACGCAGATCTCTTATATGGTTGGTATCAACGACCCACGCTACTTTAGCAAATGCTTCAAAACGAAGATGGGAATGACACCTACCGAATACCGAGATAGCCTTTCTAAAAAGTAAAGCCGAGTCTATATACCTATATATAAAAGTGCGTTCCGATTACCTCGAGCGCACTTTTTTTGTGGGTCAATATTGCTGCTTTCAATACCTATATTTCAACGATTTGCTGGCAACGCCTACTCACCGCGGTGGCAAGGGCTTCTCACCGCGGTGGCAAGGGCTTCTCACCACGCTGACCACGCCTACTCACCAACCCCATCTTTTGCCAACAATTTCTTGATCCTCTTTTTTGAGTTAATAGCTTAATAATCTTGTCTATAATGAAAGTTTTTATAACTTTGGCACAGTAACCTTCTTATTTGCTATTTATTACAAGTACGCACAATCGATGAATAAAACGATGAAAGAGACACAGCAACCTATTATTCATGAAATAACTCCGCTATCGGACAAAGACTGCTTCTATATTGCCGAACGATATAAGACGGAGTTTACCTATCCCATTCATAGCCACGCAGAGTTTGAACTAAACTTTTGCGAAAAAGCTGCTGGGGTGAGGCGTGTAGTTGGAGATTCTTCCGAAATAATCGGTGATTATGATTTAGTGCTGATTACCGGTAAAGAGCTGGAGCACGTATGGGAACAGCACGAGTGTAAATCTCCTCAGATAAGAGAAATTACTATTCAGTTTTCGCCCGATTTGTTCTTTAGCAGTTTAGTTTTCAAGAATCAATTCAGCTCCATTCGTCGTATGTTAGATAAGGCGCAAAAGGGAATATCCTTCCCCATGCAAGCCATCATGAAGATCTACCCCGATCTTGATTCGCTGGGCTCAAAAAACTCAGATTTCTACACTGTCATCAAGTTTCTTACTATACTCTACGAACTCTCTTTATATACCGATGAGGCGCGAACTCTTTCCAGTTCCTCCTTTGCCAAAATTGATTTGGCATCCGATAGTAGGCGAGTTCAAAAAGTACACAATTATATCAACGCACACTATAAAGAAGAGATAAGATTGTCCACTCTATCCGATATGGTGGGTATGACTCCGGTCTCCTTTAGTCGATTCTTTAAGCTGCGAACCGGCAAAAATCTTTCCGATTTTATTATCGATTTGCGTCTAGGCTATGCATCTAGAATGCTTGTCGACTCTACTATGTCAATAGCCGAAATCTGTTACGAATGCGGCTTTAATAACCTCTCCAACTTTAACCGTATATTTAGGAAGAAGAAAAATTGCTCTCCCAAAGAGTTCCGAGAAAATTATCGTAAGACGAAGAAATGTGTCTAATTAGACTATACTTTTGTTGACCCTCATTGCTTGCTGCTAGATTGATTCTTAATGACTTACTGGTGGTAAGAATTCTTGCATTTGTTTCATTTCATACTAGTAAAAGATAAAATAGTATCTTTTAATTTTTTGTGATTGTACTATTTTTGCAATGTTAAACTAAAATCCTGATATCTATGCTAAAGCCAACTCTCTATTTCCTTGTCTCCCTGCTTATTGTATGCGCTTGCGCTACACGTCAAAACCCTACAGCTGATTCATCTCCATTTATTCGTGTGGAAAACGGTCAGTTGATGCGCGGTGATACACCCTACTATTATGTGGGTACTAATTTCTGGTACGGTGCTATTCTTGGCTCTGAGGGGCAAGGAGGCGACCGCGAACGTTTACAGCAAGAATTAGATTTTTTGAAAAGTATCGGTGTAGAGAATCTTCGTGTATTGGTGGGCTCGGATGGTAGTCGTGGCATCACGGCAAAAGTTGAGCCTACCCTTCAAACTGCTCCGGGTGTATATAATGATACTATTTTAGCAGGGCTTGACTATCTGCTAGTAGAGATGGCCAAACGAGATATGAATGCTGTGCTTTATCTAAATAACTCTTGGGAATGGAGTGGTGGATATGGCCAATATCTAGAATGGGCTGGTTATGGCAAAGCTGTTGTTCCTGCTGTCGATGGCTGGCCTGCCTATATGGACTATGTAACTCAGTTTGTACAGTCTGATAGTGCAAAGGCATTGTTTGCTAACTATGTTGACGATATGGTGACTCGTACCAATCGATATTCTGGTGTGAAGTATGTTGACGACCCTACTATTATGTCGTGGCAGATAGGCAATGAGCCTCGCGCTTTTAGTGATGATAACAAAGAGGCTTTCGCTCTATGGATGGCAGACGTAGCAGCTCAATTAAAGTCGCTCGACTCTAATCACTTAGTGTCAAGTGGTAGTGAAGGTAAGCACGGTTGTGAACAAGATATTGCCCTTTTCGAAACCATTCATGCCGATCCCAATATCGACTATATGAATATTCATATTTGGCCTTACAATTGGCAGTGGGCCGATAAAGATAGTTTGCCACAACACTTAGATAGAGCTAAACAAAATGCAAAACAATATATCGATGATCATCTGCTAGTTGCTGCCAAATACAAGAAGCCTGTAGTGCTCGAAGAGTTTGGTTTTCCACGCGACGGTTTCCAATTTTCGCGCGAAAGCAGCACCGCATCGCGAGATGCTTTTTATGCCTATATTTTCGACCAGATTGGCGATTTGAATCGTGAGAATGGAACATTGGCGGGCTGTAACTTCTGGGCTTGGGGTGGTTTTGCGCAACCCTCTGACGAGCATGTTTATTGGATGGTTGGCGATGATTATACAGGAGATCCAGCGCAAGAAGAACAGGGACTCAACTCTGTATTTTCTTCGGATACCACGGTGCCTATTATCAAATCAGCCAATACTCGACTTAAAGCTATCAAATAACCATTATCTATATTTACCTCATGAAACACTCTGTATTAACCTTGTTGTGTGTGGGTGCTTTTGCAACACTAAATGCGCAGGAAGTCGTTTTGCAAAACGACTATTCGGTAGAACCAACTCTTGTATTCTACGCTCCCGAAACCCCACACGTGCAGATATCGGCACGAAATAAAATTACTGGTAATTCAAACTCTAATGTGCAGTTGCATATAGCCACCGATAAGCGCGAACCTCTCTATGCACTCAGCCAAAATGTGGCAATAGCACAAGGCGACTCTACGCAGTTGGCCTATAGCTTTGTATTGCCTCAGCCTGGTTTTTATCGTTGTACACTCACCGAAGATGGCAATGAAGTGAAGCGTTTCAATATCGGTTATGAACCCGAAAGCGTTGTTTCGCTTGGCGATGCGCAACCCGACCTGAAAGAGTTTTGGGACACCGCGAAAGCCGAGTTGGCACAAGTCGCTCCTGAGTATCAGCTGACTTTAATTACCGATGATAACAACCCCAACCGCAAGCTTTACTTGGTAAAGATGAAGTCGCTAGGAGGTGAAGAGATCTCAGGTTACTACTCTGCACCCGTCAAGAAAGGTAAATATCCTGTTGTCATCTCTTATATGGGCTATGGCTCTAAACCTTGGATTCCGGGAGGCACACCGGGCTATGCCGAATTTGTGCTCTCTACGCGTGGACAAGGTCTTCAAGAACCTACTAATACCTATGGCAACTGGATCACCTACAAATTAGATTCAAAAGAAGATTATTACTATCGTGGTGCCTTTATGGATTTAGTAAGAGCCGTCGATTTTGTGTCCTCACGACCAGAGGTTGATACAAATTATATCTTTGCCGAAGGGGGTAGCCAAGGTGGTGCTTTTTCATTAGCGGCAGCTGCTCTTGATGATCGTTTCTGCGCCATCGGTCCCACAATTCCCTTCTTGTCCGATTATCAAGATTACTTTCAAATTGTACATTGGCCCGCACAACCCGTGTTAGAAAAACAGAAAGAATTGGGGATGAGTGATGCCGAACTTTATACGAATCTCTCTTATTTCGATATCAAAAATCTGGCTCCATGGATTAAGTGCCCTGTTATTATGGGTATCGGTTTGCAAGATGAAGTTTGTCCTCCACATACCAATATGTCGAGCTACAATCGCATATCTACCGAAAAGCAGTTGTATATCTATCCGCTAAACCAGCACAATACACCCGATAGTTGGTGGAATACCCGAATGGCATTCTTTGATAAACAGATGCCGACAAAGGTAAAATAGCAAAAGCATGCTTTTGTATTGCTATATGATAAAATTGTACTAGTACTAGAGGTACTTATTGTATATTTTTGTTTTGTTAATCTATTAAATCAATCGTATATATGAAAAACATTGTCCTGTTTTTTATGGCCCTGTTTATAAGTAGTCTTCTGTGTGCACAGCAGACCACTGTGACAGGAGTTGTGACAGATGCTTCGGATGGTTCACCATTGATTGGAGCAAATGTTTTGGTGAAAGGCACTACATCGGGTGCTATAACCGACCTTGATGGACGGTTTACTGTCAATGTTCCTGCTGGTAAAAGAGTGCTTGTCATTTCAAGTATCGGATATAGCACACAGGATGTTACTCTTCAATCTCAACAAAGATCAGTGAGCATTGCTCTTAAAGAAGATGCAGAGTTGCTCGATGAAGTTGTAGTAGTGGGCTATGGTACTATGAAGAAAAGCGATCTAACAGGTTCGGTGGCCAACCTTTCCGGCGATAAGCTGAAAGAATCTATCGTGACCAATGTCGACCAAATGCTTCAGGGACGTGTGGCGGGTGTGCAAGTAGCTGCCAACTCGGGTGCTCCGGGTGCTGCCAACTCTATCCGTATCCGCGGTGCCAGTTCTATCAACAATACCAACGAACCACTATACATCATCGATGGTATACCGATGAGTGGTGCAGGTACTTCTACTTCTGGTTTCGACTGGTCGGGTGGATCTAATGGCCAAAACGTAGTTAATCCATTGGCCTCTATCTCTCCAAGCGATATCGTGTCGATGGACGTATTGAAAGATGCTTCGGCTACAGCAATCTATGGTGCGGCCGGTGCCAATGGTGTAGTAATCATCACTACCAAACGTGGTAGCAAAGGATTCTCGAATATCAATTACGATGGTTATGTGGCTCTGCAACAACGCACAGGCAAACTAGATATGATGAACCTACGCGAGTTTGGTGTATATCAGAAGCAACTTTATGATGAAGGTTTGGCTTATAATATTGATGCTTCTTACCTTGACCCTACACTTTTGGGTAGTGGCACTGACTGGCAAGACGCTGTTACCAAAAATGCATTTATGCAAAGTCACAACGTATCACTTAATGGTGGTAACGATAAAACACAATACGCATTCTCTGTAGGCTATATGGGGCAAGAAGGTATGATTAAAGGCTCGCACTTTAACCGCTATACAGCTCGCCTCAATTTGGACAATGAATTTAATAAGTATATTAAGGTAGGTGCTTCGCTTTCCTATTCTGCTACAGATGAGCGTATCATCAACAATGATGGTATCAATGGGGTGGTGATGCAAGCTGCATTGATGTCTCCTTCGGTACCGGTATACGACTTTGATGGAAATTATGCCGGTCCTGAATCGGTAAATGGCTCTTCTATCTACAATCCCGTGGCATTGAGTCAAGACCAGAAAAACAAACTCTATCGCGATCGTATTATGGGTAATGTTTATGGTCAGCTCACATTTAATAAATATGTATACTTCCGTACAGAGTTTGGTTTCGACCGTTCGCACAATACCAATAAAGGTTTCAAACCCAGCTACGAATATGGCCAGTTGAAGAACACCGATACAATGATAATGCAGCAAGACGATCATAGCCTTTACTGGATATGGAAAAACTATGCTACCTACAATCAGACCTTCGGTAAACATACAATCAACTTTATGGGTGGGGTGGAAGTCTCTCGCTCAACATGGGAAGGTACACAGCTGATAAAGAATCAATTATCTTCAAACGATATCCAAGTGATTGGGCCTGACGGTAAGTTTACCAACAACAGTGGCTACAAAGCTGCTTCCACAATGGCATCTTTCTTTGGACGTGCCAACTACAATTATGCCGATCGCTATCTATTAACGGCTACTCTTCGTGCCGACGGTTCTTCTAAGTTTGGTTCGAACAACCGTTGGGGCGTGTTTCCATCGTTTGCAGCTGCTTGGCGCATCAATTCTGAACCATGGATGGAAGATGCAAAAGACTGGTTGGCCAACTTGAAGATACGTGCAGGGTATGGTGAGGTAGGTAACCACAATATTGGAAACTATCTTTATGGCTCTACCATGATTGCCTTTCCAACAGTATTTGGCACTGCCTATCGTATGTCAAACAATGCCAACCCCGATTTGAAATGGGAAGCATCTAAACAATACAATGCCGGATTGGACCTTGGATTGTTTAATAGCCGTATCGATTTGACATTCGATATCTACTATAAAACTACTAAAGACCTATTGTTGCAACCTTCTGTTTCTCCAGTTTTAGGTGGTGAAGGATGGAATGACATTCAAACTCCTTATATGAATATCGGTAAAGTAGAGAATAAAGGTATTGATATTGCATTGAACACCCACAACATAGCGACCCGCAATTTCAATTGGAACTCAAGCCTGACGGTATCAATCAATCGCAATAAAGTGAAAGCTCTCGACGATTTGGGTACTACCAAATATCACGGCTTAGACTGGTATGCAGGTTTCCAAACCGTTTCGATGATTGCAGTGGGCCAACCTATTGGGGTATTCTACGGATACGTCACCGATGGTATCTATAAAGATGCAGAAGATTTAAGAACCTCTCCACTTCCAGCCGGCAAGGATATTAATCGTAATAGTGGTGTGTGGATTGGTGATGTGAAGTTCAAAGATATAAGTGGCCCTAATGGTACACCCGACGGTGTTATTGATGAATATGACCAGAAGGTAATAGGTAATCCTAATCCTGACTTTACATTTGGTTTCTCCAATATCTTCACCTATAAGAACTGGGAATTGGGTGTGAACCTGTTTGGATCGGTAGGAGCCGACATCTTAAACTATGTAAGAGTGAAAACAGAGGGGTTAACTTCTTTGTGGGATAATCAATCAGTGTCTGTTCTCAATAGAGCACAATTGCGCTACTATGATGGTAATAATATGGATGTAACCAATGTGGACAACTGCTACCTAATGAATCCTGATGCTACTTTGCCTCGTTGGACCACCAATGATGGGAATGGTAACAACCGTATGAGTGATCGCTGGATTGAGAAAGGAAGCTATCTTCGTATTCAAAACATCTCTTTGGCTTACAATTTCCCTAAACGATGGATTAGAAAAGTGAAGATGAGCAACTTGAAAGCCTATGTAAATATTCAAAACGTTTACACTTTCAGTAACTACTCTGGGCTAGATCCTGAAATTGGATCGTATAACCAAAATGCAGGATTATCCAATGTGGATATGGGACGTTACCCTTCACCTCGCATCTATACATTTGGTGTTAATCTATCATTCTAATTAAGACTATACCCTTATGAAAAATATATTCAAAACCATTTGTCTCTCGGCATTAATGCTTTCAACAGCATCTTGTGAAGACTTCCTGACCATTGTGCCAGAAGATCAGCAAGTGTTAGAGACTTACTATACATCCGAAGCAGCAGTCAATGCCAATACGGCATCGCTCTACGCGGCTTTTGTTTGGCAAGAGTTCGGTATGAACTTTATGTGGATGGCAGGTGACGAGTTGTCTGGCGACCTATTCTACACCTACGACCAGGAAGGTCAGTTCTACTATATGAGCTTCCAAAACGGTAACACATTTCTTACACAAGGTTGGAATGGACTATTCAGAGTTGTATCGTATTGTAACAACATCATCAACGGTATGCCCGATGCCGCACGCACCAACGGCGTATCAGAAGCTGTTGTCACTCGTGCATTGGCCGAAGCAAGATGCATTCGAGGTATCGTTTATTACTTGCTCACCGAATACTGGCAAGATGTGCCCATCATTACGAACAACAACATCTCGGGCGACCAAGTAATTCGTCACAAGCAAAGTAGTGTCTACGAGTTTATTCGTCAAGATCTAGAGTTTGCGAAAGACAATCTGCCTAAATCTCCTTTCCAAAAAGGCCGTGTTACACATTGGACAGCAGTGGGTATGCTTTCAAAGCTTCATCTTACAATGGCTTCACATTTAACCGATGAACACTCTGACGACAACTTTGCAAAGGCTAAATCTTATGCTAGCTATTTGATTACTGAAAGTGGTTTATCTATCTATCCCGACCTAGCTACAATGTTCTATCCCGAAGGCAATAATAGCGATGAATCTCTATTTGCTATTCAATGTACCAACGATGGTTACGGTTATGGAAATGGCCGCAATGTGTCTCTTTCTAGAAATGCTATCGTTACATTAGGCTCATCTTGGGGGGCTGGTAAGGGTCCAACTCTTAGCCTGCAAGAAGCATTCGAGAGGAACGATCTTCGTCGTTACTACACTTATATGCGCAATGGCGACTACTACTCTAACCTAGGTGGTGGTGGTTATTCATATTATAACTTCTCGGAAGATGAAACTCTAGAATCATCCAATGAAATGCTTGCTCATGTTCGTAAATATGTGCTAGGCGCTAATGGCGACTGTGGTGGGGTGGCAGGTACATCCAATCAAGATGCAGGCAACAACCTCTATCTGCTTCGTTTGTCGGATGTTTACATGTGCTATGTTGAGGCTTGTATGGCTAGCGGCAGTTCGACTACCGACCCATTGGCGCTAAATGTATTCAGACAGATACGCAGTCGTGCAGGTTTAGCTTGGGACGAATCATCAATCAGCTACAGCGATTTGATAAAGGAACGCCGTGTGGAGTTTGCGCTAGAGAGTGTCAACTACTTTGATGTGAAGCGTATGAGCTACCGTAACATGGATCATGCTTTGAGCTACCTCAATGGTATGCAACGTCATCGTATGTATGTATCCAATGGAGGATTTAATTGGCAAGAACGCAATGCGCAAGGAGCTTATCATGGTGGATTCAATGTAGTAGATCCTTCGGAAGATCCTACAGGAAAAGGTTCTATCTTCTTCTTGAACAAGGATGCAGCTGTAATCAACATCACTTCTAGTAATTTGGTTCTGCCTATCCCTGCAGAAACTATTACGAAGACTCCTTCTATTCTTCAAGAACCAGTTGGCTATTAATCTTACCATTTAGAAATTGAATATTATGAGAAAATATATATATAAATCATTACTGCTTGTAGGCCTGCTCCTTGGAACAATTGCCTGCTCGGACGATGACAATAAGATAGATGTGAAGAGTACTGGTACTCCTGTGGTGCGATATGTTCGTCCCTGCGATGCAGCTATTTCGGACTCCTTAATGGTGAGTGCTTTTCTTGGTGCGAAGATTGCGATTATTGGTGAACACCTTGGGGCTGTCAATGCAATCTATTTCAATGATCAGAAAGCACTGCTGAATCCTAATTTTGTGACAGAGAATGCAATTATCGTTTCTATCCCTGCAGGTATACCGGCAGAGAAGCAAGACTTGATTAAGCTCTATACTAAGAATGACTCTTGTTTGTTTGAATTCGAAACAAAGGTTCCTTCGCCTACTGTAAAGTCTATGACGTGTGAGTATGTTCCTGATGGCGATGTGGCTTACATTCAAGGTCTCTATTTTGTAAATGACATTGCTACTCCTTTAGAGGTGATATTTCCGGGTGATGTAAAAGGTGAAATTCTATCTCTCGACATAAACAATATAGCTGTTAGGGTACCCGAAGGAGCACAGTCTGGGCCATTGAAAGTGCTATCTGTTTATGGTGAAGGCATCAGCAACCTGCATTTCCGCGATCAACGCAACATAGTACTCGACTTCGATACAATGTTCCCCGATGGTGGCTGGCATCATGGTTGGCACAAAGGAACAGATGTAGGTACCGAAGGCGGTATCAACGGCCAATACCTTGTGATGACAGGTAGTGTTAGCGAAAATGCGGAAACGGCAGATACTGAATTCTGTTATGATGTATGGTCGTACCATGAAGATTCGCCCGATGTATTCGACTCAGGTAATCTAGATAGTTACGCTTTGAAGTTTGAAGTGAATGTGCTTCAAGCATGGTCGGCTGCAGCCTTTCAGATTATCTTCTCTGGTCCTAGCGATGCTTGGATGAACTGGCAAGAAACATCAAATGGCGGTAACCCTAACGAAGGATATAAATGGGACAAGGCCTATCCTCGTGCATTATGGATTCCTTGGGAAACAGAAGGAACCTATACGACTAATGGTTGGATTACGGTGACTATCCCTATGGAAAACTTTAAGTTCAATGGTGATGGTGGCACACTCAATCCTAACCCTCCCGGTCACTATTCGGGTATGACGCTCTTCTTAGGACAATCGGGCGGTGTACAAGGTACCGCTGCTTGCAATCCTCTTATTCACATCGACAATGTTCGTGTAGTAAAAGTCAATTAATCACATTACTTAATACATGAAAATATGAAATATTACAATATATTCAAACTAGCTATTGTTGTCATGCTATCTGTTGCTGCTGTAGCCCTCGCAGGGTGTAGTAATGATGATGATGACAGCAAGCAGGCTGTTGTACTAGAAGCCTATGGTCCTAGTCCTGCTTTTAGAGGAGCAAAGTTGACCTTTATAGGTAGAAACATGGACAGAGTAGCCAGTGTTATCCTTCCCGACAATATTGAGATAACAGACATTGAACGTTTGAGCAATGAGCAGATTAAGGTGGTGATACCTCAGCATGCTGCTCCTGGGCTTGTATCGATTAAAACAGTAGACGGCACTATCATTACCTCTAAATCTCTACTAGCTTATACAGAGCCAATTGTGATTGAAACAATAGCACCAAACCCTGTAAAACCAGGTACGCTTCTCACAATTGAAGGCGACTATTTGAATCTCGTAGAAAAGATTATCTTTGCAGAAGATATTGTGGTTGATAGCGAAGAGTTCGCTACTTGGGAACGTGATAAGATTGTCCTTACCGTCCCAATGCAAGCACAAACTGGCGAAATCATACTCTCGGATTATGCACCCCTTCCTCTAGAACTTACATCCGAAGAGATACTCACTGTAGTTTTACCATCTGTTGAGGCTGTACTCGATTTGAGTGCTGCTAAACCTGGCGATGAAGTCAAAGTAGCTGTTAAGGATATTGACCTTGTGGCTTCTCTTGAACTTCCCGATGGGACTCCTATCGAATATGGTGTAAATGATGGTGTTATAAGCTTTATCCTTCCTGCCGGAGCAACTGATGGTGCCATATCAATGGTTGCACACTCCGGTGTTAAGGTGGTGGTCGCTCAATTGGGTATGGCTGTGCCTCTCAATCTTGAGGCTACTCCGGCTGAGGGCTTGCGCGGAGGTGATGTAATTACTATTAAAGGTACAAATATGGAATTGGTAACTACAGTTATCTTCCCCGGTGTAGCCGATGCACAAATTCCTACCGTGCAATCGCCCACAGAGATAGCAGTAACCTTGCCCGAAATGGCCACTAGTGGTGACATCATACTCAATACAGCAAGTGGTAACACGACATCTGTTACTATTCAGACTCTTAAGCCTTCAGTGTCGGCTTACAACCCTTCGCCGGTGTCGGCAGGTAGCGATCTAGTTATTGAAGGTGAGAACCTCGATCTAGTTGCAACTGTCACTTTAGGTGGTGGTAAAGTTGTCGAACCAATAACTGCGGTAATTACAGCGATAACTGTTACTGTGCCTGTAGATGCAGAGAGTGGTGAGGTGATATTGACAATGAAGAATGGAGAGACTGTAACTTGTCCAAACTTAGATGTGGATAAACCAGTATTCTGCTATATCCCTATTCTTCCAGGCGATGACGAAGAGATATTTGCCAGTACTATCTTAACCCTAGATGTAGAGAATGGCGATAAACTGACAGGTGTACTTGTAAACAATGCTGCTGTTCAATATATCTATTCAGAAGGTAAGCTTTATATCAACATTCCTAGCAATGCTGGAGGTAAAACTACATTCACGTTGGTATCATCCAATGGATCTGTTGATTACATTATTCAGGTGATTGGCTCTGGAACTTCAGAAACAGTTATTATGGATGAAGTTCGCAACCTAGGTAGTTGGACAGGCGAAGCTGATGGTGGTGCTTTCAGACTCTACAAAGAATCGTTCGAAGGTGTAGCTGCCGGATCAATACTTAAGTTCTACTTTGCAGTGACCGGCTACGGTATGGTTCAAATGAATAATGCCAACTGGGCTTCATGGGATACTTTAGTATTTGAAGACCCATCAGTAACATCTTACGAGTTTGAAATGACGCAAGCATTCCTTGACAATATTTTAAATACAAACGATGGATGGTCTACTACGGCTATGGTGATTCAAGGTCAAGAGATCATTATAAACAAAGTGTCTATTATCACTAAAGCTGCACCTGCCGAGTTTGTACTACTCGACTCTCCAAGAGACTTAGGCAGTTGGGCCGGTGAAGGTGATGGTGGTGCCTTCCGTATCTACAAAGAGCAAGTAGAAGGTACTGGTATAAAAGTAGGTTCAATTCTACATTTCACTGTAGATATGTATGCTTATGGTCAGATGCAAATTAATGATGCCAACTGGGGACAATGGAAAATGTTACAGTTCGACACTCCAGAGTCAGAATTTGAAGCTGTTATTGACGAAGACTTATTCAATCGTATCAACAACGTTCAAGATGGCTGGTCGTCAACAATCCTTGTTATTCAAGGCGAGGGTATGGTGGTGAAGAAAGTAACATTGATTCCGTAAATAAATCTAGTGAACTTAGCTTGTCCTTATGTGACAAATAGGGATAAGCTAAGTACACCTTAAATATAGAATAAGATGAAAAATAAATTTCTATTAATAATAGCTTTTTGTATCTCACTCCTTTTTGTGGGTTGTTACGACGACTGCACCAAGGTGGTGGTCATCATGCCCGATCCCGTTCAACTGGTGAGTAGCTCTCCGGCAAATGGAGCAACCGATATAGCGGCTGGCGATCTAACGATTGTATTGACTTACGATCAGTATGTGTTCTGTCCTTCTGCTGCGAAAGAGGTTATTCAAATACCCGGAGCCACTGTACAAGCTGCTTCTTCTAAGGCCAATCAGCTCACAGTTCAAGTCTCTGGCTTGGAAAAAGGTAAGCAGTATCAACTCACAGTGCCTGTAGGTGCAATATGGGGGCCTGCTCAAGTGGAGGTAAATGAAGTCGTTTTAAGCTTTACTACGGTTCAAGATACCCCTATGACTACACAGTTAGTGACACCAAATGCACTTGCATCTGCTCAGAAAGTATTCAACTACATGAGCGAGATTTATGGTAAGAAGTCGCTTTCTGGTACAATGTCCAATGTTGCATGGAATATTGAAGGAGCCGAAAAAGTATATTCGTTAACTGGTAAATATCCAGCAATGACACATGTAGACTATATCCACATCTGGGCATCACCTGCCAATTGGATTGACTATAGTGACATAAGCTTTATGGAAAACTGGTGGAATGCGGGTGGCATCGTAGGTGCATCATGGCACTGGATGGTTCCTAAATACGAAGGAGCTCCTGCAACCGATGTGACCTACCAACCTAATGAAACTACCTTCACTGTGAACAATGCGTTGACAGAAGGAACTTGGGAAAACGGTTTGATGAAGGCGGATTTAGCAAAATTGGCAAGCTACCTTAAACTGCTTCAAGAAAAAGGTATTCCTGTGGTTTGGCGTCCTTTGCATGAAGCATCGGGTAATATTTACGAATATAATGGTGGCACCGCCTGGTTTTGGTGGGGTCGCGATGGTGCTGAGGCTTACAAAAAACTGTGGATATATATGTTCGACTACTTTAACGAACAAGGCCTCAATAATCTTATTTGGGTATGGACAAGCCAAGTGAAAGATCCAGAGTTCTATCCCGGAGATAAATATGTGGATATTATAGCTCGCGATATTTATGGTAAGAATGCTACGGAGTCTCTTTCTGATTATCAAGCACTTCTTAAACAATATGGCAATAAGATGATCGCTTTAGGGGAGAATGGATGTGATGGCGGAGCTGGAAAATCATTAGACAACTTCACTGCTATATGGGATGCCGGTTCTAGATGGCTCTATTTTATGCCATGGTATGATGATGAGAGCGCCACGATTAAACATGCCTCAGATGATTGGTGGATTGATGCTATTGGTAATCCCAATGTTATAACTCGCGATCAACTTCCTTCATTTAAATAGATCTATTTATAAATTGATAATATCACAAATATTATAGTTAAACCATGAGAAAGCAAATAATAATGATGAGTATAGGATTGAGTATTTTTTCTTGCTCGGGCGAGAAACCCGAAATCTATAAAGACCCTGCTGCTCCTATAGCAGCTAGAGTAGACGATCTACTCAGCCGTATGACTATTGAGGAGAAAGTAGGACAAATGAACCAGTTTGTTGGTATTGAACATATCAAAAGCAATAGCCAATCGATGACTGCTGATGAGCTGAAGAACAACACCGCAAATGCTTTCTATCCTGGCTTTACCGAAAAAGACATAGCCAGATGGACTGAAGAAGGTTTGGTTGGTTCATTCTTACATGTACTCACTTTGCAAGAGGCTAACTACTTGCAAGGCTTGGCCATGAAAAGTAGACTCCAAATTCCAATCATTTTTGGTATTGATGCTATTCATGGTAATGCTATGGCACCCGATAACACAGTCTATCCTACAAGCATTAACTTGGCCTGTTCGTTCGATACGGTGATGGCCTATAAGATAGCTAGACAAACAGCTCGTGAGATGCGTGCGATGAATATGCAATGGACGTTCAATCCGAACGTTGAAGTGGCACGTGATCCGCGTTGGGGTCGAGTGGGAGAGACCTTTGGTGAGGATCCCTACCTTGTTACTTTGATGGGGGTAGAGAGTGTAAAAGGTTATCAAGGAGAGTTCAATAGCCAAGAGGATGTATTGGCTTGTATCAAACATTTTGTTGCGGGTAGTCAACCAATAAATGGTACAAACGGTTCGCCTAGTGATATATCAGTAAGAACGCTTCGCGAAGTTTTCTTCCCTCCCTTTAAAGCTGGGGTTAAGGCTGGAGCAGGCTCTTTAATGACAGCTCATAATGAGCTAAACGGTATTCCTTGTCACGAAAACAAATGGTTGATGACGGATGTACTTCGCGATGAATGGGGATTTAAAGGCTTCATAGTAAGCGACTGGATGGACATTGAACACATTCACGACTTGCATGCAACAGCAGAAAACCTGAAAGAGGCCTTCTATCAATCGATCATGGCCGGTATGGATATGCATATGCACGGTGTATATTGGAATGAATTGGTAACTGAACTTGTTAAGGAAGGACGTATACCGGTATCTCGTATTGATCAATCGGTTAGACGAATTCTTGATGTGAAGTTCCGCTTAGGACTTTTCGAACACCCTTATGCCGATGAAGCACAAAGCATGACAATCCGTCTGTGTGACGAACATCGCCAGACTTCTCTTGAAGCCGCTCGTAACGGTATTGTACTGTTGAAGAATGATGATGTACTGCCTCTAGATGCCTCTAAATACAAACGTGTGATGGTAACTGGTATCAATGCCAATGATGAAAATATCTTAGGCGACTGGTCGGCACGACAGAAAGAAGAAAACGTGACAACTATCCTTGAAGGTTTAAAACAAGTGTCTCCTGAGACTACTTTCGATTTTGTAGATCAAGGATGGGACCCACGCTATATGGACCCAAAACAGATTGAACTAGCTGCAAGTAAAGCCAAACAGGCTGACTTGAATATAGTGGTAGCCGGTGAGTATATGATGCGTTTCCGTTGGACCGATCGTACTGATGGCGAAGATACAGATAGATCAGATATTGATCTAGTAGGACTTCAAAACGAATTGATTAAGAAGGTAGCAGCTTCGGGTAAACCTACCATCCTTGTGTTGGTAAGTGGTCGTCCTTTGGGCGTATCGTGGGCCGCCGAAAATCTTCCTGCAATTGTTGAAGCATGGGCTCCCGGTATGTATGCTGGCCAAGCTATTGCCGAAATACTTTACGGGGAAGTCAATCCATCGGCTAAGTTGGCGGTAACCATCCCTTACAGTGTTGGTCAAACTCAAATGATTTACAATCATAAGCCTTCGCAATACTTCCACCCTTATGTGGATAACAAGCCAAGCACACCACTTTATCCATTTGGTCATGGACTATCTTATACTACTTATGAGTATACTGATTTCAAATTGGCTAAAGAGGCTATTACTCCAACAGAGTCTATTAATGCTACCGTTAAAGTGACCAATACCGGTAAACGTGATGGTGTAGAGATTGTTCAACTATACATTCGCGACCGCTTTAGTAGTGCAACACGCCCGGTGAAAGAGTTGAAAGATTTTGCTCGCGTAGCATTGAAGGCCGGCGAGACGAAGGAAATCACCTTCACCATCACTCCTGAAAAATTGTCCTTCTACGATCGTGATATGAAATGGACAGTAGAGCCCGGTGAGTTCATTGTTATGGTAGGTCCATCTTCTGCCGATGAGGCTTTGCAGAGCAAAAGTTTTATTGTAAAATAGCTACTAACGTTTTATTAAAAAGAATCTTATGAGTATAAAAAGCATATATACTATTTCTGCTGTTCTAGCACTCACTTTCGGACTGTCATCGTGCAGCACTAAACCAGAGGTAGTATCTTCTAAACGCACTCTCCAAACGGAGGCTTTATTATCTAATCTTCAGCAAATGCCAAATAAAGGAATTATGTTTGGTCACCACGATGACCCTTTGTACGGCATTGGATGGGAAGGAGATGCAGACCGCAGTGACGTAAAGAGCGTGGTTGGCGAGTATCCTGCTGTGATGTCGTTCGATATAGGCCAAATTGAGCTAGGAAGCAATGTGAGTCTTGATGATATACCTTTCGATAAGATTAGACAAGAGATTATTGCTCAATACGAACGTGGCGGGCTCAATACTATCAGTTGGCACGCATTCAATCCGTCTACCGAAGGTAACTCATGGGATGTAAGCGATACGGCTGTAGTAGCCTCTATACTTCCAGGTGGTATTAACCACGACAAGTTTATGGGTTGGCTTGATAGTGTATCAGCTTTCATGAACTCCTTGGAAACAGCCGATGGCACTAAAGTCCCTATCTTATTCAGACCTTGGCACGAACATACAGGCAATTGGTTTTGGTGGGGCCAAAACTATGCTACCGACCAGCAGTATAAAGATTTGTGGATGATGACTTATGATCGTCTCAACGAGAATGGAGTTAACAATCTGCTCTATGCTTATTCGCCTGGTACAGAACCAAAAGATACCACTCAATATCTTGCGCGATATCCTGGTGACGATGTGATAGACTTGATTGGTTTTGATGCCTATCAATTTAATGAAGATCAATATCTTGAATCGATGTCTCGCTCACTGTCTATTATCGACTCTATTGGGAAGGCGCATAATAAAATTATTGCTATAACTGAAACAGGCTACGAAACTATACCCGATTCGATATGGTGGACCGATACGCTCTATCCAGCTATTGAGAACTATCCTCTAGCCTATGTATTAGTGTGGCGCAATGCACGTGAACGCGATAATCACTACTATGCCCCTTATCCAGGCCAAGTTTCAGCTCCAAACTTTGTGGAGTTCTACAATAAGCCAGAGGTGCTTTTTGTGGAGAATGTGGCCGGCACACTTTATCAATAAACATTTCAACTAATTCTGAACTTTATTATTATGACTACATTTCAACAAAAGGTCGAGGCGCTATTGGCCGACCATGAACTATTGATCACTAAACCCAATCTGCCTGAAGAGAAAGGCAACGGTATATATACGCGTTACAATAGTCCTATTTTAACTGCCGCTCACACTCCTGTGTTTTGGCGTTACGATTTAGACGAGCAGACCAACCCCTATCTTATGGAGCGAATAGGGATGAACGCCACGATGAATTCCGGTGCTATCAAGTGGAATGGGAAATATGTACTTGTGGTAAGAGTAGAGGGGGATGATCGTAAATCATTCTTCGCTATTGCCGAGAGTCCTAATGGAGTTGATAACTTCCGCTTCTGGGATTATCCGGTGACCATGCCCGATGATATTATTCCCGCTACCAATATCTATGATATGCGACTTACGGCTCACGAAGATGGTTGGGTATACGGTATATTTTGTGCCGAACGTCACAACCCTAATGCGCCCAAAGGGGATCTTTCTTCGGCAACGGCTACTGCCGCAATTGCTCGTACCAAGGACTTGATCAACTGGGAACGTCTTCCCGATTTGAAGACAAAAAGCCAGCAACGCAATGTGGTGCTTCATCCGGAGTTTGTTAATGGCAAGTACGCTCTTTATACTCGTCCGCAAGATGGATTTATTGACACTGGCAGTGGCGGTGGCATTGGTTGGGCCTTGGTTGATGATATGACTCACGCCGAAGTGAAAGAGGAAAAGATTATCGATCCTCGCTACTATCATACCATTAAAGAAGTGAAAAATGGGGAAGGACCTCATCCTATCAAGACCGATAAAGGATGGCTTCACTTGGCACACGGTGTTAGAGGCTGTGCTGCAGGGCTGCGCTATGTGCTCTATATGTATATGACAGCATTAGAAGATCCTACTAAGGTGATAGCTGCTCCTGCCGGCTATTTTATGGCACCCGAAGGCGAAGAACGTATTGGTGATGTATCTAACGTATTGTTTACTAATGGATGGATTGCCGACGAAGATGGTAAACTGTTTATCTATTATGCCTCTAGCGACACTCGCATGCATGTAGCTACCTCAACTGTAGATAAGCTAGTGGATTACTGTATGAACACGCCACAAGATGGCCTAACTACTACTGCATCTGTTGAAACTCTAAAGAAGATGATTCATCATAATCTTGAAATCATACATAAATAACTAAATCTCTGTGATATGACTAAAGCCGCAAAATGTATTTGTCAAAGCTATTTCCTATTGGATTAGTTCTGTAGCATTTTGCGGTGTTTTTTTGTTTCGTTTATATCTAGTACCATGATAAAACTAAAAGAAAAGATAGGTTACGGCTTCGGTGATATGGCTTCTTCAATGTTCTGGAAGCTTTTTGGCTCATACCTCATGATTTTTTATACCGACATATTTGGTATGCCTGCCGCTGTGGTGGGTACCATGTTTCTTATTACCCGCATCTGGGATTCAGCATTCGATCCTATTGTAGGTGTGGTGGCCGACCGTACTCAGACTCGTTGGGGTAAGTTTCGCCCCTACCTTCTCTATCTCGCCATACCCTTTGGCTTGATTGGCTTCTTTACCTTTATCACTCCAGATTTTAGTTTGACGGGGAAAATTGTTTATGCCTATATCACCTACTCAATGATGATGATGGTCTACTCGGCAATCAATGTGCCTTATGCTTCTTTGCTAGGGGTGATGAGTCCCGACCCCAAAGAACGCAATGTATTGTCCACCTACCGCATGCTTTTTGCATATATTGGTAGCTTTGTGGCACTATTACTCTTTATGCCCTTGGTTAATGCTTTTGCAAGTGGCAACACAGTTCAACACGGATGGATGATGGCGGTACTAATTATTGCTATCATGTGTGTGCTTCTTTTCCTAGGTTGTTTTGCGTTTACTAAAGAGCGTGTTAAAGCCATCAAAGAGAAACAAAGTCCGCTAAAAGAAGATATAAAAGATCTACTACACAATAGACCTTGGTGGATATTACTAGGGGCCGGAGTTGCCGCATTGGTATTTAACTCTATTCGCGATGGCGCTACGGTCTACTATTTTAAGTATTTTGTAGTAGAAGAAGATTTAGGAGAAGTGATGTTCTTCGGATTACCTTTTGTCATGAGTGGGCTTTATCTGGCCATAGGACAGGCAGCCAATATCATTGGAGTAGTTCTAGCGGCACCCGTTAGCAATCGCATTGGTAAGAAGAAAACCTATATGGGTGCTATGTTGATAGCCACTGTGTTGAGCATCATTTTCTATTGGTTCGAAGCCGATCAGCTAGTATTGATTTTTGTGTTCCAAGTACTTATTAGCATTTGTGCCGGTAGTATATTCCCACTGCTCTGGTCGATGTATGCCGACTGTGCCGATTATTCAGAGCTTCGTACAGGCAATCGTGCTACCGGACTAATCTTCTCCTCTTCGTCTATGAGTCAGAAGTTCGGTTGGGCCATCGGTAGTGCTTTGACAGGTTGGTTATTGGCCTATTTCGGATTTAGAGCCAACGAAGTACAGAGTTTAGAGACCATCAATGGCATCAAGATGTTCCTCAGTTGGTTGCCGGCAGTAGGCACCGTGCTCAGCGTTATCTTTATCAGTATCTATCCACTTAGCGAAAAGCGAATGGTAGAAATTACATCGGAGTTGGAACTTAAACGTCATTCTTCAGAAGATTAATCATATAAATATAAATCAATTATGAAAGACATCGTGAAAAGCTTTAAGGTTGAAGTACAGGAGGTCTTGACCAATAACATCTTGCCCTATTGGATGGAGAAGATGGAAGACGATGTGAATGGTGGATTCTATGGACGCATCACCGGGGAAGAAATATTGAAACCGGAAGCCGACAAAGGAGCTATCTTGAATGCCCGTATACTATGGACATTCTCTGCTGCCTATCGTGTGCTAGCTAAAGATGAATATCTTGAAACGGCTCAACGTGCAAAACGCTATCTTCTAGACAACTTTTACGATAAAGAGTTTGGAGGAGTTTATTGGTCGCTTGACTATAACGCAAAACCAATCGATACAAAAAAGCAAATTTACGCATTGGGCTTTGCTATCTATGGTCTGAGTGAGTTTCATAGAGCTACTGGTGATAAGGAGGCTCTTGACTATGCAATTGCTCTTTTCGAGGCAATAGAGAAGTATAGTTTTGATGCCGATAAAAATGGTTACTTTGAGGCCTTTACCCGTGAGTGGGGTGAGATAGCCGATATGCGCTTGAGCGATAAAGATGCCAACGAGCGAAAGACTATGAATACACATCTTCATATTCTCGAGCCTTACACCAATCTCTACCGCGTGTGGAAGGATGAACGTTTGAAGCATCAATTAAAAAACTTGATAGAAATATTTCTCGATCTAATCCTGGATAAAAAGACGGGGCACCTCCATCTTTTCTTTGATGACGACTGGAAGACTAACTATAACATAATGTCTTACGGGCATGACATCGAAGCATCTTGGTTGCTGCACGAAGCAGCTATTGAGCTTGGTGATAAAGAGTTGCTTGCTAGAGTGATACCCGCTGTTAAGCGTATTGCCGAGGCTTCTACCGACGGCTATGCACTCGGTAAAGGCATGATTTATGAGAAAAACATCACTGCCAACCACACAGATACAGATCGTCATTGGTGGGTGCAAGCCGAGGCTGTGGTGGGATACGCCAATCTATATCAGCATTTTGATGATGATTTCGCCTTGCAGAAAGCATTAGATTGTTGGGAGTTCATTAAAGA
>CAMTOQ010000017.1 GCA_947074205.1 uncultured Bacteroides sp. | reverse complement strand
TCCTGATGAACTCGCTTCATCGATCAGCTTGGTTGCTCTTTGACGTATTGTAATAATCCTATTTGACATCTTTAATTTTGTAGTCTTTATACTTTTTTGTACTTTTGGATTAATATTATTTATTTTAAACGTAATGCCATTATGAAATCAAAACTTCTATTAGGTGCGATGGCCCTATTTATCTCATTTTCTGTGATTGCTTGTTCAGGATCTAAAAAAGAAGAAAAGACAGAAGCTAAAGAATCTACAGAAAACAAGGCTTGTACAGAAACGAAGCCAACATGCACAAAGGATTCGATAACTACTTGTGATACTACGAAAACATGTCCAAAATCAGATGCATGCACTACAGCTCAGAAGAAAACTTGCAGTGATTCAGCTAAAACCTGCACTTCGCATTAATTTTCTTACTATTAGATTATAAGAGGGTGATTCACAATATGATGTGTTCACCTTTTCTTATTTATAGGACTCTATTATTTCACTGCTTAACTAATATATTATCCACAAATATGTTGTTTATATTATGAAATGATACATTAGTGGATAAAAAAGTAACGTTTTATTTTGCGAGAAATAAATAATATATATCTTTGCAATACCAAAGGAAACGATATGAAACTTAATATTGTACATATTTTATTATTAGATATTATTATTCTGCTAGCTATGGTTAGGGGAAGTGGAAGCTATATATAATATCTGATATATTAAATATCTTAATAGCCTTTCTCACTTCCTTGTGTGAAAGGCTTTTTAATTGATATAAATAATAAACTAAATATACTAATGATGAACGACAGGTTATTTATTTTTGATACAACTTTACGCGATGGCGAGCAGGTTCCAGGTTGTCAATTAAATACAATAGAGAAAATTCAGGTTGCTCGTGCGCTTGAATCTTTAGGTGTAGATGTGATTGAAGCCGGATTTCCAATTTCTAGTCCTGGTGACTTTAATTCGGTAATTGAAATCTCTAAGGCTGTGACATGGCCAACTATTTGTGCCTTGACGCGTGCAGTTGAAAAAGATATTCAGGTAGCTGCCGAGGCTCTTCAATTTGCTAAGCATAAAAGAATTCATACAGGTATTGGAACTTCAGACTCACATATCAAATATAAGTTTAACTCCAACCGTGAGGAAATTATTGAGCGTGCTGTAGCAGCTGTAAAGTATGCAAAAAGGTTTGTTGAAGATGTAGAGTTCTATGCAGAAGACGCTGGTCGTACTGATAATGAATACCTTGCACGTGTAGTTGAAGCTGTAATTAAAGCGGGTGCTACTGTCATCAATATTCCAGATACTACAGGTTATTGTCTCCCATCTGAATATGGTGCAAAGATTAAGTATTTGATGGAAAATGTTAAGGGGGTTCACAATGCTATTCTTTCAACTCATTGTCACAATGACCTTGGTATGGCTACCGCTAACACAATTGCAGGTGTTGTAAATGGTGCACGTCAAGTTGAGGTTACAATAAATGGCATTGGCGAACGTGCTGGCAATACATCACTTGAAGAGGTCGCTATGATCTTCAAGAGTCATCGTGAACTCAATATTGATACTAATATAAATACGCAAAAGATTTATCCTACTAGTCGCATGGTTTCTAGTTTGATGAATATGCCGGTTCAACCCAACAAGGCTATTGTGGGTCGTAATGCTTTTGCACACTCATCTGGTATTCATCAAGATGGTGTCTTGAAAAATGTTCAAACTTACGAAATTATTGATCCTAAAGAGGTGGGCATAGATGATAACTCAATCGTATTAACAGCGCGTAGTGGTAGAGCTGCTTTAAAGAGTAGACTTACTTCGCTAGGTGTTGAGCTAGACAAAGATAAACTCGATAACATCTATGAATCCTTCCTGAAGTTAGCGGATAAGAAGAAAGATATCAACGATGATGATATTCTTGTACTTGCCGGTGAGGACAGAAGTTTGAATAAACGTATCAAGCTTGAATACTTACAAGTGACTAGTGGTGTTGGCGTACTTTCAGTAGCTAGCCTTGCTCTTAATATCTCAGGCGAGAAGTTTGAAGGTTGTGCAAGTGGTAATGGTCCAGTCGATGCAGCTATTAAAGCTTTGAAGAAGATTATTGATCGCCACATGACTCTGAAAGAATTTACTATTCAAGCTATTAGTAAAGGTAGTGATGATGTAGGTAAAGTTCATATGCAGGTAGAATATGATAATCAGATGTACTATGGCTTTGGTGCAAATACTGATATAATAGCTGCCTCGGTTGAAGCTTATATCGATTGTATTAATAAATTTCATTCTTAATATTCTATCCAATTAAATATCTCTTTTCCAATGAATACTCTTTTTGATAAGATATGGGACTCTCATGTAGTTACTACAGTTGAGGATGGACCAACACAACTATATATTGACAGACTATATTGTCACGAGGTGACTAGCCCTCAGGCTTTTGACGGAATGCGTGCCCGTGGAATTAAATGTTTTCGTCCAGAGCAGATTTACTGTATGCCTGATCACAATACACCAACTCATGATCAAGATAAACCGATTGAAGACCCTATCTCTAAAGCTCAAGTAGATGCTTTGGAGAAGAATGCAAAAGAGTTTGGATTGACACATTATGGTATGTTGAATAAGCGTAATGGTATTATTCATGTGGTGGGTCCTGAAAGAGGATTGACTTTACCAGGAATGACTATCGTTTGTGGTGACTCTCACACTTCTACCCACGGTGCTATGGGAGCTATTGCTTTTGGTATTGGTACGAGTGAAGTAGAAATGGTGATGGCTTCGCAATGTATCCTTCAATCACGTCCTAAAACCATGCGTATCACAGTTAATGGTCGCTTATCTAAAGGCGTAACTGCAAAAGATTTAGCTCTGTATATGATGGCTAAGTTGACTACTAGTGGTGCTACAGGCTATTTTATTGAGTATGCGGGTGAATCGGTTCGCTCTCTAAGTATGGAAGGGCGCTTAACTCTTTGCAATCTATCTATCGAAATGGGTGCACGTGGTGGCATGGTTGCTCCAGATGAAGTTACCTTTGATTATATTAAGGGTAGAGAAAATACTCCTAAAGGTGAAGAGTGGGATAAAGCATTGGCCTATTGGAAGACTTTGAAAAGCGATGAAACCGCAATTTTTGATAAGGAGATTGAATACAATGCCGCAGATATTGAGCCGATGATTACATATGGCACAAATCCCGGCATGGGGATGGGCATCACAGAGCATATTCCTACTACCGACGCTATGGGTGAAGCTGAGAAAATATCTTTCCTAAAATCATTAGATTATATGGGCTTTCAACCTGGTGAATCACTATTGGGTAAAAAGGTGGATTATGTTTTCCTTGGTGCTTGTACTAATGGACGTATCGAAGATTTTAGAGCATTTGCCTCATTAGTAAATGGTCGTAAGAAGGCGGAAAATATCATTGCGTGGCTCGTTCCCGGATCATGGATGGTCGATGAGCAGATTCGCGAAGAAGGTCTTGATAAGATCTTAGCTGAAGCCGGATTTGAGATTCGCCAACCTGGCTGTTCTGCTTGTTTAGCGATGAACGATGATAAGGTTCCTGCAGGAAAATATGCTGTGTCTACTAGCAACCGTAACTTTGAAGGTCGTCAAGGACCAGGCTCACGTACATTGCTCGCTTCTCCTTTAGTAGCAGCTGCAGCAGCGGTAACCGGTGTAATAACCGATCCACGTACATTGATAGGCTAATCGTTAACTCTTTAAGTATTCTTGATAATGAAACAAAAATTTGATATAATAGCAAGCACTTGTGTACCACTTCCTCTCGAGAATGTAGATACCGATCAAATCATACCTGCTCGTTTCTTAAAAGCTACGACTCGCGAAGGGTTTGGAGAGAACCTTTTTAGAGATTGGCGTTATGATAAAGAAGGTAATAAAATAGATTCTTTCGTATTGAATGACTCTACTTATGGTGGACAAGTTCTTGTAGCAGGTAAAAACTTTGGTTCAGGTTCGAGCCGTGAGCATGCCGCCTGGGCTATTGCTGATTATGGTTTCCGTGTTGTGGTTAGTAGTTTCTTTGCAGATATTCATAAAAATAATGAGTTGAATAACTTCGTGTTACCTGTAGTTGTAACTGAAGAGTATTTGGCTGAGCTTTTTGACTCTATTGCTCAAGATCCTAAAACCGAAGTAGTGGTAGATCTTCCCAATCAAACTATCACAAATAAAGCTACAGGTAAGTCTGAAGAATTCGAAATTAATGCCTATAAGAAACATTGTTTGATGAATGGATTAGATGATATCGACTTCTTGTTGAGTAATAAAGATAAAATAGAGGCATGGGAGAGCGCGTCAAAATAGAAATCATGGACACGACACTTCGCGATGGAGAACAAACCAGCGGAGTGTCATTCGTGCCACATGAGAAGCTGATGATAGCTCGTCTGTTGCTTGAAGAGTTAAAAGTCGATCGTATAGAGGTGGCCTCGGCACGTGTGTCCGATGGAGAGTTAGATGCGGTGAAGATGATTTGCGATTGGGCAGCACGACGTAATATGCTTCATAAAGTGGAAGTGCTCGGCTTTGTTGATGGGCATAACTCTTTAGATTGGATTCACTCGGCAGGATGTCGAGTTATTAACTTGCTTTGTAAAGGTTCGTTGAAACACTGTACTTATCAGCTTAAAAAAACGCAGGAAGAGCATATTAGAGATATAAAGGCGGTCATTGACTATGCTGATGAATTAGATATTGAGGTTAATGTCTATCTCGAAGACTGGAGCAATGGAATGAAGGACTCTTCCGAGTATGTTTACCAATTGGTAGATGCATTGAAGGAGACTTCGATAAAACGCTTTATGCTGCCCGATACTTTGGGTATTCTCAATCCTTTGCAGGTGGTGGAATTCATGCGAAAGATGAAAAAACGCTATCCAGATCTTCACTTCGATTTTCATGCGCATAATGATTACGATCTTGCAGTGAGCAATGTTTTAGCAGCGGTTTTGAGCAAAGTGAAAGGTTTGCACACTACAATCAATGGGTTGGGCGAGCGTGCCGGAAATGCCCCTTTGGCTAGCGTACAAGCCATATTAAAAGATCATTTCAATGCGACAACAAATATTGATGAAAGTCGACTGAATGACATTAGTAGAGTAGTGGAATCATACTCTAGCATTATGATTCCTGCCAATCAACCAATTGTTGGTGAGAACGTATTTACTCAGGTGGCTGGTGTTCATGCTGATGGTGATAATAAGAATAATCTTTACTATAACGATTTATTGCCGGAGCGTTTTGGTCGCAAGCGGGAATACGCAATGGGCAAGACATCGGGTAAAGCCAACATTCGTAAAAATTTAGAGAGTTTGGGCTTGGAGTTAGATGAAGAGTCCATGAAACGTGTTACCGAGCGCATCATTGCATTAGGTGATAAAAAAGAGTTAGTGACTCCAGAAGACCTCCCTTATATCATTTCAGATGTCTTGAAACATGACTATCGTAGTGATAGGGTAGTGTTGCAAAGCTATTTTGTGACTTTGACTCATGGACTTAAACCGATAGCTACTCTCTCTATTATGATTAATGGTACGACTTACGAAGAGAGCTCTTCTGGCGATGGTCAGTATGATGCTTTTGTTCGTGCTCTTCGCAAAATCTACAAGGTAACTTTAAATAGAAAGTTCCCAATGTTAACTAATTATGCAGTTTCAATACCTCCAGGCGGACGTACTGATGCCTTTGTGCAGACTGTCATTACCTGGAGCTTTGAGGATAAGGTGTTCCGTACGCGTGGACTCGATGCCGACCAGACAGAGGCTGCCATCAAGGCTACCATTAAGATGCTCAATATTATAGAAGAAACTTATGACAAAGAAGCTTCTGAAGCTTAGCTTAGTTTTTGTAGGTTCGTGGTTACTGTCTATCCTAGTAAGATTACTTCTATCTTATTGGAGCGATAGAGAATCGGAAAGCACAAGTATGTTTTTTATTAATACTCTCATACTAGCCATTGGCCCTACGATAAGTTACTACATAGGAAATTATATTAGTAAATATACGAAAAAACATAAATAGACATGGAATTTAAAATAGCAGTATTGGCCGGAGACGGCATTGGACCAGAGATCGCTGTACAAGGCGTTGATGTAATGAGCGCTGTATGCGAGAAGTTCGGTCATAAAGTAAGTTACGAACACGCATTAGTGGGTGCTGATGCGATAGATAAAGTGGGCGATCCATTTCCCGAAGCTACTTATGAGGTTTGTAAGAATGCTGATGCTATATTGTTTTCAGCAGTTGGTGATCCTAAGTTTGATAACGATCCAACAGCGACGGTTCGTCCCGAACAAGGTCTTTTGGCTATGCGTAAAAAGTTAGGATTGTTTGCTAATATTCGTCCCGTACAGACTTTTAAATGTTTGATCCATAAATCTCCTCTTCGTGCGGAACTAGTAGAAAAGGCAGACTTTATTTGTATCCGTGAGCTGACTGGAGGTATGTACTTTGGCGAGAAGTATCAAGACAATGATAAAGCGTGGGATACAAACTATTATACTCGTCCGGAGATTGAACGTATCTTGAAAGTGGCTTTTGAATATGCAATGAAACGCAACAAGCACCTTACGGTGGTAGACAAAGCGAATGTATTGGCATCTTCACGTTTGTGGAGACAGATTGCTCAAGAAATGGCACCTCAATATCCTGAGGTCAATACAGATTATATGTATGTGGATAATGCCGCTATGCGTATGATTCAAGAGCCAACCTTCTTCGATGTTATGGTGACCGAAAATACATTTGGTGATATTTTGACTGACGAAGGTTCTGTAATCAGTGGTTCAATGGGCTTGTTGCCATCAGCTTCTACGGGTGATAGTACGCCTGTATTCGAACCTATTCATGGTTCGTGGCCACAGGCTAAGGGTTTGAATATTGCTAACCCATTGGCGCAAATCCTTTCAGTTGCGATGTTATTCGAATACTTCGACTTGAAAGATGAAGGAGCCTTGATTCGTCAAGCTGTGGATGCATCACTTGATGCTAATGTGCGCACCCCAGAGATTCAAGTAGCTGGTGGTGAAAAGTATGGTACTAAAGAAGTGGGTAGTTGGATTGTAGATTATATTCGTAAAGCTTCAATCTAAATTCATAGATTTATTAATAAATTGATAAATGCAATTTCCTGTCTGTAAATATAGGAGATTGCATTTTTTGTCCCTAATAGAGTTTAACCGTAGAATCAAGAGTCCGATTTTTATTTCTTATTTGTATATCTTTCGTTTATTAAGGGCATCCCAATATTTGCGTGCATTTCGCATATGTTCGCTATAGGTTACTGCAAAGTTGTGCGTGCCCGACAAATCTTCTTTTGCGCACATATAGATGTAGTCATGTTCTGTACGATTCAAGACACTCTCTAAACCCTGTTTAGTAGGTATGCGAATAGGCCCAGGTGGCAATCCTGCATTTAGATAAGTATTGTATGGAGATTCGTACTTTAAATGTTCGTTTGTGATGCGGCGGAGTGTGAAATCTCCGATTGCAAACTTCACAGTGGGATCGGCTTGTAAAGGGATGCCACGTTGCAGTCTGTTGATGTATAGGCCCGCTACAATGGGCTTTTCTACGTTGTTATTGGTCTCTTCATCTACAATCGATGCCAATGTGCTTACTTCTATTGGTGTCAAACCAATTTCTTCTGCTTTCTTTAAGCGATCTTCATTCCAGAAACGTTGATGTTCTTTTATTAATCTACCCACCAGGTCTTCTGCACTTACATCCCAATATACTTGATAAGTATCTGGAACGATAAGAGATGCAATAGTCTTTTCATCGTAGCCCATTTTGTTTTGCAGCGCAGTATCGTTTAATTGATTCGCAATTTCTGTTGAATCTATCATCAGTTGTCGGCTCATGCTACGGGCTAGTAAGTCAATGGTGCGAGTGCTCCCTACGGTTAGATTAATGGGTTCCTTATACCCTCTGGACAGACGTGTGTAGAGAGTGCGCGCGTCATCATTGGGGTGAATAGCGTATTTCCCCGTGCGAATAGGACTTCCCCAACCACGGTGCTTAGCAAGTAGTTTAAAGCCCGTCATACTCTTGGGGTGGCCGTTACTTTCGACTTTGTATAGAATAGAGTCGGCTGTATCGTCCCTATCAATGAAAATATAAGTTGTCTTATCTGGGTGAAATTGTGGAGTGAACAGTAGATAATATCCAATGCCGGCAATAGACAGGCCAATAAGCAAAATTGCAACAAGGGTAATTATAATAATCTTCTTACTATTTGATTTCATTAGAATAACGTCGATTTATGAATAGGCAAAGTTAAGAAGATTAGCCGCAAAAACTACAGTCTCATCCTAAGCAATTTAAGGATAAGAGCAAAAAGATGTTTAAGTTTATGGTTTTAAAAACTGTTAGTCAAATAGATCCGGGTAAATTTCTCCACCCGTTTGGGTTGCATTTAGTGTCTCTAACAATGTTCCATCGGGGCTGTAGAAAAGCTGAAACTCTTCGGGAGAGTTCCACGCTTGAACATCTATCACAATCACTTCCGGCTGATTATTGGGCAACGTCACGATTCGGATATATTGGGTAGCCATTGATGCCATCGTGCTTTTCCAAAAAGCTTTTGCAACAGCTTTGGGGATAATATTGAGCGTTTTAAAATCAGTTTCGGTCATTTTCCATTCACCCTGTTTGGTGAACCATGCATTACGTTCGAAACCATTAAGTTCAAAACACGCAATCTCATAACTACCTTTTTTCTCCCAAACCACATCGGTTACATTGGGATATAATTTCTGAAAATTAGCAATTACAGCAGCCTCTTGAGCGGACACACTCCATGCCGTTATGCACATCATAAAACAGATGCAACTCATTAATCTATGTTTAATATCTCTCATAAGTCGTTGGTTTATATTTTTTTTATTTTAAAATGATAACAATCACTCTTTAGTTTTGTTTGCTTTATGATGGGTTGAAACCTCAGAACAGGATCTTTAATCTTAATATAGTAATGTGATATGGAAATACTAAAAGAATCTTTTCTCTATTTCGAAGATGCACTTGCTCGGGCAGAGGAAGTAGCTGATAAATTAGATGGTATTGTGATGCGCCAAAGTGTGGCAAGTGTTATAATGCCTCGACCTAATGATGTTGAAAAATGGGAGAATACAATTGACGCATTCTACGTGTACGGCGATAATAAAGATGTAATGGGGATATTTGCTTATATACAGCGCAAAAAACCTCTTGATTATAGCTTACCGGAATTCGCTTTTCTTGATGATTACAATGGTGATGAATCTTTGTTGGATAAACGTGTTCTCATTTTACACCTGAAGACAGGTATGCTAATCGAAATTGTGTATCATGGAGATTCTAAGATAGATGGCGATATCTATTCCTATCACCTTAGTTATACTGACTTTTATGGTGGTGAAGCGCGTTTTTTAGCTTATCTCCATCCAGCTTTTTATCTGGAGTTGGAGCAACTAAACAGTGAAGAGGTTATGGAAGTACTTCATTCTGCTGCTGCGTGGTTCATAACATACTGTAAGGCAGAGGATGACGAACTGCAAGAGATAGCCCTTTAGTTTGTTAGCCTTTGGCGAACACCATCATTGCTAAATGTAGTATGTATGAAAGTTCGACTCTTATTCTTGGTTGTAGTTTTAATAAGCGTCTACTGCATATCTGCACAGCAGATAGTGCCTCCAAGATGTGCCGAAGATGATGTGCATGGTACGATGAGTAAAGCATATTGGGAGTTTTGGAACCCACATGTACAGCAAACGATTGATCAAGATATTGAACAGCATCGGAGATCAACGGTTGTTGTTACCCTTCCCAATGTGATGCCTATCTCTTTAGTTAGAATACAGCAGATAGATCATGATTTCATATTTGGTGCACATATCTTTAACTTTAATCAGCTGGGCTCGGCAGAATATAATCAGAAGTACAAAGATTTGTATGGCGATCTTTTCAATTCGGCTACTGTTGCTTTTTATTGGAAAACTTTCGAGACAGAGCCAGGAAAGCTTCGCTTTATTGGCAGCTATCACGATTCAGAATCGTATTGGAATGAGGAGAGCAATCCAAAGAATCAATCTTATTGGCGCCGTCCTGCTACTAACCCTGTTGTTGAGTTTTGTTTAACAAAAGGTATCCGAATACATGGTCATCCCTTGATTTGGGGGAATCGCAAATGGCACAATCCAGATTGGATTTTTCAAAACTATTTGAGTCCTGAAGAGAAGGAAAACTTAGATAGGCTTATCACAGATTACGCTAGTGTTGAAAATGGTTTACCTAGTGAGGTCTACTCCAAAGCTTACAACAAAATGAGCACTATTGCACTAAATGCTCTGTTGCCCAAATTCAAAGAAACACTAAATGCGCTGTTTAGGAAGCGAATAACAGATATTGCTTACCAATATGGTGGACGCATTGACAGCTGGGATGTAGTAAATGAAAGTACTGTTGATTTTTCATACGGGCGCACCCTGCCTGGGGTAGAGCTTATGAAGAGTGTCTATGGCATTATGCCCAGTGACTATACCTATAAAGCTTTTAGTATTGCCGATGAGGTATTTCCTGCAACTGTCGCCCTAAATATAAATGATTATTGGACAGGATCTGAGTATGTCGATCAAGTTAAAGAGCTGCAGAAACGAGGTTGTAGAATTGATATTTTAGGCTCACAGATGCATCTTTTCGATCCAAAACAATGTTTGGATATTGCGGCAGGAAAGGAAATTCAAACTCCTAAACAAGTTTATGAGATAATGAAGCGGTTGGCCAAAACAGGTTTGCCAATTCATTTAAGTGAAGTAACCATCACTTCTCCTTCTCCCGATGAACAGGGGCAAGAAATTCAAGCTATTATACTTCAAAATCTTTACCGTTTGTGGTTTAGCATAGAGTCAATGATGGGTATCACTTGGTGGAATGTAGTGGATGATTGCGGTGCCCCTGGAGAACCTTCTTTTTCAGGTCTATTTACTCGCGATATGGAGCCTAAACTTGCCTATTATGCGTTGGATTATCTTATTAATAACGAATGGAAAACCAATCTAACACTCGTAGCTGATGAGCATGGCCAGATTGAGTTTAGGGGATTCAAGGGGAAATATTTAATCAGCTATAAAGATGAAAATGGTGAAGAGCAAACGATGGCCTACCACTTAAAATAGACCGATAGCTCTAATGATTGTATATTAACAGATAAAGTTGCAGTTCGATATATGTACTGCAACCTTATCTATTATGGCCTTTTCTGCTTCAATCATCATCCGAAGAAAAGTAGTTGGTCTTGTAATTATCATCATAGATCTTTCTGATATACTCATTAAGTTGTGGCTCTCCATCAAACTTCAACATATCGCTCAACGCTTCATCGTTGTTAGCTATAGCATCTTTAATGAAATTGCAGGTAAATACTTCATATACATCTTCTGACTTAGCAAGTGAAGCTGCGTATGTTCCCAATTCTTCTATTGTCATAATTACGATGGTTTAATAGTTATTGGTGTTATAACAATATAGAGTGGGGAGTTTGTTCGCTAGGAGGAGGATAATCTAGGAAGTATGAGCCGCTAATCAGACTTGAACTGACGACCTACGCGTTACGAATGCGTTGCTCTACCAACTGAGCTATAGCGGCGTGTGGGAAAAGAACGGGGCAAATTTACATGAATATTTTAAAAAGCAAAAAGAAGTGATAAAATATATTTCTTTCCGGATTTCTTTATCTATGGGCCTATGGAAAGCTTTCGAATAATATTCCTACTTTTGCACTTGTAACTAATTATCTTTTAATGATGAAATATATCAATGAAGCTCTACTCAATTCTGTGACAGAGAAAGCACAAAGCAATGAGCGCCTGCGAATGAATCATAACTTCCATGAAACAATGGATGCACCCATCCAAAGAATGCTCAATGCATTGGAACCGGGTACTTATCTACCTCCTCACAGACATCAGAATCCAGATAAAGAGGAAGTGTATTTGGTGTTGCGAGGTGCATTATTGGCTTTTATCTTCGATGAAGAGGGTAATGTGATTGAAAAGCGTGAGCTTAACCCTTTGAAAGGAGAATATGGCATTGAAATACCTGCGGGCACTTGGCACTCTATTGTGGTATTAGAACCTGGTACGGTGATTTATGAGATTAAGGAAGGTCCATTCGCACCGCTTTCGCCGGAGAATTTTGCGTCTTGGGCACCTGCTCCTACTGACAAGGAAGCTGCTGCAGCATATACGCAGAAGTTATTGTCGTTTTGATAAGGCTCAATTTGTTTTAATAATAAGAAAATGTCCATATTACGTGGGCATTTTTTTTATGTAATATATTACATATGCGTATCTTTATAGATAAATCAATTTCATTATTATTATGAAGGCATTAGTCATCGGAGCTACGGGAGCTACAGGTAGACCTTTGGTAGAAGAACTGCTAAAGAATAACGATTATTCTAAGGTCGTAATCTTTGTCCGTCGATCCATAGGAATTCAAAGTGATAAACTCATCGAGTATATTGTAGATTTCTCTTTAGTAACGGGCTTCGCCGATAGAATTGTATGTGACGTGCTTTTCTGTTGTATGGGCACCACGTTGAAAGCCGCAGGTTCTAAAGATGCACAGTGGAGAATTGATTATGAGATTCCATTGCTTTTCGCAGAAGAAGCAAAGACGAATGGAGTGAAATGTTGCGTGCTTGTTTCGTCAGCTAATGCCAATTCGAAAAGTAGATTCTTCTATTCACGAATGAAAGGGAAGCTAGAAGAGCGTATCGCAGCAATCAACTTTCAGCAGTATATTATATTTAGACCGGGGATGTTGAAACGTCCCAATAGTGATCGAGGTTTAGAGAGATTATCGGTATCGGTATTGCAATTCTTTAATAGGCTGGGCTTGCTGAAGAAGCAAAGACCACTGCCAACCCCTCTTTTAGCTCAGAAAATATCAGTTGCTCCACTTAAACTTGGTAGTGGCGTTTCAAAAATTAATCTTAACGAAATATTCAGTTTCTGAATTCAAGGAACTCATTCTATTCATTATGCGTTTTAATAGAAGTGCCATAGTAGATGTGCATAAATATATAACGTACCTTGATATGAATATCTCAATTATTTCCGCGAGCTGCATCAAATGCGGCAAATGTGTAAAAGTATGTCCTGCAAGTGTCTTTTCGCAGAGAGCTAAGTCAGTCCCCCAAGTCGATAACCCCAATTATTGTATTGGCTGTGGACACTGTGTGATGGTGTGCCCTACACAATCTGTTGTTCACGAGTTATTCCCTCCTGAGAGTGTACATGCGATAGATTATAATAAACGGGCCACGGCCGACTCCTTGATGTTATTGCTTAAATCGCGTCGCTCCAACCGAATTTTGAAGAAAGAACCTGTTCCTCCTGAATTTCTTCATCAGATTATTGAAGCGGCTAGTGTAGCTCCTACTGCAACCAACGCAATGGAAGTGGGTTACACTGTAGTGACTGATAAAGAAAAACTAAAGGAGATTACAGAATACACATTGAGTACATTCGAGAATCTCTTTAAACCTATACTTGCTGCTGCCGGAACTTCCGACTTAAGCAGTTTGCCTCCTACAATAGCTGCTTATGTTCCATTGCTAATAAAAATGAGGAAGTTATTCAATGCAGGTGATAACCAAGTGTTGCGCAATGCTCCTGCAGTTATTTTTATTCATGCGCCAAAAACCAGTAGTTATGGTGAGATTGATTGCAACATTGCTTATCAAAATGGCTCCTTAATGGCCGAAGCATTAGGGGTAAGTCAAATTTACGGTGGCTTTGTTATTGAAGCAATAAAAAAAGATCCGCAAGGCATTGCGAAGATAATTTGCAATGATAATATCGTTAATGCAGTGATGCTTCTAGGAATGCCGAAGTTTAAGTATCGAGCCTATGCCGACAAGCACGGTCCGCAAGTAGAGTGGATAGAATAACAAAACCATTATAACAAAAAAAAGAGAGTCACTTTCGTAACTCTCTTTTTGAACAGTGGTGCCACCAGCAACCGAAAATCGGCTTGTATATCGCTATTTCTCAATAAGCTAAATCTTTGTTACGATGTTAGTCCATTGAATAAGGTTATCACAACTTTGCACCTTTCAACACTATATTGTGTCTTAGGTTCGATTTTTGAGTGCAAAGGCAGCTATTTATTTGAATATACCAACTTTTTCAAGGCATATTTTTATAGTTTATATATCCTATAAGTTCTACGGGGACAAACTCAAGAATATATTCTATTGAATAATAGTTGTTTAGAAGAATTATATTCAATAAAGGGTAATGAAGCAGAGACAAGCGAGTTTTTTCTAATGCTTTGAAATTTTACAATGAAGACATTCAACCGCTTTAAATATATAAAAACGCCGATATTTTTTATCGGCGTTAAAACGGTTTATAGATGCCTTATTTGCATGGCAGCACCATCTTCCAACAGTGTAAAGCCATGCTTCTGATAAAATGTGACGTTTAGTCTTTCATCGGGCATTATATTGATATAAATGTAATCTTTATATTTTTCTTTTATTATATCCAATAAATGTGCAGCAATGCCATTACCTTGATAATCGGGATGAACTAATAAATAATGAAGAAAAATCAGATTTATTCAATCAGGATGTTGTTGTAGAACTAAAGCCGTTCTTTCAAGAAGCACCGTATATTAAAATCTACAGTGTAGTAGGCTAAAGTGCTGAAAAAACAAAACAGGGAGAAAGATGATTTATACATTTTTTCTGCCTGTTTAGGTATTATAATGATGCCTATTTATAGCTTTGAGCAAATGTGTAAGAATCTATTACGAATTAATTTCTGTAAAAAGTATAATATAGCGAATTGTATTTGATGTTGGTAGTGATATTTGATTTTTAAAAATTGAATGAAATTTATGTATATTATAGTTGTATAATAGTAAAAAGTTGTATATTTGCACTTGTATAAGTTGAAGAGTTTGTTGGTTTACATCTATTGTTTTAAAGAAATGGTCCTTGATGGATGTGATTTTTTTAATAGCCGATAAATCATATTATTCAATTATAAATACTAAAAGTAGCAAAACATAATAATAAACCGGAACTCTATTATTTTCTAAACTGAGTTCAATGAAAACTAAACTAATAATGAAATTACAGTCCTTAAAGGCTAAAGGGATAAGTATGCTTAGTCTTGCCCTTGTTTTAGGAGCAACATCTTGTGTGGATTCACGAGATCTCTATCAAGGTCCCACTAGTGAAGAAAATATGACTAAAGATCCAGGCGCCTTATTTAATTTCTCTACTTCCAATGGTGTTGATCTACAACTCGATTATGGCTATAAAGGTTATAGCGTCTTTTTTGAGGTTTATACTCAGAACCCTTTGAACGAAGATGGAACTCGCAACGAAGAAGTGGCGCTTTATAAAGGTTATACTGATGAAAATAGTTCATTCGCAGGTTCGCTGATTCTTCCTGCTGCAGTGAAAACCGTTTATATATATTCTAGATATTTAGGTGTACCGGCATGTGTTGAGGCTGCTGTCGAGAATAATAGAATTACGCTTGATATGCGCACTGTTCAGACTCGCTCAACCGGTGATACTAGCACTTCTATCAATATCGGTAACAATAAGAGGGAAATTGCAAATGGAAAGAATCTATTTGCTTTGTATGATACTTACGAATCTCAAAAAAATCAAGATGATTTTTGGACATGCAGCAACTCAAAGGTAGCAGGGCTTTATTCTGTTGTAGCTAAAGATGCACAATTGACAGCTGAAAGTACATTTGGACAATTGGTAGCTCGTGTAAATAATGCACTCGGGGGTAAAGATAATAGTAAATACTTAAAGGATGATGTAAATGTTACCATCTCTGATTCTCGAGTTGACGAGAAAATTGATGCTGTGCGTTTGGATGTTGTCTTGGTAGGTGCATTTAGTACAAAATCTAATGCGTTGGGTTATTACTACTATAAAACTCCTGACGCGGCAGCTGGTATATCTGCACCGACAGTTGCAGAAATACATGCATTGCCTAAATATATGGTTTTCCCTCGTATTAAAAACGGTCTACCCAAGCAGGCTTCTAAGGCTCGTTTGCAATTCTTTGGTGAGAATTTTGATCAAGAAGGTACTGATATCTTCCCAGTTGGCTATACTGTGGGTTGGATGTTGGTACCAAGCTTGGACGATGCTAAGCATAACTTAAATGAGAATAGTGGAATTGGAGATGTTGAAGGTGCTATTATAACAGAGTATGGTAAAAATGATAAACCTATTTACTCTAATAAATTGGCAAATAGTCAAGGTAATGCCGGCTGTATCGCGATGAATGATGAATTGTCGCAAAAGGTTATTGTTGGTTTCGAAGATCAAAGTTATAAACCTGCTTTTGAAGATAAGGGTTACAATGATGTATTGTTTTATGTTGATACTGATTTCTATACTGCTATTCTTGATCCCGAGAAACCAACTCTGCCCGAAGAACCTTCTGAATTGGAAGATGAAACATATGTAGCAGCACAAGGAACTCTTGCATTCGAGGATATCTGGCCTTACGGTGCCGACTATGATATGAATGATGTGGTGGTTGAATATAAAACTACTATAACAATCAATGGTAATGACATCAAGTCAATCCTTGACGAGTTTACTTGTAAGCATAAGCGTGGTAGTGCACAGCAAAAGAATGCTTTCGGTATTTTGATTAATGATTCATACAATGGTGTAATCGATACTGATGCTTCGAACTTCTTTGCCCAAGAAGAAATGGGTAAACAGTTCATCATGTTCGATGATGGAAGAAATGGAATTGGTAATACTTTTACTTTGATGCGTGTTTTCAACGAAGGCTCATACCCTGATAATCGTTTGTATAAGCGTGATTATAATCCATTCTTGGCACCTCTTTACAAAGAAGGTGAGAAAAACCGTATTGAGGTACATTTGCCAAAATCTACTCCTACTACTTGGGCTAGCGAAAACGACGGCGGTGAGAATGCTTACTATGTAAGTTTTGATGGCTCACGTCCATTTGCTATTGATTTGGTAGGTGTGTTAGATTTCGAGCAAGTTACCGAAAGAAGTGAAATCGGTTCCGAAGGTGAGTATCCACGCTTTAGTGATTGGGTTAAATCACATGGAACTACTAATCAAGACTGGTATACAACTAAGGAATAAGTAGCTATTAGAGCTTGTCATTTATATTTTTGTAGATGGCTTATAACAGACAAAGGAGAAAACTCTTCAATTGAGGGTTTTCTCCTTTGTCTGTTTGTTGATATTTGTGTATCGGGATTCCGTGTATGGTGTGATTGCAAAAACGTTTAGAAGAGTGATTGAGGTAAAGTTCTTCTTCTTTGCGCTTGCAAAGTTATATGCATAGTCCCCATGGTTTATCGGGTGAGTCAGCCCTTGAGTCCAGCCGAGCTCCCGTGATCCGAATTGAGTGGGTAGATAACAAAAAAAGAGAGTCACTTTCGTAACTCTCTTTTTGAACAGTGGTGCCACCAGGAATCGAACCGGGGACACAAGGATTTTCAGTCCTTTGCTCTACCAACTGAGCTATGGCACCGTTCTTGTTTGCGGTTGCAAAGGTAGTGATATTTCTTTATTCTCCAAATATATCAGAGGGTTATTTTATATAGAAAACACTGATAGAAGGCTATGTTGCTTACTATCAGTGTTCTATTCTTGAAAATAATTTTGTTATTTTTCTTGTAAAGGATTCCAACCTTGTGCTTTGAGCTCAAACTCTTGTCCGTCGCGTGTCACTAGTTGACAACCAAATTCAGGTTTGGTGATATGACCAATCAGTTTCACACCCTCCATTTCGGCCACTTTCTCATGATCGGTTAGGGGCACAGTAAAGAGTAGTTCATAATCTTCACCGCCATTCATTGCGCAAGTGGTAAGATTCATGTTAAACTCCTCGGCCGTTACAGCAGTTTGATAGTCGATAGGGATTTGCTCTTCGTAAACGCGACAACCCGTATGGCTTTGCTTGCAAATATGCATCAATTCAGATGATAAGCCATCCGATACATCCATCATTGAAGTAGGCACTACATTAGCAGCAGCCAGTCTCTCTATGATGTCTTTGCGCGCTTCCGGTTTAAGTTGTCGTTCTAGCAGATACTCTTTTCCGGTGAAATCCGGTTGTAGGTCTGTTTCGCCTTGAAGTACCACCTTTTCGCGTTCCAATAGTTGTAGACCCATGTAAGCTCCACCGAGGTCGCCCGATACACAGATTAGGTCAGTGTCTTTAGCGCCATTGCGATAGACGATTTTGTCTTTAGCTGCGTCTCCAATGCAAGTGATGCTAATAGCCAGTCCGGTGAGCGAAGAAGTGGTGTCTCCACCAACGATGTCAACACCATACTGCTTGCACGCTAGACGAATACCAGCATAGAGTTCGTCCATCTCCTCAATGCTAAAGCGTTTGGAGATAGCAAGCGATACTGTGATTTGTCGGGGTGTGCCATTCATGGCATAGATATCCGAGAAGTTGACTACGGCTGCCTTGTAGCCCAAATGTTTTAGGGGTACGTAGGTCAAGTCGAAATGCACCCCTTCCATTAATAGGTCGGTAGTGACCAGCACCTCTTTGTCTTCTTCAAATTTCAGTACGGCAGCATCATCGCCCACACCATAAACGCTAGAGCTGTTTACCAGTTCTATTTTATCGGTCAAGCGATCAATAAGTCCAAATTCGCCGATCGTGGCTATTTCAGTTCGCATATAAATCAATTAGTTTTTTATGAACGGTTAATCAGTTCGCGCATGATGGTAGTCATCTTAGGCTGAGCCAAATCAGCAGCTTCCTGTACCTCTTCGTGAGTGATTTCTACAATCTTTCCTTCTACACCAAGGTCGGTAACTACAGAGATACCAAAACATTTAATGCCACAGTGACGTGCTACAATTACCTCGGGTACTGTAGACATACCTACTGCATCGCCACCCATGATAGCAAATAGCTTGTATTCTGCTGGAGTTTCGAATGTTGGCCCTTGAGTACCCACGTATACACCGTGTTGCACCTTGATGCCTTTTTCTGCTGCAATAGCATTTGCTTTTTCGATAAGTGCTTTATCGTATGCCTCGCTCATATCCGGGAAACGTGGACCGTAAGGAATATTCTTACCGCGCAAAGGATGTTCAGGGAAGTGGTTGATGTGGTCGGTGATGATCATCAAGTCGCCAATTTCGAAAGCAGGGTTAGTACCACCGCTGGCGTTAGATACGAAAAGAGTTTTGATGCCCAATTCGCGCATCACGCGTACAGGGAAAGTTACCTCTTTCATAGAGTAGCCTTCGTAGTAATGAAAGCGTCCCTGCATAGCCATAATTTCCTTGTCTCCTAGCTTACCGAAGATCAACTTACCGCTGTGACCTTCTACCGTAGATAGTGGAAAGTTGGGTATCTCATTATAAGGGATTTCATACTTTTCAGTAATCTCGTTCACTAAACTACCTAAGCCTGTTCCTAGGATGATGGCAGTTTCGGGGCTGGTGTGCATGCGTGCGCTAAGATAGGCCGCAGTTTCGTTGATTTTCTCTAACATAATCTCTAATATGTTGGTTTAAACTATTTTGTTGGTTCCGAAGGATTGTTATGGTTATAGGTTGCACATAGATGTGCTTTTTGATTTCGTCACTCAGATGGGGATGATTCAGGAACCTTGTTCCATCTTTCTCTGTGGTGATGATTATCGCATCTTCTTTGTTCAAAAGGGCAAACTTCTCTTCAATCAGTTCGATATCTTTTGCTGCAAAATCGTGATGGTCGTCAAAAATAGCTATTTCTACTCTTTTAGCATACTCTTTTATCTTTTTTATGAGAGGCTGAGGGGCAGCAATACCTGTTACTAGCAATACCTCCTTGTTTTGGAGCGCCTCATGCGGTATTGTTTTCTCCTTACCCATATCGCTTTCCAGGCTAAAGAGCGGCTGCAATGATGCATAGTCGAACTTTGAAAAATATAACTCTTGGTAGGGCAAAAGGTTCAATCTTTTCTCGATATTCTTAAAATCCTCCTCTTGCATTGCGTCCGGACATTTGGTAACGATTACTATCTGTGCTCTTTCCTTTCCACTTTTTGCTTCGCGTAGTCTTCCTACGGGTAGCACAGCGTCTTCGCTAAACAAGCGGTTATAGTCTGTAAGTAGAATATATAGCCCCGCTTTGACGTAGCGGTGCTGAAAAGCATCATCAAGAATCACGGCCTCTACTTGGGGCTTATCTAGTTGCAGTAGCTGCTCCATCCCATCGCAGCGTTTCTCACACACAGCCACACGTATGCCGGGATACTTGCTTTTTATTTGGTAAGGCTCGTCGCCAATCGTTTGAGCATCACTTTGTCTATCAGATAGTATGTAGCCTTTGGTCTTGCGTTTATATCCACGACTCAACACCGCGACGGCATAATCGTCCTTTAATAGATCGACTAAATATTCTGTATGAGGAGTTTTACCCGTACCTCCCACGGATAGATTGCCGATGCAGATAGTAGGAACAGAAAAGCTTTTCGACTGCAAAATATTACAGTCGAAAAGCTTATTGCGTAGCGCGGTGACACCACTATATATCCATGTTAGCGGGTAGAGACACCGGTACAGTTTTACATGAGGAATGCTCATAGGCATCTTTGTATTTTATTTTATAATCAACTCGAAAGGCACTCGAGTTTGTATCTTGGCACGATTTTCCATATCATGCAATAGCTTAAGATCGTTGTAGAAGCTTCCAAACTCGCTCTTAAGTATTTCCGATTTGATATAGTTGCTATTACCCTTGTTGAGTAGAGAGCTTAAGAAATCTTCCTTAGCAGGAAAGTTGCATACTGTGTAAGCTTCGATGTCTGCCTTTTCAACTGCAATATCCAAAGCTGTTTGCAGGCCGCCAAGTACATCAACTAGACCTAGTTGCAATGCCATTTCGCCAGTCCAAATACGACCTTCGGCTATTTTCTCGATAGCTTCTGTAGACATATCACGACCCTCAGCACAACGGTTGATAAATAGTTCGTAGGTACGGTTCACATATCCTTGTAGCAAGTTACATTCGCCAGGGTTAAGCGGACGCATCAATGATCCAAAGTCGGCATAAGTGTTAGTTTTTACCACACTCATATCTATACCAACTTTGTTGCTAATCTTTTCAAAGCTTGGGAACATGCCAAACACACCGATAGATCCAGTAAGTGTAGTAGGCTCTGCCACAATAGTGTCTGCACCACAAGAGATATAGTAACCTCCCGATGCTGCATAGTCGGACATAGACACAATAACAGGCTTCTCTTTTTTAAGCTCCTTCACTGCATTCCAGATTTGTTCTGATGCAAAAGCACTACCACCAGGAGAGTTTACGCGAAGCACCACAGCCTTAACGTTTTCGTCTTTTTGGAGTTTACTTAAATCGCGAATCACTTTACTGCCCACAATGCATTGTTCAGATGTAGTGCTAGGTTGGTCTACAATGCTACCACTTGCATAGTATACAGCTACGATATTTCCACTTTTATCTTTAGGAACGTTTTTCTTAACATTCTTCATATCGGCTAGATCAAGTGGGCGAATACGCTCATCTTTGTCAAGACCGATAATGCTTTTGATATAGTCATTCACGTCATTTTGATAAACCAATGTGTCTACCATACCCGCTTCAACTGCAAGTTCTGCAGGTGCCAGCATTAACATTTTATCGGCAAGCAGGTTTAGTGAATCTTTAGAGATACCACGCGATTCTGATACATCGGTTATCAGTTGGTTCCATGTCGAACCAAGGAATGCTGTTATTTGTTCGCGATTGGCTGGGCTCATCTCTGTAGCGGTAAATGGTTCTACGGCCGATTTGTATGTACCTACTTTAAATACTTGCACCTCTACACCCACTTTGTCAAGTAAATTTTTGTAGAAAATAGGAGTAGATGCAAGACCTTTCCAATCTAACATTCCTAGTGGATTAAGTAGCACTTTGTCGGCAGCCGAAGCTAAATAGTATAATCCTTGTGTGTAGTTGTCAGCATAAGCAATTACGGGTTTTCCACTCTCTTTAAAATCGATCAATGCATTACGGATAGCTTCAAGGCTAGCATATTGCGCTGCAAGATAGGTTGTATTGAGATAGATAGCTTTAATATCATCGTTTTCTTTAGCTTTTTTGATGGAAGTTACGATATCATCTAGTCCATACTCTTCCATATCAGAACTCAATAGGTTAGTAAGCATAGTGCTAAGGTCATCCTGTGTTCGTTCCACTAGGGTACCGTTCAGATGTAATACCATTACTGAGTTTTTTCTAACCACTGTCTCTGTATCAGCAGTTGACATAAGAGAAAAAATTGTGATGATACCTATAACCAAGAATACGATTCCCGAAAGAACTAATCCTGTGATGGTAGCAAGCGTAAATTTAAAAAAGTCTTTCATATCTAGTTTATGTTTTTTATTGCTAGCCTTTAGCCAACAAAGATAAATATAGGGTTTTGTTTTCACAATTAGTCGCTGTTCTTTTTAAATAATCACACTTTTTACAGAAAAACATTACAAAAGAATTTTGTTTGTATGTTTATCTGGTTGATAATAAGTGTGTTGCATCTTAGTGGAAGACCTATTATTCTTCACTTTGGTGGATAGCTGTACTCACCATGCTGAGTACAGCTATCCACCGTGGTGAACACAGCTACTCACCGCGCTGACCACGCCTATCTACCAATCGAGTAAATACTAGCCTATTTTTAGGGCCCTTCATTGGAGCAAGCAATCCATGGCAAAAGCTGTTTTCATTAAATTATTTGCCTGATATAAGGATAAAAGCCTAAACAATATGCATTCTTCTTTGTTGATATACATAAATCTAGGGTAGATCTAGATGGAATGGAACGAATTATTTTTATTTACTAACTCAAAAAACAATATGAAAGTGAAAAAGAATTTTTTATTATTAGTATTAGCCTTCTTGTGTGCATTGCCACTCAGCGCTAAAAAGAAATTCTACAGTGATGCCATCACTATGTCAGACATCTATGTATGGCAACAAAGTGATGCTTTGACTGCAAGTATGTTTATTAATATGGACGATTTGATTATCGATCGCCATGAAGCTTTGATCTTAGTTCCTACTTTGACAGATGGTCAGAACACAGTTCAATTCCCACCTATTATTGTAAACGGAAAGAAAAAACAAAAAGAGTATGAAAAAGCTGTGAAGAAAGGGCTTGAGATGAATGCGGTGGTGATACCTTACGAAAAACGCGAAGGTTTCATCTACTCACAAGTTATCCCTTTCCAAGCATGGATGGGAAATGCTGCTTTCTATCTTGTAGAACAGTTGGTTGGTAAAAAAGATGCTGTATTAATGGAATCGCAAGAGTTGATTACCAATGCTGTGTCTACTGAAGCTAAGAGACTGGCCGAACTTATGCCGGTGGTTGCTTTCATTGAACCTGTTGAGGTAGACAAAGTGGTAACTGATGTGTATAACACATATCTTGACTTTAGATTGAATCAAGCTACTATTCTTCCTAACTACAAGAATAATGCGAAAGAATTGGAAAATATCCAGACTCTATTCGAAAAAACTGTAGGTGATAGTAATATTGAAGTGAATAATATTGCAATCGTAGGTTATGCCTCTCCAGAAGGTCCAGAAGGTTTCAACGAACAGCTTTCTAAGAGACGTGCTGAGGCTTTAATGAAATATCTAGCCACTAAGGTGAAAGATATTCCAGCTACAACTTACACAACTGCTTTTGGTGGCGAAAACTGGGAAGGTCTTGTTATTGCTCTTGCCGAATTGAAACCTCCTTATGCTGATTCTATCATCACTATTGTGAACACTACTACTGACGATAAGCTTAGAAAAGAAAAGATTAAAGCTTATGATGGCGGTGCTGCTTACAAAGATATGTTAAAAACAATCTATCCATTGTTGCGCAATGTAGCAATTTCTATCACTTATACAGTGAACAACTTTACTACAGAACAAGCTTTGGTGGTAATGGAAGCTAATCCTAACTTGTTGAGCCAAACAGAATACTACAATGTAGCATTTAAACACCCAAGAGGTAGCAAGAAATTTGTAGATGCATTTGAAGTTGCTCAACGTCAAGCTCCAGATGATCCTGTGGCTAACTTGAATGTGGCAGGTGCCTACCTAACTTCTAAAGATATTGCTCGTGCAGAAAAAGCTATTGCTAAAGCTAATAAGAAGAATGGTGAATATTTCAATAACCTTGGTATCATTAGTTTCTATAAGGGTAATGTGAAGCAAGCTATCCAGTACTTCCAACAAGCTGCTCAGCTGCACAATCAGGCTGCTATCACTAATCTAAGTAAGATTATGAATGCAATCAATTCTCATCAATAAAATGACATTAGCCATATAGTTTTGTCTCATTGATATAATTTCTTAAAAACCAACCTAGCTCTCTGTTTAGCAGTGGCTATGGTTGGTTTTTTGTAGACTATTCTGAATATTATCTTAATTCCTCTAATCTTGGCTTTTCGATGAAGCCCTTTTTGGATATTAGCGTTATCTTTATGGAGGAATATGGCCGAACGCAAGATAATACATATTGATATGGATGCTTTCTATGCATCAGTAGAACAGCGCGATAACCCCGAACTTCGTGGCAAGGCAATAGCTGTGGGCCATGGCGAGGCCCGAGGTGTAGTAGCGGCTGCTAGCTATGAAGCGCGTAAGTTTGGTGTTCGTTCGGCGATGTCGTCCCAAAAGGCTTTGCGACTTTGTCCGGAACTCATCTTTGTTCATGGCCGCATGGAGGTCTATAAAGAAGCGTCATTAAAGATACATCAGATATTTAGTGACTATACAGATATAATTGAGCCTCTTTCTCTGGATGAGGCTTTTCTAGATGTCACCCACAATAAGAAAAACATCCCACTTGCTATCGATATCGCTAAAGAGATAAAACAAAGAATTCGCGAGGAGTTGAATCTAGTAGCCTCTGCCGGTATCTCCTACAACAAGTTTCTGGCAAAAGTAGCATCAGACTATCGCAAGCCCGATGGTCTTTGTACTATTCATCCTTCTCAAGCTCTTGCTTTCATAGATGCCCTGCCCATTGAGTCGTTTTGGGGGGTAGGTCCTGTTACAGCCAAAAAGATGCATACGTTGGGCATACACAACGGACTTCATCTGCGCATGTGGTCAAAAGAGGGACTTGTGCGAGCTTTTGGTAAATCGGGATATATCTACTACGACTTTGCGCGTGGCATTGATCTGCGTGCGGTAGAAACTAGCCGCATCCGGAAATCTGTGGGATGCGAGCATACCTTAGAGAAAGATATTTCCAGTCAATCATCCATAATTATCGAGCTTTATCATGTGGCTAAAGAGCTCGAAGGGAGACTGCATAGAAAAGCCTTCTTGGGAAATACATTAACGTTGAAGATTAAATTTCACGACTTTGTGCAGATAACTCGTAGCATTACGCAGGCTAAACAGCTTCGGTCGCTCGATGTTATTTTGCCACTGGCTAAGCAATTGCTTAAGGAAGTAGACTTTGAGACAAACCCCGTGAGGTTGATTGGGCTATCTGTCTCCAATCCTAGAGGAGGCGAAGAAACACTTACTCAATATGAAGAGTGGGAGCAGCTTACACTTCCGTTCGAAGGTTGGGATAGTGAATGACTGGGAATAAAAAAAGCTACCCTATAGTTGAGGATAGCTTTTGGAGATATATATTGCTTACTTAATTACAAAGTAGGTTGCTCGGCGAGCAACTTGTTTAGCTTAGCAGTGAGAGATTGACACATTGCACCTTTGCCCATTGCTTGATAACGTTTGATGCGATATTGTAGCATCATGATTTCTACGTTTACATTCTTTTCCATAATCATCTTTTTTAATGTTCTCCACGTTTTGAAGAACTGTTTTCGAATCTATTATCCTTTAATTTTCTGATGCAAAGATACGAATAATTCTTGAATTATATGTTGTACAACATAATAATAGTCTCTTTCTAGCTATTTTTAGGATTTATATTCATTTCGTGGGGTGAAGCATAGTTATAGTTTACATACTTTTGCAATCGAACAAGATAATACAAACTATGCTCAAAAAAGTACCCCACACCTACACGATAATTTCTGTAGTTATTTTGATTTGCGCTTTGCTCTCATGGCTCATTCCGGCAGGCGAATATGTTCGCGAAACAGTTGTTGTCAATGGCACACAACGTACCATTATTGTAGACAACTCCTTTCATGAAGTAGAGCAAGCACCCCAATCATGGCAAGTGTTTAGTACGCTTCTCGAAGGATTCGAACGACAAGCCGGCATCATAGCCTTCTTGTTGATTATGGGAGGCGCTTTTCATATTCTCAATAGCAGTCGTTCAATAGATGTTGGTATCTACTCCTTTCTTAATTTTACAAAGCGGTTAGAGCGACATGCGCTTATTCGTAGAATAGGGGTGAGTAATGTAGTCATCTCCTTAATCATAGTGCTGTTTAGCTTGTTTGGAGCTGTGTTTGGCATGAGCGAGGAGACACTAGCCTTTGTCATTATAATAGTCCCCTTGGCTATATCAATGGGCTACGACTCCATCACGGGACTCTGCATGGTCTATGTCGCTGCCCACGTTGGCTTTTCGGGCGCAGTGCTCAATCCTTTTACTATCGGTATAGCGCAAGGCTTGTCGGATCTCCCTCTTTTCTCCGGGTTCGAGTATCGACTCTTCTGTTGGTTTGTGCTCACTGCACTGCTTATCATAGCTGTTCTGCTATATGCGCGAAAGATAAAGAAACATCCCACCAAATCGCCCGTTTATCAGCTGGATGCCTACTGGCGCAATCGCGAGCTGCAAGCTTCTGAAACAGTAGAATATCGCACAGGTCGTTCGGCCTATACAGTATACGCTCTTGTAGTGGTTTCGCTCTTACTATTCTCTATCTACCATCCACAAACCTCGTTTGAGGTAGGAGAGTCTAAAATGATATTTCCTGCTGTTCCTGTTTTTAGTGCTCTTTTTGCAATAAGTGCTGCTTTTGCACTACGCAAATCCACTCATTTCTTCATCCTCAATCTCCTAGCGTTTACCATTGTCTTTCTAATAGTAGGCGTAATGGGCTATGGATGGTATCTTTCAGAAATTGCTGCTATCTTTTTAGCTATGGGCATACTCTCTGGTTTTGCCAATAGCGAGTCGCCTGATACACTGATAAAGCACTTCCTGGATGGGGCTAAAGATATGCTTTCGGCAGCATTGGTTGTGGCGCTCGCCGGAGGAATCATTCAAATATTGCAAGATGGAAGGATTATAGATCCTATTCTTCATGCAATGGCTGCAGGCATGGGCGAAGCGGGTCGCATTGCTTCATTGGGAAGTATGTACTTGGTTCAAACTTTTATCAATCTGATTATACCCAGCGGCTCTGCAAAAGCGGCCCTTACTATGCCCATCATGGCGCCCTTCTCCGATGTGATAGGCATCTCTCGCCAAGCCACCGTATTGGCTTATCAGTTTGGAGATGGATTTACTAATATGATTACACCCACGTCGGCTATCCTAATGGGGGCACTAGGTATAGCACGCATCCCTTACGAGATTTGGATCAAATGGTTTTGGAAGCTCTTGTTGTTCTTTATTGTTGTTGGTTTCCTTCTATTGATACCTACTGTGTTAGTTCCACTTAATGGATTCTAATCAGCATTAATAGTACGATACATCTCGCAAGCAGCCAGCAGAAAGGCACCTACGCCGAAGTTGGCTGTTGAGTTAGCATCCACCACTTGCCCGGGTATAGCTCTTTCACCGATAGGTTGAACATAGCCCACTCGTCCATCGGGTTGAAGTGCTACGGTGGTTAGATAGTTCCACGACTTATCGGCTATTGGTTGGTATGTGACCTTTTCCAATAAGCCATTGTTGATACCCCAAAGCAGGCCATAGGTAAAAAATGCAGTTCCACTAGTCTCTGGTCCCGGTGCATGATCGGGATCGAGCATACTGCGAGTCCAGTAACCTTCGGGCTGCTGACAAGTAGCCACCGCGTGAGCCATAGTCTTGAATCGCTCTTCGTATTTAGGGCGATTGGGCGCATCCATAGGCAAATCACTCAAAACTTTGGCATAACCGGCTAGTACCCAACCATCGCCACGAGCCCAAAAATCTTTCATTCCGTTGTTGGATACATGGTTAGGGTATACATATTTATGGTCTCTATAGTAGAGTCCCACTTCATTGTCGTACATAATGCTGTCGGCATAGGTTAGATATTCGTCTAGCTTTTCAAGATAGAGTGGATTCTTCGTCAGATTATACATCTTCGTCATAACGGGCATCACCATATATAGTCCATCTGCCCACCACCAATAATCGTTCTGCGGTGTCGACATTTGGTACTCCATCACCTCCAATGCACGTGCAATCTTTTGTGAATCTGGTGAAAGGTTAAACAGATCAACATACGTTTGGAAACAAATCTGATAGTCGCCGAAAAGTACGTAATCATCGCTTTCACCATAACTATATTTCCAACTGGACTTTTCCGACGACTTAGCACCCATCCATTCATTGTGCTCCGCCCAATCGTTGGAGTAGCGCAGATAATCAGGGTTTTTCGTCAAGAAATAAGCCTCCATATTGCCTGTGTGATAGGCCGCGTTATCCCAGAAAGAACGCGTTGTTGCCGGATTATTACTTTGCCAATACGTATTGACGATATCGATAGTCTCTAATACCTTGTCTGCTGCCTGTTTCTTTTGGTCGGCACATCCCGACAACAGCACGGAGAGCAAAATTAGAATGCTCCAATTCATCTTTTTCATTATCATATTATATGTTTTTCATCTTACATTCACTTCTAATACATATACTTTCTGCGCGTCAACATCTAGAGCTTGCTCACCATCGCCTTGCAATGCACGCTGAACATACAAGTGCAACACTCTATTATCTTTCCATAGCTCCGTGTCGTGTGAAGGTTCCCAGGCATCTACTGCAAAATCTGTAAGCTCTGTTACTTCCCATTGCTTTGTATTGATATTAGATGTATGTGCTAAAGAGACCTTACTGCCTCGCTCTTCATCTCTAAAAATATAAAATACCTCATTGCCCAGCACCACAACTCGCGGGCGAGCTATAGGGATGCGTTTGGTGCCTCCTCCTTTTAGCGTAAAAGGCGTGTAGCGTTGCCCCACTTGCTGTTGCTGCCATCCTTTTCCATCGTACCACACTAGTCTATATTGAGGTATATCGCTTGCAGCATCGCGCCAATATGTTGCAATATAGGGATGTCCGCTGGCGTCCGCTGTCATAGAGGTCTGATTGATCAACTCTGAGTTCTCCGGTATGTGCCACACATATTCGGCTGTAGCTGCTGTGATAGGAAGATCATAAACACTACCATTACTTTTCTGCCACGTTTTTCCTTGATCCAAGGAGCGTGCATAGCAAAGGTCGTGGTTGGTTTCCACCATCCAAGTCTCGCGCCACACCCATGAGAGGTGTATCACACCAGACTCATCTACATAGAGTTGCCAATATGCATTTCGCTGATTTTCTCCATCGATCAATATATTCTGTACATCTGTCCATTTCTTTTCGGTAGTGGAGTAGTGTTTCATCACCATATTGCCACGGCCGGAAGAGCCAGAACGATAGACAAAAAGCAGGTTTCCTTCAGCCAAACGATAAAACTCCGGGTAAGTGACATCTGTTTCATCATAACCCGTCATAGCCTGTTCTTCTCCAAGAACAATTGAACCGGGTGCCACAGATTTACAATAGTTGAGCGGATGGCCATGGTGATCGAATGAGGCATGCAAAAAGCCTTCACCATCTACCATAATACTGATGCCGTTGTGCGCGTCTTGCACATTGCCTTTATGATTGCTGCGCTCAAGCAACCACTCATTTGAACTTAGTTGCCTTTTTCCAATCACTAAGTATCCGTCAGCATCATAGTAAGAAATATATTGTGTATCGCCGTGCGTCACCAAAGAGTTATTGCGAAATACAGTAGTGTTGACCGATGTATTGGCATACGCGTTTCCCACTTCCACCAGCTGTTGGCTTCGTGAAAATACAGCGATTAAGACAACCGTTAAGAACGAAAATATACGAGTCATGTCGTGTTTAGTAGATTGTGATTATTCGTGTATAGCATGATCTTTAGGGAAATCTTCGCCATACCATGCTTTTTTTGACGTCCAGTTCTGAGGCGCATCCGTCCAGAATGCATGATTGGCAGGCAGGCCCAATGGTAAAAAAGCCAATGAAGCCATATACAAACTACCATTGTTGGTGTACCAATCCGAAATATTAGGTTGCTGACCATTGAAGCCCAACGTCAAGAAGCCACCTTCATTGAAGTTGCGTTCATCGGCAAACATATTCTTGATAACTGCTGTCATGGCAGCACGCACCTGACCATTAGTTAACTCGCTGGGGAGCATCTCGCGCCAAGCTAGTAGGGCAAGAGGTTGCAGGGTGCCTGTGCGATAGGTGATAGAGCGCCCAAATACAGGGAATGTACCTTCAGGGGAGATGAAGCGTTCAAGTATCAATCCAAAACGCTGCATACGTTTTTTGGCCTTCTCAAAGGTCTCCTTTTTATAATCCCAACCACTGTGTGTACCTCCCTGAGTGAGTTCGTCTAAACATTCAAAATACATAGGGTGAATCACAAAACTGTTGTAATAATCGAAAGCAAAGTCTTGACCATCCGAATACCATCCATCACCCACATACCACTCATCTATCTTGCGCAAAGCCGATATGGTGCGATAATAGTCATCTTGCGCACCTACTTTGCGTAGTAGTGTCTCTACTGTAGCCGAGAAGAGCAACCAGTTGGTATAAGGAGGATTGACGCGACGTAACTGTGTGAATTCTTCAATATAACGCTGTTTAGTGAGGCTATCTAGTGGCACCCAAAGTGCATCATATCCGCGCAAAAAACTATCGGCCACATAGGCCGCATCCACCAAAGGTTGGCCCTCTTTTCGCCAAAGTAAGTAGTCGGGGCTAGATGGGTCTACAGCCTGTGCATAGCTTTGAAGTGCCCATTGGCGTAGCTGTTCGCGCTGAGCGCTTTCTATGCTATCATCATTGGGTAGTGAAAGCCAGGGAGCCAGCCCTGCCATCAACCGGCCAAAACCTTCCATATAGGTGACACCCTTGTCGCGTCCATCCCAAGTGGGACTTAGCTCGACAAGCATGGTTTCTTGCAACTTCCCTTCGCTCATATTTTTTAAGACAGGTGCTGCTATTCGATACATAACATCGCACCACACCTCTCGGTCGCTAGATGCTGAGGGAGTGTTTTTCTTTTTTGCCGATACACTTTGTGTTGTACAGAATAGTACGATCATCAATAGAAGATAGAGGTGTCCTTTGTTTGATTTCATTAGCGTATTGATTTTTTGGTATTTCTTAGCAGATGCAGTTACTTGAGGTTTTAGATAAAGTGTAAATGAAGGAGGAAATGAGCCATTCTCATTAGTCGAGCCAGATATGAATACAATATTCTTCCATCTCTTAGCTTTTATGGAACCATCCCTAATGCCTCAATATATCCATTGTTGATATTGCAATTTTCTAGCTTCATATTTTCAATCAAATCACTCATCGCTTTTTTTACTAGCTCTTGATCGGGTCTATGTTCACGAATCTTACTAAATGTGCTACGGTCTTTAAGAGCATATTCAGTGATCAAATCCCAATTATCTGGAGTGGGGATGCTGGTCATACATCTTCCGATAGGCATTTTTTTGTAGGGCCAATAGTGCCATCCTATATTTTCATTGTTCATCATACGTGTATATCCGGCTACCCATTCGTCAGTGTTCTCACCAGTTTCACCCATGTACATAGGTCGGTTCACCTTCTCTCTAAACTCTAAGATCTCCTTCACACTATTGGCAGTAGTATCGCACCAATAGGCGTGACAGGTGTACATCACCTTTTCATCATAAGTGGGATCATTGAATACTTCGAAGTTTCTGTTCCACTGAGCCCCTCCCAACAAGATAATATGATTATTGTCCACCGTACGAATAGAATCGATGCAACGTTTATATAGGGGTTCTAATCTGCTGTTTAAACTATCATTGTCTGCTATAAAATTATTAGATATAGGTTCATTGAGTAAGTCATATCCCACGATCAATGTATCGTTAGCATAGTGTTGCGCTATCTCTTTCCAAATGTTGCAGAACTTCTCTTGGCTTTTCTCGCTCGTCATAAGCCAAGGGTAGCCATAACTATCGTCGATATTGTCGCCCGTTTGCCCGCCTGGTGCATCATGCATATCCAATATCACATATAGATTTTCGTCTCTACACCACTCCAAAAGTTCGTCTAAAATTCTGAATCCCTCAGACGAATCGTTTGCTCCCATATAATCTTCATTGGTAAAGAGCTTATAGTGAAAGGGAATGCGTATAGAGTTCATCCCCGTTTTCTTAATGTAGGCTATATCGTCTTTTGTAATGTAGTTATCTTTAAATTTCTTCCAAAAATCATTGGTGTAGTCTTCTCCCACAAGCTCGCAGAATACAGTATTGATTAGTCGATAAGAGTTTGCTTCCTTAAAGAAGAACATATAGCCTTCGGGGTTGAGCCAGTTTCCCAAATTGATTCCTTGAAGAAAAAGTTTCTCACCATTCGATTTGATTAAATCATGCCCATCAATACGAACGAAGTTGTTTGTAGTTATAGTTTCCTTTTTCGCTTCATGGCAGCAACAGAGTAGGAGGCACGCTAATAGGAGAGTAAAGGTATTCTTCATAAGCTTTAATTTTACTATTTAAGGTTGATGTAGTATAGAGTGTGTAAGACTATACATGAATGCATGGGTTTCAAAAATACAAAAAAAAGATATTCACATCTATCTATGAATATCTTTTTTTGTACCAATAAAGTAATTGGGGTAAATATCTAGGAGTCACCTCATTTCTGCATGAGAAGAAACTTATGAAGAAATAGCTAATTGCATATAAGTATAGTAAGACTTATTTCGCTTCCTCCAAATATAGTATACGACTTGAATAATCGTTCAGTTTATGGTAGTCTAGCTTGTGATTATAAGGTAGTTCTAGGCCATTTGCTGTTAGGTAAGCGCCACTAAATACCTTTCCCTCGAAGCTTAAAGGTTCATTATCCACTCTGTTCAATTCCTTTACTTTATAATTCTTGTCTGGATCCAATCCAGCCATCTTTATACGTGGCAAGTGTTGGTTTACAAACTGTTCAGTCTTCCACCAATAGAACACAGCCTTATCCTTTTCAGGTGTGGTGTACATTAAAGAAGCTACACCTAAGTTATCATAGGGAGACTGAAGGCGATATAAGTCGCCTAGTTGAACTATAGGACGAATCATCTTATACTCTTCGATGGCATTTCTACAGAGATCCTTCTCTTCTTCGGTCATATTTTTAGGTTGAATCTCCATGCCCAAACGACCGCTCATTGCCACGTCGATACGATATTTTAATGGGATAGTGCGGAATGTCTGGTGATTGGGAGCTGCACTGATGTGAGATGCCATCGCAATAGCCGGAAAGAAATAGGAAGTACCCCACTGCATATATACACGTTGTAGTGCATCGGTGTTATCACTTACCCAGAATTCATCGAAATAGGGTAATAAGCCATAATTTGCACGTCCGCCACCACTAGCACAGTCTTGTATTGTTAAGTCGGGATATTTAGCACGAATACGTTTGCACACCTTTTCGAGGCCACGATGAAACTCAATGTACATATGGCTTTGCTTGTCGGCAGGTAGATAGTTTGATCCATGATTCATAATACCCATATTAGCGTCCCACTTGATATAGTCGATATCGGGGTATTTAGTCATCAAATCATCAACGATATTGTAAACAAAATCCTGCACTTGAGGATTCGCTAAGTCTAGTACCACTTGTGTACCTCCTCTGCCGAGTACAGCATCACGCTGAGGTGCTTGTATAATCCACTCTGGATGCTTCTCGTAAAGTTCGCTTGTGGTATTAGACATTTCGGGCTCTATCCATATACCAAACTTTACACCGTTTTTCTTCGCATCCCGAATCAATCCTTCTATGCCATCGGGAAGCTTGCGACTATCCACGACCCAATCTCCTAATGAAGAATTATCTGTGTTACGTTGATATTTATCGCCAAACCATCCGTCATCCATCACAAATAGTTCACCACCCATCGAAGCTATATCGGCCATCATTTGATCCATACCCTCTTGGTTGATATCAAAGTAAACACCTTCCCAACTGTTGAGCAATATTTTTCGGGGAGTATTTCCGTTTGCTAATTTGTAGTCGCGCGCCCATTTATGGAAATTGCGACTACTACCGCTAAGCCCTTCATTGCTGTAAGTTAAGGCTACAGTAGGTGTTACAAACACCTCGTCTTTAGGAAGAGTATATGCAGAGTTTTCTTCATTAATACCTGCAAAGAAATGGTGGAATTCATCATCCTGTGTGTCAACCATCAATTTATAGTTTCCACTATAGCATAATGCAGCCCCAATTGTAGCTCCTGTGTTCTCTTGTGGATTGCCATTGAGAGAAAACATAACTTCTGGATGGGCAGTGTGAGTATTGCGTACCCCATCTTTATTTTTAATCATTTTCAGACCGGGAGTTAGGGGCTCTTGTGTCAATTTACCCTCGTTTGCCCATGAACCTGATAGATGTGAAACCCATACATCGCCGCGTCGAATAGGAAGATATGCTGACAGAAAACGATTTAGTGTTACTGGTTTCTTCTCCTTGTGCCTAAGTTCTGTCCAAGTTTCAATCACTTCTGTGCCATTCAAAGTCTTATAATATAGATCTATGAAAAACGGATAGACTTTATCTTTTAATTCAATAATGGTCACGTCGCCATCTTGTTCTGTGTTAGTGCTTACTTTTACCACTTCCATCTCTAGGCTCATGTTACCGTCCCCATGTTTAACTGCAAGTGCCGACTCTGTCTGGCAGTTCATGCCATACACTGGATATGCCGAGTACTGAGCAGGTTCGCTAGATTTAATATTATCTAAATCGCAAGGAGATAGCTTCGAACCATAATATAAGTAGTTTAGGCTACCACCAACAGGTGCAGAAAGCAGCAATGTTGTTTTGGGAGTAGAAATCTCTACGTTTTGTGCCAGCAAACTACTGAAAAATAGGCAAGTGCTTAGTAAGAGAGTGTTTCTTTTAAAATTCATACTTTTAAATTAGTTGTAGGTTTATAATGAAAAACGGCTTTACGAACAGATTAATAATATTCAACTGTTTGGCATAAAATGGTATTTTTGTCTAGATGAAAACTACTTCAATGACGGCATATCTTCTCGAGATATTACATCGGGATGGCTAAAAGCTTGCATCCACCATGCTTGATTGGCATGCATATGATCGGGCTTTTGGAATTCGGTAGACGATGGATCGGCAGTACGATCGTAGTCATACCATGTCATGAACCAAGACCACATAGCACCACTTTCCCATTGTGATCCAATATAAGCTACGCTGCCACATTCGCTTAAAGCAATCAACTTTGTAGGGTACAAGCGTTTCATTAATCCATACTCGTCAACGAATATAGATTCTGTATAAGTTTTATAGCTATCTCTACCCACTGCATCAACATAACTATCGCCAGGGTACCAATCGTTTCCACCCAGAGGTTCGTAGGTCCATGCCCAGATTAAATTGTTGAGCCCTTTTTCAGTGAATAGGTCAAACATCATTCGCCATAAAGTTTTGTAGGACTCAGCATCTTTTGCTCCCCACCAAAACCAGCCGCCGGCTGCTTCGTGTAAAGGTCTCCATATCACGGGTATATTGGCCTGCTTAAGCAGCAAAAGATAGTTAGCCACTTTATTCATATCGCTCATAACAATGTCATACTCATATGTTCCAGGTATAACAGCTAGCGTTATATCAAAATTGGTTTTATCTGGATTACTGTTATAGTCTGTGCTGCCTTCGTATGTGGGAACTTCCCAATGCCACATGGCGGTCACTAGTCCATTGTTGTTCCACCATTCTTGTATAACCGAAATATCGGAATAATCAATCCAGCTACCAGGAGCTGAACTAGGTAGGTGCAAGTAGTCAAAACCGTTCATCGCCGGCCATCTACCTGTTTGTTGATACACCCATACGGCACCATTTATATTCCATGAATCATTTGCCATAACCCCCGATATAATCTTTCTTCCAAAGTTCTCTTCTAGGAAACTCATCACTTTGATTGCTTCTGGCGACTTGTCCAGTGCAGCATTTACCTCAAAAGTTAGCCTGTAGTCTTCAGTTGAAACTATGCCACCAAGTGTCTGCAAACTTTCTTTAGAAAGTACCACTTGATAGGTTTTGCCTGCCACTGCATCAATATTTATAAGTACGTTGTTGCCAACTGCAGCTACCGAAGTAGTGGAAGCACCGTTGATCGTGATTTTGGACTTATCTACCAACCAGATTGGTTGATCGAACTCAAATGAAACTATTACGTTGCCCGGATTGAGTTGGCTATCACCGGTAGGCGATACAGATTGGAGCTGCATAGGTTGCCCACTTATCGTTATATTGTCTGTCTCTTTGCACGAAATCAATAAGAACAGGCTTACCAGCAGTGAGAAAGAGAAAAATAGGTTCTTCATAAATTATAAAAGTAGTGTAGGAAATTCCTACATGAAATATAAAATAGCTTGTCAGATATTATATTGTTGGCCTGATTTATACAAGCCAACAATATAAGCACTCTTTATTCTATGGGTTCTAGACGTAAATTATCGAAACTAATGCCAGCAGGTACATTTTTGCCATTAAGACCATTACCCTGCACTCCACCATCATCTTTTACAAAGACAAGATCACCAGTAAGGTCAGCTTTAAGTTCTGATATTTTATGTGATACAGTAATCCACTTTCCATTGGTTGTTTCAGGCAAAAAACCAGTACCTACCCACAACCAATTATCTGCAATGACATACTGTCCTTCTACATCCGAAGCACCACTTACTCCTTCGTCAATGCGAACATCAAACTTAACCATATAGTTCTCGATATTGCTCACTGTCGAAATAGGTGCGTGGTTACAGTTAAATATCCATCCATCTGCAATGGGTTTTACTAAACGCATATACGTGTTACCATCTTCTTCTTCCGGTTCTGTAGCTGTGTCATCACTCCAACTCTTATCCCAGCCTGCACTATGTCCTTCAGACGTTTCGAAATCAATAATCATGATCGTGTTCGCCGTAATAGGGTCTGTGCCTTTTTCTTCATCTTCCCCAGTTTCATCTCCATTTTCACTGCTATTATTGCCAAGCGTGTTAGAGTAAACGGAAAGACAAGTGAGATTTGCATCAGAACCAGTAATGCTCATGCCAGCTGCAAAAAAAGCAATTGTTTCGGCATCATCCATTGTAATTCCAATACGGCCAGCGGTAGTTCCTTTAGCCAAAGTGTAGTTATACGAATTAATACTGCGCGTAGTGCTTGGCTTATTGATTGTAATGTTAGCCTCTGTATCAATATCTTTCTGATAATAGAGACAGATTACGTCTCCTATACTAAGACCTTGTAGTTGATTTGCTGTGATGGACAGTGGATTTTCTGATAGTGATGCAACGGTGGATATAAGAATATTCTCTTTTTTCCCTGTTACATCAGGCACATTTTCATTACCTTCAAGAGCCTCTTCATGACCATCTGTCCAATCATTAATATCTAGCGTGATCACAATTTCAACATTTTCTGGATCCTTATCTATACCCTTCATTGTTATTGTAAAGGTGTACTTGCTTCCAGAAGCATAAGTATAAGTAGGATCAAGTGTAGTTGTATAGGTTTTCCCATTAATTTCCATTGTAATATTTCGCCCTACAATTTGGCTAGAAGGCATTACTATCACGTGGTACTGACCTGTACTTTCTTTCTCCTCAAACAAAAGTTCATTGTTATATGATGCTTCATCAGCGTCTGCAACAGTACCATCAATAATGTTGAAGATCCCTTTGTCGCATTGGTTGTTGATAGACAATGTTGCCCCCGATATAATTTTTGTGTCACTTTTCAACTCGACTTCAATTTTACTCAACATATGACTGAATTGAAACTGCACAGTACCGTCTGACTGTGAGTGTCCATTGACACTGGCATACATCAGATCTTTTTCAGATAAAGGAATATTGCTTGTAAGATCAAAGGAGTATTTCCCTTGGTTTACATTGTCTGTGTTATATGGATAATAGGCCATGAAATCTACAGCTTCATTATCCTGTGGGTAATAAACCTTCTCTGATACTGACTGGAAGTTTCCAGAAGCATCTGGGGTATAATAAGCTACATTGGCATTGCGAAATACACCTTCGGATGAAGGGGATTTTACAAAAACTCCAATCACGTCATTAGCTTCCCATACTGTATCTGTTGCTCTAGTTCTTTCTAGGACACTTGCAGATATTTGGGCTTCTACTCGATGATTTTGGTTCATCGTATCAATATTGTCACTACAAGAGGCGATAAGCATTGTTGCCATAGCCATAATACAAAGATGTGTTTTTCTCATACTCGTTAGTTTTTAATTGAAAAAATATATAATTAGATTATTGGGGGTCAAGTCTGAAGTTATCAATGCTAATGCCTGCAGGGATGCCTTTACCGAAAAGGCCACATGTGATCTTGCCAATACTAAGGTTTCCGGATAGCCAATTAGCAGCATCGAAACGTATAGTAACCCACTTACCTCCTGTTGTTTCAGGGAAGAAATTTTCACCCACCCAGCACCAATTGTCAGCAATCACAAACTGCATCGTAGCCGAAGAGAAACCAGTAGTGTTTTCATCAATCTTGATATCTAATTTAATTACATAGTTTTCAATATCAATTACGTCTCCTCTGTCCACATGATTACAGTTTATGACCCAACTGTCACCTGGTAGGTCTTTTGCTATATACATATATGTATTTCCTTTTTCATCGACAACAAATTCTGTAGCTTCCGAATCAGTCCAGCTATGATCCCATCCACTATTATGATCCCCTGTTGGCTCGAAGTCGTTTAGTATAATGGTATGTTCAGTGATAGGGTCAGTAGAGTCACCATCTGCATTATCATCCACCCAAACAGAAGTAAATAAAGTCACCTTTGTTACAGTGTAATTTTGGCCGCTAATTGCTAGACCGTGGCTCAATAATTTATTAAGCATCTCCTCATTTGATATCGTACTGTCATAATAGCCCGCTGCTATATCGCTAGAGGTAATGTCGAAACAGCCCAACTCTTCGGTCAAACCACTCCAATTGCCACTTGGAACTTTAAGTGCACCTTGTGGTGAATCACCAATTTCATCGATATATACACGAATTACATCTTCTACTTTAGCCTTGGCAAAGCTTTCCTTTGCTATAATTAGGTTATCCCATGAGCCAATGTTCTTGGATTCACCGCTATATATGACTTGTTCTGATTCTACCCAGTGTCCACCACCTTCGCCTTGAGATATTGACATAACACCGAGATTCACCTCAAACTGGTTTGGGAAGAGCGCATAGATATTAACAGCATCTCCAAGAGGTGTCTCCTTTGGAAGATGAATTTTAATTTCACTATTTGATTTGCGTATAAAGTCTATAGCTTCGATAACCATTTTATCTTTACCATTATCAATACAAATAGCTTCAGATAAAAGAAAATCGTAACCTACGATAGAAAGCTCATTATAAGTCGTGACCTCCTCTGAAGGAATAAAATAGTTGATTCTGGGTGATGCCTTGCGCAATGTTTGTCGACTCACAATCTCTCCAGATGGTGTAACAAGAATCAGTGGAGATTCTTCAGGACCTATATTTGCAGGTACTTTCACTAGCAACATTTGATCAAGCTTTGTCTCAACATAATCAGCAACTTTATCACCCGGAAATACTACACGGAGCGTTTTGTCGAGTCCCGACCCTGTAACTTGAAGCGTTGTACCCTCCATCACTACAGTAGGATATATGCTGGCAATAGAGGTAGTTGCGTTCACTTCTTCATGCTCATCCTTGCATGAAGAAAAACAATATAATAGTAATACACAGAAAGCTGTTAACAGCAGCGGTTTATTGATTATTCTCATTTCTATCAGATTTAAAAGATCAGTTCCATCCCGCATTTTGGTGTAAATTGGGGTTCTTATTTAATTCACTGAAAGGAATAGGGAAGAAGTAGTATTTATCATCCCACTTGCGCTGTGAGGTTGAGCGGGTAAGCGTAACAGTACCATTAAACTGCTTTGTGAGTTTTGCATACCCAATACCCGAGCAATCATCACCTAACCTCCAGCGTCGTATATCCCAGAAACGATGATTCTCGAAAGCTAATTCTACCATGCGTTCCCGTCTATAACGTTCCATCCAGTCTGCTGAGGATTCTGTCCAGTGAGGCATCTGTACATCTGTACGATCACGTAAAATATTGATAGCCGCATTGGCATTAAGATCAAATTCACCTATCGCTTCGGCATCTCCATAGTAATTATACATCGCTTCAGCAAAATTTAGATAAAACTCTCCTAAGCGCATCATGACCCAAGCGTGGGGGGTGGATGTTGCATTATTGGTAGAAATATTTACGTTTGCATCGCAATGCTTTTTGAGGTAATATCCTGTTTGTGTTGCATTTAATAAGGGTTGTGCATTGACTCCTCCCTCAAATGTTTCTATAGGGCGTGTATTATAATTAGGCCATAGGTCTCCATTTCTAACTATTGTCATGCTAAAACGTGGATCTATTCCGTCATAAGGTCTTTCCGTCATCAAGTTAATCGTAGACTGCGAAAAACGTTGACCGAACGAACGTGAATCATTTAAGTATTCATATGAGTCAACAAGGTTTTGCGTGGGACACATGCCAGCAGCGCCATTTTCAACACCAATGGGGTAGTTATAGACTTCCCAGCTATTAAGAGATCCCTGTTTAGATGCAAATATCACTTCGACGCAATCGCCATTATTAGCTCCCCATATCTTACTGTATTCCTCAAGCATGATTCCCCATGATGCTGAGCGGTTAATCACTTCATAGTTAGCACGAGCTGCATCCAACCACCAATCTTTGTGATTTAGCGTATTAAAAAGAGGAGAGGCTTTATAAATAAGTGTGCGAGCTTTTAAAGCTAAACACATAGGTCGTGTAGCTCTACCTATCTCTTTACTTAACTCAGTGGAATGGGTAATAGGAAGATAGGCTGATATTAGATCTAGCTCTTCAACTATCCAGTCAAATATGGCGATAGATGATGTTCGAACTATTGAGTTGGCTTCAGTATTAGTTAAAGAGCGTAAAGTAAAAGGTATATCTCCATAGGTGCGAACTAGCTCAAAATAAAAATATGCACGCAGGAAACGAACTTCATATTCAAAAAGTTCGAACTTAGTTTTCATCGCTTCATAATCGCTATTGTATTGGTAGGCTGATATGTCAATTTTATCAAGCTTTTCCAAGAATGTATTTGCTTCTGCTATCGCTTTATAAGAGTTTTCCCACGTGAACGAAAAAGGATTGTTAGGGCTCCAACCACCATTATAAAAGCGATGAACGCTAGAAGTAGAGATCGCGCAATCTGCCTCATCGGTAGCTGCTGCTAATGTTGCCCCACTGCTACCTTCATAGTTCTTATCAAATCCATTAGGTAGATGTGCGTATACGCTAGTTACTAATTGTTGTATTCCGTAGATTGGACTTTTATAAATCCAGTCTTCATCATTAGTAGTTACCTCTGTATAGTTCAGATCTACGCAGCTAGTTGCAAGCGTCAACATCGCTAGACCTATTAATATCTTCTTATGTGTTTTCATATTTTCAATAGAGTAATAGTTAAAACATGAATGAAAGTCCAAGAGTAGCACCTTTCAATGTAGGGTATATAGTTCCTATATTCTCAGGGTCCATTTCTTTCAAATTGCTTATAGTAAAGAGATTCTCACCTTTTATAAATACTTTAAGTTGGGAGATTCTTGCTTTTGATGTGAGTGATTCAGGGAAGAAATAGTATGCTTCGCAACTTCGCAATTTCAAGAAGTTTATATTTTTATACCATATATCATTCTCACGGTAATTGTTGCTGTTTGCTTTTGAAGTGAGGCGTGGATATGTCGGAGTATCACTAACCCCCCATGAGTTTTCATAATAATGCTTTGAAAGATTGGCACCATCAACCATTGGAACATGTACCCCCGTCACACCACAATATTGTGTATAGTGTGCTGCACCTTGTAATTGCGCATTCACCCCAAACCCTTTAACTCTGAAACCGATATTAAACGAGAAATTCAGTTCGGGAAAGGCTGTGTCGTAACCCATTTTTATACGATCGTTTTCGTTTATAGTCCCATCATTATTATAGTCTAGATACTTTATATCACCAGGCTTGCATATGTCGAACTCCTGGGGCAACGACAGGTTAACATCCTCTAGACTCTTAAAGAATCCATTGCTTTGAAGCCCCCATGCCTGATTGACACGTCCACCAACAGCTGAAAGATAATCGTAGGCTACATTCTCAATAGTGCGCAAAATCTTATTGCGGCCCCAGGTAAATTGCCCTCCCATATTGATAGATGTGTTGCTTGATATACTTTTCATCCAATTTAGTCCAACTTCAACACCATAGCTAGCAACCTTTCCCCAGTTTACATAGGATGAAGGTATACCTACTACCGACGAATTAAGACCATCACCAGAAATTAATATATTATCGCGCAACTGATAATAGCCATCAACATTGACATCTAAACTTCTAAAGAGTCGAAGATCAAGACCAGCATTTGTTTTATAAGCTGTTTCAAGTTTAAAGTTCGATGTAGGTAAATAACCGATGAAAGTACCCCATTGCTGAGAACCTGTACCTGAACCAAAGAAGTAATCACCACCCCCGCCATTGTAGTTCTCAAGCCAAATACCATTAATGGGTACATGGTCTGTATGTTGTATTCCTCCAGAAGCACGAAACTTCACTAGGTTTATATATGACTCTTCAATATTATTTTTTAGAATATAGCCTACTGAAAGTGTTGGAGCAAAAGACCATTTATGTGGATACGAACGGTTGGAACCATTTAGTGCCAATACTAGGTCAGCTGTTATTTTTTGTTGTACGTCATAATGCAAATAAGCCATATAGTTCATCCGATTAAGTGTTTGGTATCTTCCATTTGAAGAACGATGTTTCTGGTGCCAAATCATGGCAGCTATAAAATTATCATTACCAGTGAACGTAGTTTGGTAATTGGCACTCAATGATAAATAAGATGAACGTATGTGCTGGTTATTCCAATAGCTATAACTTAGATTATCAGTTTTATCTCCCGCGGTATAATTGGCAATATTCATTGGTATACCATTGTTGTCAAAAGTATATCGTTGATAGCCATACATATATCCTAGAGCATTTTGCTCGTAAATCTCTACGAAATTAGCATAGCCAAAACGTGCCGACAGATCTAATCCCTTAATCCAGAAATCAAATTCTTGCTTTAGTGTAACATCACCTTGAAACTCACGTGAATGACTTTTTTGAAAACCAGACGACTGGATTTTAGCAACAGGATTGTTTACGCCATAAGCTGTATTGCCTCCCCAAATGTTGGCTAGTTCTCCTGTGGGATCATTGATAATAGGAAATGCAGATGCCGGTGTATTATAAAGCATCCATGTAAGATCATTGGCTGTAGCCCCTGCTGGACGATTTGTCTCTACAAAGACTCCCAAAGTATTAACTTGCATGCTAGTTGAGTTAGTCAACTGCACATCAAGATTGGCACGTATATTGGCTTTTGATAATTTGAGTTGTGATGAATACTTATCTTGATCGGCATTCTTTAATAGTCCTCTACTGTCTGTATAATCAAGCATAGCGAAATATTGAACTTTATCGTTCCCGCCATTGAGAGAAATATTGGCTTTGTCTTCCGAGCCCCTGCCTTTAAATATTTCTTCCTTCCAATTTACATTTGGATAATAATATGGGTCAAGACCTAAAGCGTAGGCATTGAGCTCATAGTCATTGTACATAGCTGAAAGACCATCATATGCCCTTGCTTGATTTATAGCACGTGCGTAGGTATAAGCATCTACAAACTCTGCAATCTTTGGAGCAAATGTGAATTTATGCTCATACGATGCCGAAACCGTATTTTGATTGGCTGTGCCTCGTTTTGTTTTAACTAATAAAGCTCCATTTACTCCTTCATAACCATATAATGCTACAGCTGCAGCATCTTTTAGCACTGTTACCGATTCAACCTCGTCTAGAGTTATATATTCAATGGAGCGTTCGATTCCATCTACCAATACTAGGACTCCATTTTCTCCAGTTGACTGTATACCTCGAATGTTCATAGTGGCCCCATAGGCATAGTCTCCAGAGAAACCACCTTTCTTCAATGTGGTCAGTCCTAACAACTTGCCATAAAGAGCATCTTTCAAGGTAAGTGCGGCCGTCTTTTTCAACTCCTCGCCACTCACTGTGTAGGTGGAAGCTGTTGTAAGCAGTTGGCTTTGTTTAATTCCTAAGCCAAGGTCCACAGTACCTGTCTCATAATCGAGCAAAGAGTCTTGTGCTTGTAGAGATGGCATGATAGCAATTCCAAATGCCACAATACTTAGCTTTATGATATTATTGTTTTTCATATTGATTCTTTAAATTTAGATTCTTAATTAAAACCAACCTGGATTTTGAGTTAAGCCATAATTCTTATTGATCTCATCGGGTGGGATTGGGGCAAGAATCCATTTATTAGACCAACGCTCTGGGTTTTTCCATACGAACCGTGGGTTGGCACCAGTAATCTCATAGGGTATATATTCGAATTTTGTAGGGAATGATTCTTTTGTTGGGTCCCATGGCTTCTCCACGCGATTATTGTTATCATCTAAACGGTAGACTTTTAGCCCGCGCAACTGTTTCTTAAAATCATTGATAAGAAGTCGACGATTCATATCGTGAAAGCGCGTTTCGCATTCGAAACCTAATTCACAAGCACGCTCGCGTAGAATCTCATTGACAAGGTTCTCTTTATTTGCAGTTAATGATAAAGATGGATTTTTTACCTCTAAATCGCCTAAACCTACTCGTCTGCGAACCAAATTGATTTGTGCTAATGCCTCCGCATTGCGGCCCATTTCGGCTAATGCCTCAGCATAGATTAAGTGTATCTCTGCCATACGTAAATATGATACTTGCATAGGCTCATCATCAATGATACCTTGTCCCCCTTGATCGTCCGAACCTAAGTCGAGCACATACTTATACGTTGGGAATCCATGTGGTTTGCAGGCCCAGTCGCCTCCACTCACTTTAAAGTCACCACCTTCCCATAATTGAATAGGATTGGCCGAACCGTAATATTGGTACTTATAGTTTTGCTTTTGTACCACCATTGATTCATAGAGGCGTGGATCACGATCCACAAAAATATCTTTTTCAGCAGGAGAGTGGTTATAGTACTGTTGGCCGTCAAAATTCTTACCGTCTGACCATGGGAACATTTCCATCCAGTCCAAAGTTGCTGCACAAGCGCCAGCATGCCATACATTAGCCGGTGCTTGATCCCATTCGTTCATATATACTCGATCGCGCACTTCAATTAACTTTTCGCGATCACCTCTAGAGCGGTAAGCAGTACGGAAAGCTAATCGGTAGGCCTCTTCGTTTTGAGTAGTTGCTTGGATCAATTGATAGTAATTACCATTCTGAGTGTTGAGTTGCATAAACTGCTCACAAGCCTCTATAACATCCTGCCAACGTTGACTGTCGTAGTTTCCATACCATACTTGAAGTTCGTTTACTGCATCTTGTGGCTCTTCTATACAATAGGGCGTATCATTATTAAAAATAGGACTTGCAACATAGTGTAATAACTTAGCTTTAAGGCCTACTGCAGACCCTTTAGTCATTCGCCCTGCCCAGGTCGCAATATCAGCATCCGCTATGCGCCATGGCAAGTTGGGTTCCGCAATCGCTTCATTCAGCAGAGTTAATGCGTAGTTGACAGTTTTATCAAGTGAAGAACGACCCTCATCAAGCTGTTCGTCTCCCTTAAAAGCACGGTCAACGATTGGTAAGCCTCCAAAATGTCGAATTCCATCTAAATATTTTGCTGCTAAAATGATCTTACACTCTGCGGTATAACGAGATTTCTCAGCATCTGTCATATCGGGTACTCGGTGGATATTTGAGATCAAAAGGTGACAGTCTCTTACACAGTTCCAAATAGAGCGTTTAGCTGTATTATTCATATTTTGAATTCCTCCCTGTGTAATAAACGCGAACCGACTTTGCACCCATCCAGGATTAGCATTGGCGGCTGTTAGGTTGCCAGTATAGAATAATCGTCCTAAATCATCCCACCCTAACTCAGAATGAATCAGATCGGATAATCCCTCCATTACTCCCGAGTTTAGCGTATAACAGCTTTTGAAAGGTGTGTATAAGCCTTCATAACATTGCCATATTAGATATTCAGTATAAACTTTTTTTGAAAAGATTAGTTCTTCATTGACATCTTCCCCTTCGGCCTTATCCAAAAAACCATCCCACATTCTGATATTGTCTACACACCCCATTAAGAGAATGCTGCTCAATACAAACAATAAATTTGTGATTTTAGAGTGCATTATTTTCATGATTATCATTTTAGAAATTTAGTTTTAAACCTACGTTAAATACACGCATAACAGGATATTTAATAAATGATCCATAGCCACCTCCGGTACTCTCTGGGTCATTAGCATCCATGGGAGTGAAGGTTAGTAAATTTGTACCACTCAGATAAAAGCGAATATTGGACGAATTTGGTAGCCAAGACATATTGCGCAGCGTATAACCCATCTCTACATTTTTTAGTCGAATATATTTTGCATCTTGATACCAAAGATCTGAAGTGGCTTGGTTTTGTTTTTCATTGGCAAATGTGATACGTGGCAAACGAGCTGATGCAGAGTTTTCAGGAGTCCACGCGTTATCGGCCACCCATTGCAGTAAGGAAGAATTATATTGTTGACCAAAAGGTTGACGATATACACCATCCAAATTTCTTGAAACATGTGTTGCTCCTGACCACAACATAGTAAAATCGAAATTTTTATATTGAAGATAAATGTTAAGCGAAAAAGTATATTCTGGATTATCTGTGTATCCCATATACATTTGATCATATTCTTCAGAGATAATGCCATCCCCATCTATATCGACATATACGGCATCGCCATTCATCAGATTGCTAATTAACTGAGTAGGCATTGCCTGTCCAAATTTAGTCTGATAGCGTTCTTCAGTCTTACCTTGTTCGTAGAATTCAAAGAAAAGATATCCTTTTCTAGCTCCTATGGAATGCCCCGTAGCGTAAGTCCAAGAAGGAGATACATGTGAATCTTCGGTTAAACCTAACTGTTGACCCATGTAGCTATTGGCCATTACTAATTTATCAGGTTTAGGAATTTCTGCTTGCTCTAGAACTTTGTTCTTAGCATAGGAGATGGTTGGTGAAACCGATAGAGACAAATTACGGCCAAGATTAGTGCGGTAATTCATGGTGATCTCATAGCCTTGATTTTTTACACGACCATAATTGATATATGAAGGGCGTAGAGCAGTAGGTGCTTGAATCATATTTTCGTTATTGATCAGAATATTCTTGCGATATTCATAGAAATAATCGAAGTTTAGGCTCAGCTTGTCATTGAAGAACTTTATATCAACACCATAGTTTTGCTTTATTGCAGTTTCCCACGTCACGTCTGGTGAGGCTGAGGAATATTCGCGCGCTACATTTAGAAAGCTATTATTGGTAGTCCCAAAATTATAACCAGCATAATCGCCAATATTATTGTAGTATCCATTAAAGATTTGCCACGCTGCAGGTAAATATAAGAAACGGTAACCCTGACAGTTATCATTACCAACTGTACCCACTGACCCACGTAGTTTCATATAAGATACAATATCATTTAAAGGTTTCCAGAATTTTTCTTGCGATACAGTCCAGCCTAAAGACATAGAAGGGAAAAAACCATAACGGTTACCTTTAGCAAAATTCTCAGAACCATTATATCCGATATTAAAATCTGCCATGTATTTGAACATATAGTTATATGTCACACGTCCTACTAACCCCACATAGCCTTTTGGTATAGAAATATAGGCAGAGTTAGCTGCATCCCATGGATAGTAACTTTTGGATTGATTATAAAGTAGTAAGGCTGCAACACTGTGGTCTCCAAACTTACGATCATAATTCATACTTGCTTCTGCATACCAGTCACGATTGGGCCAACTACTCTCATCATACCCCAAATTCCAGTAGTCGCCATTGCGTTGCAATGATACAGTTCCATCACTATTAAGTATTGGAGTAAATTGTGCGGGTTTGCCATTCGTGCGATTTTTGACATGATAATAGGTCGAGTTGTATGAACCTTTTACACGAAAGTCTAAGCCTTTAGTAAGGAAGTCAAGTTTGAGCTTATAGACAAGGTCGATGTTAAGGACGTTGGTAGAAGAAAGCTTATAGCCTTGTCCGTAAAAGGTATCTAAACCATCACGAGAACTAACAGCAGATTCTGAAGAAATATAGGTTGGGTTTGTTTTGATCCATTGTCCGTTTACTACTCCTGCCCCCGAGAAAGGTTGCGCGTCCATTAAGTAACGGAAAATATACTCCTCACCATCATCTCCCCCATTATTCCCGATTGAGCGTTTGTTCTCTACGCGTCCACCAAGATTGATAGAAAGCTCTTGGATTTTACCAATATTTAAATCAAGATTGGCACGGTAATTATAACGGCGATAAGCAAAGTTTGAATTTTTGTCTGAACCGAATGTTTTGAATAGACCGTCTTGATCAAGCATCCCCACTGAAACAAAGTACTTAGCTACATTATTGCCACCATTTACTGAGATATTATATTGGCTCTGCAACGCCGAATTCTTCATGATATAATCAATCCAGTTAATACTAGGGTATAGCAATGGTTGATCTTGATTGTGAAAATGCTCCACCACCTCATCGGTGAAGCGTACGGTATTACCATCGGACAAACGTGCATTATTGAAAACGCTGGCATAGGTATATGAGTCAGCAAAATCTAAGAACTTTGTTACCTTCTGCATACCCCATGCTGCTGATGCAGATATTTGTGTTTTGCCAGACTCACCTCTTTTTGTAGTCACAAGAATCACTCCATTAGCACCACGTACACCATATACAGCTGTTGCTGAAGCATCTTTCAAAACCGTAATATCAGCTACTTCATTAGGGTCAATTTGCGTAAAGCTTCTTTCAACCCCATCTACAAGTACTAGTGGAGATGAACCATTAAGCGAGGCTTGTCCGCGAATAAATATGGTTGGATCATCGGCGCCTGGTACACCCGAATATTGGACCGTTGACAGCCCCGGTAGTTTGCCCGAAATAGCGTTTCCTAATGATGCAGATGGTGACTTTAGTATCTCGGAGCTACTCACATTAGATACCGAGCCTGTAATAGTTACCTTTTTCTGTTGTCCATAGGCAATTACTACTACTTCATCTAAGTCAGTGGAGGATGGGTCTAAAGTTACATCTAGTTTAGACTTACCTTGAGCGCTAATTTCTTTTACGTTATACCCTACATAGGAGAAAACAAGTACACTTTTCTGTGGAACTGTTAATTGATAATTCCCAAATAGGTCAGTAATAGTTCCGTTACTGGTTCCCTTTTCTAAAATCGATACTCCAATCATTGGCTCTCCAGTTTCATCTGTCACCACACCTGCTATTTGAATCTGACCAAAAGCAAGAATAGGTATAGTGCAGATTAATGTCAGTAGACACCTCAATTTCATACCGTGTAATCTTTTCATAAGTATTATAATAAAGTTAAATAATTGCTGCATTTAAGGTTTTGGATCTAGGTTAAAATGTCACTGTCATTTATCGGATATTGAATAATCTTTTATGATTATTAATTCATATCTATTAATCAATACCCGATATTTTCATGACAGTTCTGGATTCATCTAGCAGGTGAAACAATTAATACGATTGAATAATTGTTCCGATTCTTTTATGAATCATTTGTTTTATATGTGTAAAACCTATTGATTGTGTGCAAATCTAGGACACATATTCATAGCCGAGTCAATAATATGATTATGAGTTTCTTTCTTATGTATTATGATACATATCAATGATGAATAGATACATATTGAGGATTATTGGCGTTGTCATTTTTAGTCTAATGTTCCAATATGTTTTATATTTGAACACAAATAATTATCACTATGCTAAAACACCTCCTATACTATCTCATCCTCTTCGTATTTATTCCTGTGCCTTCATGGGGGAATATCAACTTCCATCAACTAGACATCAAGTCGGGAATATCAGACAACTTTATACAGAGCATTGTAAAAGATCAATATGGGTTTATGTGGTTTGCAACTCGCAACGGTGTGAATCGTTACGATGGATATAGCTTTAAACATTACACCACAATTGAACTCGGTGCATACAATAATGATGTAGAGTGGATAGCGGAAGATGCCTCGGGTACATTATGGTTAAAAACTCCCGTGAACTATTGTTACTACAATCGAGAGAAGGATGTATTTATGAACTCTATACACTTACCTTTGGAGCAACTAGGAATTCAAACGGCGATCAGTAAGCTTTTTATTGATGAAGACAAAGATATTTGGTGTACAGCAGGCGATACTCTTTTTCATTACGTGTTCGATAAAGGCGAACTATTGAGTTATACTATTCCTGAGAAAGCAGAAGTGGTCCATTTGAGCAGTCGTAAATTGAATAGCTATCTGCTTCTCTCTAACAACGAGATTGCCAGAGTGGATACGACAAACAACACGCTGAAAGTAGAGTATACTACAATCTGTGCTGATGCTTACCGTCCAAGGCTTTATTTAGATACAACTCTAACTTTGTGGGTTTATACCTCGCAAGGTACTTACCTTTCTAGCTATGATACAAAAAGCAAGATTAAAGCCAGTTTTCCAGGCTCCGAAATGTTTTATAAAGAAGATAATATTATCATGTCTTTGATAGACGATGGGATGGGCAATATATGGATAGGCACCGACAATCAAGGCATTTATGTTTGTAATAGTTTACGTAAAGAGTTTCAGCATTATTACCGTGAGAAAAACGAGGTTTTTACTCTACCCAGCAATCACATTAACTGTTTTTTTAAAGATGATAGAGGGGTGATGTGGATTGGGACAAGCAAGCAAGGTGTGGCTTACGCTAATATGGATAAGAATGCCTTCAAGAACCATAAATTACTTCTCAATGAAGATGTAAATTGCCTGATTGAAGATAACAAAGGAGATCTTTGGTTAGGGTATGATGGCGAGGGTATTGAACAATATCGCCTTAACGGTAGACGAGTGCACTATCAAAAGGGCGAGCGCAATCTTCCTTCCAACCTCATTGTCTGCTCATTTATCGACTCAAAAGAGCGTATTTGGTGGGGTAGCTACGGTGGTGGCGCTTTCTATTTGTTCAACGACATTTTCATTCCGTTGCAAACTCTAGTTCAAAACGATAATGGAAATGAGATTCCACTTCATATACGTCGCATCACTGAAGATAATAATGGCAACATCTGGCTAGCTACCTATACTCAGGGATTATTTTGCCTTGATACTCACGGCACACTTAGCAAATATACACGAGCCAATTCGCCTCTTCTTACCGACTATATAGCCGATATATCGTATAGCAGTGGACGCGAACTCTTCATTGCTACAAGTTCGGGGGTGTACTGTATGGATATAATTACTAAAGAAATGGTATATGCTTCAGAAACAAGCGATGGGCGTCCAATCATTCAAGACAATTATGCCAATTGTATTTATCAGGATAGCCGGGGATTGCTTTGGGTAGGTGGACGTAGAGGCATAAATATATATAATAAGAAAGACGATTCTCTAGTATATTTGGGTGAAAACGAAGGTCTAACCCACACTTATATTCGTGCTATAATTGAAGATAATAACAAAAATATGTGGATTGCTACCGATCATGGTATCACACATGTTTATATTATCAATGATCCCAATATGAAAGAACTAAAATACATTTGCTATCCATACTTTGAAGCAGATGGAATTGATAATTTTACCTTCAATAATTTCTCGATCACGCGTAAACGTAATAACGAATTATTAGTAGGCGGATCAGGTGGGTATCTATCAATCTATCCGGATATGGTAGGCTATACTCCGCGTAATCAGAATGTCATTTTTACTGCATTCTTCTTGGCCAACCAAGCTATTGAAGTTGATAGTGTTACCTTGGATGGTAGGACATTGCTTAAAAAGAATATTCAATTGGCAGATGCTATTTATTTGGATTATTCCGATCATAACTTTGCTTTAGAAATATCTGCAATGGACTATGGTAATCTTCATAAACTAGAATACGCATATCGCTTTAGCAATAAAGGGGAGTGGATTAAATTAGAAGGAAACCGCATTTACTTCAATAAGCTTTCGCCAGGCAAATATGATCTTGAGGTTAAAGTGATTGAACCGTTTCAAAGCGATCAAATACGAACTTCGCGTTTGTCTATTTATATAAAGCCACCTTTTTGGCTCTCGCCTATCGGCTACATCTGCTACATCATACTGGCAATAAGTATGGTAGTTTACACAGTTTTACGGGTACGCAGTAAGCATCGTAAGCAATTGCGTACACAGAAGCATGAGATAGAATTAAACCAACAGTTAAAGATGGAGGAGGCAAAAATGCGCTTCTTTACTAATGTCAGCCACGATTTACGCACACCACTTTCGCTTGTCATCACCCCTCTAGAACATCTATTACGAAAGGTAGAAACTAATGAAATGAGAAGTGAACTGACACTAATTCATCGAAACGCAACAATGCTGTTAGATGAAGTTGATCAATTGTTGGATTTCCGGAATATTGACGAATGTAAAACTCAGCTTTCTCACTCATTTGGTAATCTTAGCGATTTTGTAAAAGAGGTGTGCACACCTTTTCATCAAATCACTGCTTTAAATGGAATTACAGTATTATTGGAGGTTCATTCGCCTACCATTGAGATGAATTTTGACCGTAATAAAATGAAAAGAGTTATCCTCAATTTAGTATCGAACGCTATAAAGTATAATGTGACTAATGGGACGGTAAAGATAATAGTAGATCGTATAGTTACTAAAGAAGGAGAGCAGGCTCGTATAAGGGTTGTAGATACAGGTGTAGGTATATTACCTGAAAATAAAGAAAAGATATTTGAACGCTTCTTTCAAGAAGAACATCATACAACCACTTATGCAGGTAATGGTATTGGGCTAAATATAGTAAAAGAGTATGTTCAAATGCATGGGGGTACAATCTCGGTTGCCGACAATCAACCTAGTGGCTCCATATTTATTGTGATGCTGCCCATTAATGGAACAACAACTCATCTCACATCTACTCCTACATTAGTAGATAGCGTAGCTTCGCCCCAGTCGGTAGGAAATAAGAATGATAAACCAAACATTTTAGTTGTGGAAGATAATGATGATTTTAGGCAGTTTATTGTTCGATGCCTTTCTGATCATTATCAAGTATTTGATGCCCCAGATGGCAAGAAAGCGCTTAACATCTTATTTAAGGAGTCAATACAGATGGTTATTAGTGACGTGATGATGCCCGTAATGGATGGGATGGAACTGTGTAGAAAAATGAAGACAGATATTCGTATCTCGCATATCCCTATAATACTATTGACGGCAAGAACAGCAGAAGAACATGTATTAAATGGACTTAAAGAGGGGGCAGATGATTATATTACAAAACCTTTCAATACCGATATTTTATTATTGCGTATCAATAAATTGTTGGAGTGGACAAATATGAATCATCAAAAGTTCAACACAATAGATATATCTCCAAGTGAGATAACCATAAGTAGCCTTGATGAGCAGCTTATAAAGAAAGCAATTCAAGGTGTAGAGGAGAATATTGACAACTCAAACTTCTCGGTAGAGGAGCTTAGCGCATTTGTAGGAATGAGCCGTGGTCATCTATACAAGAAACTGATTTCGATTACCGGAAAATCTCCTGTGGAGTTTATACGCGTTTTACGAATCAAGCGCGGAAGACAGTTGCTAGAACAAAGTCAACTTAATATTACTCAGATATCTTATGAAATTGGTTTGTCGCAAAATCAGTTTACAAAGTACTTCAAAGATGAATATGGGTGCCTGCCTTCAAAATATCTAAAAAGTAAGGTTGAGGGGAAAGGATAATAGCCAAAATCAATCTCTTCTGCTTGCTAGCTAAACAAGTTAGTGTGGTGTTATGTATATCATAAATGCAGTTTAGAAAATGCTTTAGGCGCATTTTGAATATCTTACAAAAGTGTATCATTGACTAACCACTAATAATATACTTTCAACTTTATACTGGAAGTACGAACATTAATTCTTATTTTGCGCCAGAAACCTATATATTTAAAAATCTATCGAAATGATTAATCGTGTTTACTCTCCTTCTGCTAACCGATACGATGATATGCGCTATCGGAGATGTGGCAAAAGTGGAATTTTGCTTCCTGAACTATCACTTGGCTTATGGCATAATTTTGGTGACGTGAATAACTTCTCTAATTGTTTGCAAATGGCTCACTATGCTTTCGATCATGGTATAGTACATTTCGATTTAGCCAATAACTATGGCCCATCCTTTGGGTCTGCCGAAGAAACATTTGGCTCAATTATGAAAAAATCATTTATGCCTTTTCGCGACGAGTTATTTATCTCGACTAAAGCCGGGCATGATATGTGGCCAGGTCCTTATGGAACATGGAACTCGCGTAAACATTTAATATCAAGTCTTGATCAAAGTTTGCAGCGAATGAATCTCGACTATGTAGATGTGTTTTATTCGCATAGGTATGATGCCAACACACCATTGGAAGAAACCTTGCAAACATTGGTGGATATAGTAAAACAAGGAAAAGCTCTTTATGTTGGGATCTCTAAATACCCCAAAGAGGCGGCCTCCTTTGCTTACAGTTATCTAGCAGAAAGAGCTGTCCCTTGTCTTGCCTATCAGGGTAAATATAACCTATTTAATAGAGAACCAGAGAATGAGGGTATACTACAACAAGCTGATGACAATGGAGTGGGTTTTGTAGCCTTTTCTCCTTTAGCACAAGGCTTGCTTACAAACCGCTATCTAAATGGTATTCCAGAAGATTCACGTATAGCGCGTGGAGGTTTTTTAAAGAAAGAAGCTCTTACTGAAGAGGCAATAAGTAAGATTAAAGCCTTAAATGATATGGCGACTAACCGAGGGCAAACGTTGGCGGAAATGTCATTGGCTTGGTTGTTAAAAGATCAGCTTGTCACCTCTGTTATAATAGGTGCAAGTTCTGTAACGCAAATTGCAGACAACCTTAAAGCTTTAGAAAATACAAGCTTCAGTGAAGATGAATTGAAACTAATAGAAACAATATGTGGATGACCATTTGTTTCTATGCATATGCCGATTATAATTTAATTCTATCTATTTTGAAGTATTTGCGTAGGAGTAAATAGTTACGACTCGGTTATTTTTATAGTTTGGTGGCAATTTTTTGGTCCTATAAAAGTTCAGGTGTGAGTAAGTTTTAATTATTTCATTTTCGTAGAAATATAGAAAATTCAAAGCATACTTTTTATTATCAGATTCTTTCATTAGCTTTGTCTTTCCTTTATTTAATCTATGAGTTATTTAAAAGCTTCCCAAACATACTTACAAAGGAAATTCAAACGCTGTATATTATTTTTGATATATCTTCTCGTTTGTACTGTTCCATTATTTGCCTCTTTGTCATTTACCTATCATACATTCTGTGAAATCGATGGTCTATCGCATGGAAAAGTAACACAAATCATTCAGGACCGCCAAGGTTGCATCTGGCTCTCTACTTGGAATGGCTTGAACATGTATGATGGATATAAGTTTCATACATTTAAAGCCAATCCTGGTGATAACAATCCGCTAGTGTCTAATAGAATAGATCAAATTTATCTGACTACAACTGATAATCTTTGGTGTGTTACTCAAAATAATGATCATGTTTATTTCTTTAATCGAAAGAATAATTATTTTGAAGATTTATTCCAATTACATCAGATAAAACTTCAATTAAAAAAGATATATACGTTTCGTTGTGGTAATACATGGATGGTCAACAGCGATAATCAGATATTTAATGTAAACGATACCACCTTTCAAATTAATGCTATAGATATTCCCATTGATAAAGAGGATATTATTCACCGCATTATTTCAGATAGTCAACATAAAAAATGGATTGTAACAACAAAGGGCGTTTTTGTTTATAGTCAAGATGAACCAATAATAAAGAGATTGACAGACAAAAGCTTCTCGAATGTAATTGGTTGGGGAACCGATGTCTATTTTACAGACGAGAACTCACTTTATTTCTATGACTCCAAAATGGATACATTAGAGCATGTTGAGTTAACAGCTAAATTGGCTAATCGAATAGATTTATTAACTCGTTCGGCGCGTAATGAATTGATTATAGCAGGCACGGATCAATTTATACTTTATAATACCTCAACTAAAACAGATACCTTATTTCAATTGCCTCAAAAAGGATTTACTTTGAATAGGCTTAGAAAAGATAAACATGATAATTATTGGGCTATGTCAGAACAAGGCGCCATTTTGAGAATCGCGGCTGACACTAATATGCCTTCTTATTTTTTCGAGATAGATAGACAACCTGAAATAAGCGCTCAATTGGTAGAGGATAAAAATGGCGTAATATGGGTTGTTAATAATAGTGGCGAATTATATTACTATTTGGATAATGAGAAGAGGTTTATTCAACACAGCCCGTATAGTTTAGTAGAAGATACCAATAACCCAATTAGACGAATATTTGTTGACAATCAAAACAATATTTGGACTATGTTTTTGAGAGGTTTTGGCATTGTCACTCCTCAATTCATGCCTAGTGAGATAGAACTGGCAGGACATAATATACGCTATATAAAAGAAGATAAAAAGGGCAATCTTTGGATAGCAAGCAAAGAGGGTTATTTAGCTATAAAGAATAAAGACGGTGAGATAAGTTATGTAGATCAAAAAGGGAGCTTTACTAAAAATAAAATTCCATTTGGTGCGAATGTTTATTGCATTTATTTTGATGGGGATAATAATGCTTGGTTGGGTACAAAAGAAAAAGGAATCTTTATAGTAAAGAGGGGCGATTTTAAAAACCGGATCATATCCATCACCCATTCTGATGACGCCCCATACTCGCTTAGTGATAATAGTATATACTCCATTTGTGAAGACTCTAATGGAGGTGTATGGATTGGTACTTATGGTAAAGGTATTAATAAGGCTGTCTATGAAACATTGGATGATATTAAGTTTATGAACTATAATAATGTGCTCACTAATTATCCAATAGCAAACCGTAAAGTGCGTAATATGCAAATGCTTTCACCCTCGGTGATGGGCGTCGCAACTACTGATGGACTTGTCACCTTCTCCGTAGATGATAGTTTGGATAAGGCTACTTTTTTTGTAAATACACGTAAACCTTCCATAGTAAATAGCTTGAGCGACAATAATTTGATTAATTTATTTTCCGATGGTGATAATCAATATGCTGTGACCTATAATGGCGGCTTAAATAAGATAACTTCAAATAATCTACTTTGCGATGCTATACAATTTGATTTGTTTGGCATGAATATAGGAGCTGCTTCCGAGATCGGTTTATCAACAGTTCAGCAAAATGACTCTATTGTATGGATCTGTTATGAATCGGCATTGTCTTCTTTAAATTTACGCACTAAGCAGTTCGTGAATTTTAGAAGCGATGATTTTGGAGCAGGAACGTTATTCTCTGAAGGTCGAATGATTTATAAAGATAATATTCTATATATCCCTTCTAACAAAGGGCTGATTTTATTAAATATCAATCAATTGAGAATAGATACTTATGAATCGCCTATATTGATTAATTCAATCAGCATTAAGAATAAGAATTATAAAGGTAATCCAGACCGATTAGATTCAATCTTTTTATCTAAAGATGAGCGAACTCTAACTATCTCTTTTGCCGCGATTAATTATAAATTGGGCACCAAAGCCGAATATGCTATCATGTTGGAAGGAATGACACAAGAGTGGGACTACATTGGCACATCCAATTCTGTGAATTTTAGCAATCTAGCTCCAGGAGAATATCTTCTAAAAATTAAGTCAACCAACTCCAACGGTGTTTGGAGTGACCATATTCGCACGATTTACATAAACGTAAAACCTAAGTTTAGTGAAACTATCTGGGCAAAAGTAATCTATGTAATATTGGCTTTTCTATTGTTTTATTTTGGCCGTATTCTGTTCTTTAAGATCAAGAAGATGATGATTGATTATAAGAAAGCATTAGAAGAAGCACGTCAGAAAAGAATTAGTGCATCATTGATTCCTAATCTTCCAGAAATAGAATCGACTGATAAATTATTCTTGGAAAAACTTTTGTCAATTGTAGAGGATAATATTTCGAATAGTGAATTTACAGTAGACGATTTATCATCGCATATGGCAATGGGAAAAACCAATTTCTATAAAAAGATAAAGGAGCTACTGGGGCAAACGCCTGTCGACTTTATTAGAGAGATACGTATAAAAAGAGCGATGCAACTCTTAAGTATCGGACAAATGAATGTAACAGAAGTTGCTTACGCTTCTGGATTTTCTGATCCAAAGTTTTTTAGTAAGACTTTTAAAAAAATGCTTGGTGTTTCTCCCAAGGATTATAAGAATGCTGTGTGTAAACCTTCAGAAGAGGAAAAAGACACTATTTACGAATAAAAATACCCTATGGTATAAAGGCACAATGAGTAATATTGCAAGGTGAAAAACTGCCAACGATTATTCATTAAAATCTTATACCATGATGAAAAACTTTTCGCTTTTTTTATTAGTGCTCTTTGTGCAGATGAATGCACATATATTGAATGCGCAGACTAATGTGACTTTAAACTGGCCTTTCAATGAAGGCCAAAATAATTCGACAGCTGCCATCATTTCTGTTGATGAAATATTTTCACTTTCTTCCTACTCTTACGGAAGTAATTTAACCCTTCTGGCAGCTACTCGCAATAGAGATCCTTATACCTTTTCTCAGTTTCAACCTACCGAGAGAAATACAACTCACAATGTAAATGATGAGATTGTATTTCGTGTTTCTCCACGAAAAGGAATCGCTTTTACTCCTACGCGCTTAACCTTTGCTGCTACCAAATATGGTACAAGTGGATGTGATATCGATATCTCTTGTCGCAAAGAGAGTGGAGAAGAAATATTGTTAGTTACAAAATACAATATTGAGCGCGAGGGAACTGACCCACACTATACAGAATTTGATGTGGCGATAGATGGGATTACAGTAGAAGGAGAGTCTTTCATATTTACTGTGACACCCTATAATTTAGCCAATAACAAAGTGATGGGATTGAGCTCTTTTGTACTTTCGGGTACATATCAGGGCGAAGCAATTCCTGTGCCGAGTTATTCGTTAACAGCAATTCCTGCCGATGCTGAGGCTGGTAACATAATTATTAACCCACTATCTGCTACTTATGATGAAGGTTCATTGATAACCTTAACTGCCACAGAGAATTTTGGCTATCACTTCCAACATTGGGAAGATATGTCAGGAAATATAGTTTCTACAGATAACCCTTATCAACTTGAAATCGATAAAGATACTTATCTACGTGCTGTATATTCAAAAAATCAGATATATACCTTCTCTCTTAACTACTCTGAAGGTGTGAACTCAAACTTGGTCTCAGTTTCTCCGGCAGGAACGCTTATCAATGGACAGGTTTATTATGAAGAGGGAACTGAAATAGCCCTTACCGCAGTTAATAATCCAATATTCACTTTTACTAATTGGGACGATAACACTACTTCGGCCACCAAGTATATAACAATGAATCAAGATGTAGAAATTACAGCCCAATTTAGCAATTGTGATTATATAGTTGGTTGGGATTTTTATTTAGATAGTCCAAGTAGCAGTCGCCCAGCCGATTATAAATCAGTGAGCGATAATGCAGGTCTCTTTGTTTTGAAGAATAGTTCTTCTGAATCATCCTGGTTGGCCAAAGGTGTTGTTGCGGGAAAGTATAACGATATGTATTGTGCAGTAAACTGGAGACCATTTCGTGTAGGTAGTCAAACGGATGGTGAAGTGCTCCCGGACGATGAGAGATACCATTACGAGATATCTTTTTCTACGAATGGTTATACCAATGTTGAAGTGCTTGCTACTATGGGACTCAACTATAATGCCTACTCTGTTCAGTTAGTAGAATACTCGATAGATGGAACTAACTATATAAAAGTAGGTGAGATTGTAATACCGGATGCCAAAGTATGGAAATCGGATCGATTTGCTTTACCCGCTGCTTGTGATAATAAAGATAAAGTGTATGTGCGTTTTCGTGCTGATATGTCCTCCGAGATTAAAGGAACAGCTACCGGCGTTGATGGAACTTGTATAACAGATGTATTTGTGTTGGCAGAGGAAGAGTATGTAGATGATAATAAAGCACCGGTACTTTTGGCATCCAACCCACAAAATAATGAAACAGGTATATCTGCCAGTGGATCAATCATTCTTACATTTGATGAAAGAGTAATAGAGGGGAGTGGAGATTGCGTACTCAATAATGAGGTATTGACAGCTAGCTTTAGCGGAAAGAATGTAATATTACCTTATAATGGACTTAATTATAACACAAGCTACAGCATAACGATACCACAAGGAAAAATAGTGGATAGAAGTGGTAACTCTTATCAAGGAACTACTATCTCATTCACAACTATGGAAAGAACGCAACCTGTGGCTCGACTATATGACATGATAATTGCGGCTGATGGTACGGGTGACTATACCACAATTCAATCGGCAATTGATGCCGCTCCAGATAATCAGATACGTCCATTTTTAATTTTTATCAAAAATGGGGTTTATAAAGAGCATATCAATATTCCCGCAAGTAAGCCCTATTTGCATTTTATAGGACAAGATGCCGAAAAAGTGAAGTTTACTGATGATAGATTGTGTGGATCAACAGGTGATGCATCTATTCCTACTTATCATGTTTCAGAAGGAGCAACAGTAGTGTGTCAGGCCTCTGATATTATGTTCGAAAATATCATTTTCGAAAACTCATGGGGTACAGAAAAGAATGCTGGACCACAAGCTTTGGCGCTATATTCAAACAATGATCGCATAGTTTTCAACAATTGTAAGATGTTGAGTTATCAAGACACTTGGCTTACCTCAACAAAGAGCATAGCCGATAGACATTATGCTAAAAACTGCTGGATTGAAGGTGCCGTTGATTTTATTTATGGTGCGGGTGATGTTTATTTTGATGCATGTACTATAAATATTGTTCGCCCGTCTGGCGGGTATATTGTAGCACCCAATCATAAGGTTGGAACTCAATGGGGCTATGTGTTTATGAACAATACAATCACAACAACACAGGTGGCCGACCCTTCAACTTATTCAGTGTGGTTGGGTCGCCCATGGCATAACTCACCAAAAACAGTGTTTATCAATACTATTGCCGAGGTGACAATTCCTGCAGCCGGATGGTATCAAACAATGGGTGGTCTACCTGATTTGTGGGCTGAATACAACACAATGGATAAAAATGGAAATCCTGTTGATTTGAGTAATCGTAATACTTACTACT
>CAMTOQ010000016.1 GCA_947074205.1 uncultured Bacteroides sp. | reverse complement strand
GATCTACAATAGTAGAAATTAAAAAGCTTTACTAGCCTCTATGAGGCTGCAAATATAATATATCTTTTTAGCAGTCAAGACAGTTAGATACTATTTATTCAAATGAAAAAAGACCACCCTAATGCAATAAGCCAAAAGTGAATCATCTGCGAAAGAGGTTCTAGTAGGAGATTCTACAAAACTTTCATCAAAATAGGAAGACCGAGGTTTGCAATCATAGGTAAACAACATCGACATCACGATGAATGGCATTTCCGTATTTAATTAAGTCATCCTTATTTACATCAAACACTATCACACTATCAGCAGCAGAGAAGTGTTTGCTATAACTCTCAATCTTGATTTTTATGGAATCTATTACCCTTCGTGTGTTCACTACCTCATATACAGAATATTGTAGACGAATAGCACCGTACTTGGTCAACATTCGCGAAAAACGTCCACGAATCTTGTCATCAGAAATATCGTAACTTATTACTACCATCACATCACAAATTCGGGGAATGCATCCGTTACATCATGTTTCATAAAGCATCTATAGTAGGCATGCACATACTTGAATATATCTACTTTACGTACAATCAGTGCATCATAGTATATACGATAGTAATCTGCAGTTTTATCGTATTTAAGTCGATATTCTTGCTTTACCAACGTAAAATCCTTAGCAGAGAACTGTTTCCTATTAAAGGCTAGTAAAACACAGTGATCTATCAAGCACCTAAAAGGCTCCATCAGATCGCAAATTAATGATTTGCGTTTGAACCACATTCTATGATAAACTCCAACATATAGATCAAAACCAAACATACGAGCAAAGCATTCTATAAAGTTGAACAATATGGTGTAGCCAATATCCAAAGCCACATTAATAACATCACGCTTTATTCGTGGGCATCTTCCCTTCCAATCTTGATCTTGAAAATAGGCTGCAAAGTAGGACTTAGAGACAAAACCCTCAATACCCATCAATTTATTATAATCCTCAAACTCGTTGATCATTGATAAGGCAGCTCCACATTCCAATTTGGCTCTTATGGTCATAGAATCTTTTTTTCGAGTCTTCTCCAAAGCACGCATTTGATTGGCAATTTTGTTTTCTACCAGTTTCTTTGCAAAATCTAAGTCCGTTTTTTGAAAATTATATTGCTTTTGACGAAGTAAGAAGTTGGCCTCAGCCGCATTAGACCAATAGAACACGGGGCGCAAGTTGGGCTTCATTACTACTAATGCCACATTGAACCTTTGGCATTTCTCTATCAACGGTGTTGTCACTTTGATATGACCTACCACAAATAGCGCCAATATCTTCTGAAATGGGAGTTTGGTTAGTATTTTCTTCTTCTCCTCCACTTCTTCTTCTAATAACAGTTCTCCATTGCTCACACGCAAAGTGCGTTCTTGCAGGCAATTTATCACAAAGATTGTTTTGGTTTCAATGTCCTTATGTGTATACATTATCTAGTTGGGTTTTATCGCACAAATTGCAATAAATGCAATGTGTACATTTGTTTTGATTGGTAGCAATCTCTGTATCTGGATTATAGTTCTTGAAACGTTCTATAAATACTTGCAATTCTATGTACTCTGCTTGTGTAGGTAGATTTACGGGGATAGTCTTGTTAGTGGATATTTCATAAAATGCTATATGCTCCACCTCGTAGCCCATTTCTAGTAAACAAAAGTATTGCGCCCACAGTTGATATAACTGTCCTCTAAAGATCTGTTTTAACTGATATTTTCGTTCAACAAGGGTTTTCTTATTGATATGCAGTAAATCAATTTTCCCCATCACGCCAAGTGACTCAGAAAATACAGGTAACGACACCAAGTCAACCTTTCGCGTGCTATAGGTTTTCTTGTCGACTGTTTCGTGAGCTACCTTTCCTCTAGCTTGCGGAGTAGCATGATAGAGGGTTTCATCCGTCTCCATATATACATTGTGCAGATATATGGAGTACGGACAAAAGATAAAATCATTGAGTGTAGAGATAGATATAAGGTTTTCCATATTGATGGAGTTTAATCTTCTTCGAGATAAGGCTTGGTTTGCGCAAAGTGCAACCACTCTTTATTGCTGATAGCCAGTTTCACCTTCTTAAGATCGACAGCCTTTTTAATCTGTCTAATGGCCCACAGACCTTTTCGGGCAATATTGTAGGCACCGTTCGCATCGGCATTAGCAGGTAATGAATCGTCACAAATGCGACTATCGTAAAAGTTGCCTTTATTATCTGGTACAGGCGAAACTAGGTAATCGATATCGGTGCCAGTTTTGCTGTTTCGCATTTGCAGGGTCAGTTTTAACAAACGATATAGCTTCGCGAAAAACTCTTTGGAATCTTGGTTGGCAATAGCTTCTTTGAGGTTGCTGTTACCGTCGATGCCAAAACTCATGAAAAGTGCCTTAAATTCGTCGGTGAGACAAACCTCTTTATTATCCCATTCGCTATTCTTGTCGGGGTTGCGGAATGTTTCAACGCGGTTGCCAAAAGTACAAATCATCCACTTTGTCTTAGTGCCTTCGGCTTTTTGCGTAAAATTGGTATAATCGAACGAGAACTCAAAGAACCCCTTCTCGGTATTGTAACGTACAGCGTCGAACTTACTAAAAAAGGCTTTTGCCTTGTCCACGCTCTCATAGTGCGTATCGAATAGATTGACAAAGCCCGTCACAGGATCTATCTTGCTAGTGTTCCAGGCGGGAATGTAGAATAAGAAACCGCTTTGCTTACCTAGCTTTTGGAAACTCTCAAATTTACTAGTCAGCTGATACGCCTTCAAAAGTCCTCCGGCTTCGGTAGGTGTCAGCTTTTTGTCTACTAGATAGTTTAGCTTATCGATCAGCATCTTTTCAAACTTCTGATAAACTTGCTTTTCCACCTTTTGTCGGCCACGCATAAATCCAAAGTTAAGATCTTCCAAGACCACAATAGCTTTATATTTCACCATCAGGGTCGTAATCTTATGAACCACTTGGCTGAGATAACCTTCTTTCAGTTCTTTTATATTCTCAATAGACTGCCAACTCTTTCTAGCCTCATTGCGCTTGTCTTCTTTAGCATCGAGCAGACTATGATAGTCCGTCTTATAGGTATTCCCATTATACTCATTTACTATTTCGTTTAGTGAGTATTGTTCTTTGATGTTGCCTTTGGTATCGATCACCGACAGGTAGAGCAGATGTCTTTCGCCACGGTCTATGCCGATGATGTGAGTATCCGTACTCTCTTTGAGGTATTCGTTTACTTCGGGAGTGATGTTGTACTTCTTCGGAGAATTGTAGTTTAAGTCCACTGAAAGATGAAGCTTAAAGCTATCATAGGTATATCGACGATCTTTTATCAAATCATAGGTAAACTGACTTTGCTTCTTCTCATTTAGTATATTTTTATTGTTTATTGGTAGATTCCTAACATGGGTTGGTTCTTTCTTTAGGCCAACAGTTGCCTTACGATAATAAATAGCCCCAGTCCCAATATCTAGTACCGATTGATCATCTGACAACAAAGCTTTCATATATAACGTGTGAAGATTTTCTGTACCTCTATTCTTTCTCAACCCTTTTGAGAAGGTATCAGCATAGGACAGATCCTTGTTAGTAATTTTGAACAACAGAAGCGGTTTCTTGTCCCTAGCCATAGCCAAGGAGATTTCATCATCATGAATAGGGAAATAACCAAAAACCTTTTCTTCACACAGTTCTTCAATAACATCCTGTACCTCTGTGAATAATACAAATGTTTTATCGTTATAACTTGCTGCTTTAGGTATGCGTTTTAGATTCAATATTGTTTGGCGCAATAGTTCTATAACCCTAGTATTCTCATTGGAGAAAGTAGGATCGTTTAACAACAGAAGCAACTGCCCTATGTACTTATCTTTGAGCACATCAATTAACGCTTTAGGAGTAATGCCTTTACTACTGTCAACTGCCTTAAGCTTTGAGAAATCATCCGAAATTGATAAGCGTATTTTGTTATCTTGTATTTGAGAGACAAATTCCTTTATGCATTTGCTGAGGATCTCTTTATCTTTATCAAACCCCTCTTCTCCGGCATAACAGCTTCCATAAACCGATTTACTTTTTATTTGATAATAGTCTAGTCTTTCGAACTTACCTTTCGCACCATTTTTTTTCCTAAACAACTTACTGTCAGATGAAACACCTAGATAGTAATCATATTCACCTATTGAGTTTAGAGACCTAAAAAGATATGATCCTGCTTGTGTCCCATTATCTGATTTTTCAGTTTGGCTATCTACCCAGCCACCCATAAATTGACCTTTATTCTCAAAAAACAGCTTTATCTTTTCCTTCGAATAGGGTTTTTGGGTCATATAGTTACGCACCTTGTTGTAGAGGGCAGTCATTTGGTTGAGGTCGTCCCAAAGAGGAGTGAATTCTCCATAAAACCGTTCGTCTTTTTCGGGTTCTGTGCCATCTCCAAGCAGAGGTTTAACAAAGTGTTGCAAGTTCTTTATAGCATCGAGCAATGTTTTAATTTTGGCTACATTCTCTTTATCTTGAATCAAACTCTTCTTTTCGGGATAGGCAGTATTGAGCAAATCTTTCACATCCGTATATGCATTGGCTATCTGAGCAAATAGATTCTCTTTTTGCTCGGTCTTAGTATTTATGGCGCCAAGTTCTGCAAAATAGTCCTCCACATGCTTGCTGTCGTCTCCTAACAGTTGGTCCAAGCAGTTATTAATATACTGTATAGAGAAGCTACTTTGCGACTTGATATATTTAGTTTTCTTCTCTTCGTACTTCTCATACTTATCATTGGCCTTCATCGGATTGTTTACCCCATAGTCATGCGCTATAGCTTTCTCAATCACCCCCCAACTGCCAAACATACGTTGTGATATATCAGTGAGCTGCTGATCATTCTTTATATAGACTTTAGATAGATCATATTGGCTTAAGTCGTACAATAGTTGCTTGAGCGAATGTTCGCCTTCGCCCTTCTTTTCGAAAACAGAGTTGCGCAACTCTTGGTAACACTTCTCAATATTCTCTAAAACCTGGTCATCATTCTTAAAGGCTTCGGGGAGCCAAGACACCGCTTCTCTATCGCTTAGGATCTGCTTATATAGAGGTTTCAACTTCGGCAAACGATTTCGTTTATCACTCTGCTTCTGGTTGTATAGGTTGATATATTCATTAAGACCTTTAACCTTGACCTTAGCACCTTTTTCGGTTTTCCCACCGATAACAGCATTGTACACCTCTATTTGAGTTTGCGTAAGGGTATCGGAAAAGTAAGGCAAGGTAAATATTTGGGCAATGGAGGAAACATTAAGATAAAGCTCCAAATCGCTATAAAGTGTAGCTAGTTGGGCAGCTATCTCAGGCACTGCCACAGCTTTCTCGAACACTGTGATATTGTCGATGAAGCGAGGCAGGTTTTCATGTATCAGCCTATATGCAATGGCAGTCGACTTTTCTTCATCCGAATACATATTCTTGCGGTTCTCGTGGAAACCTGTGAAGTAGGTAGTAAAGTCGGCAAACTCCTTTACTAGCACAGCTTCTCTATCATCTTCTATAAAAGAGAGTAGATCTTCTTTTATCAGTTCCTTTTTATCAATACGCTTGAATCGATCATCTTTGGTGAGACACTCCACTATTTGCTTGCGTAGTTTGCTTTGTATCAACACAAACTCTTTTTTCTGGGCTTCCGTCTTGTTGCCAAGGTGATAATAGTAATAATACTCTTCCAAAGAATCTTTACTATTATTATCGGTTAATAGCAGTTTGCAATCGTGCAGTGTGGATGCAATAAAGTATTTGTGATACTTGTCTATAATCTTCTTCACCTCTAAATAGCTTTCCGCTCGATGTTGGTCTTGCTCTAAGAAACCGTGTTTCACAATATTGTCTAGGGTTTCTCCTATTGGTTCCAAGCCAAATTTTAACGTCTTAGCCAATTGATACTTCCCTGTAAAATCTTCAAATGTTTTCATAGAATTCAATATTTAGTATATGCCTTTAATTGTAAACGTGGCAAAATAAGAGAGAGTTTATTAAATAGTTAAACCGTTAACAAAAATATATAATTCAGAGAAGGTAGCCAATGAATATTACGAAAAATGCATAGCAAAACATGATTAGGGTATAATATGTTATTCCTTTCTATTTTAGAGCCTTATCGCAAGAATAAATAATGGGTGATATATTGCTGTATTGTCCCGAACGTAGCATCCCCCCTACTATCCTCTTAATGCAAAATAGATACCAGTAGCGGCACAGCCTACTGTTCCCATCTAACGCAAAAGAGATATCCAGCGGCTGTTACAATGCTATATCAAACAGACACAGCAGGCTGTGCCGCCACATTCTTGTGGGTGAGATGTATTAAGGGTGCCAACTTTTGTCAAACAAAACTACTATCACACTCCCACTCCACATGCCCAACAAGCAAGACATGGGCTTTTTCCGAATAAGAAGCACGGATATTACGAATAAAAAGTACGGTTCTTGCACGCAATAATCACCCTTTATATACAAAGCTGATTATCTGCTAGTTGCAAACAGAAGCAAGACACAATAGGCTGTTAGAATATTTCAACATTGTATTGTCTTTAGAAAAAGGGATTGGTGAGTTATTCGCGAATCGATTAACTCAGTGTTTAGAGAATGCAAGGATAGGATGCTCTCGATAAAAGGAAGGAGGGACAACCTATCTCGAAGAGAGGTAGTTTATTACTGTTTAAACAGTGGTCAAATGATAATTAAATGGTGTTTAAACGCATCGATCAGTAGATTAATAATTCCAGTAACCTCTCCATTTGTACTATTATACTTTAGACTAAAAAGATTTACTCATGGATACGTGTCAACGAGCTCTGCACAACTTCCCAGAAACGGGGGATATCTACACCGAGCACTATCTCTACATTTTGCAGCTTATCAGGATTATCCGTATAAGGAATTGTTCTCCCGAACTCTGAGCCAAACTCTGTCTCTGTTTTTACAAAGCTATTTGTAGAATTGGTTACTAGGGTTGGATCAATGATATAGGCAGCCACCAACAAATCCCAGATCCACCACTCTGCATTTGGATCTTCTGAAAACACATAGGCAGGTGTGCTATCATCCATTATAGCTTGATATTCCTTACATTTGATGGACGACCTCAGTTCATCGAATTTCTCCTTCGATAGTTCCACTGTGTTGCAAACATCCAAACCAAAAAACTGTTGTTTGTCGATGGCACTCTTCATAGCAATATCTGCAGCATCTGGGTCGAACCATATATTAAATTCACTGGCAGGTGTAGTGTTTCCTTCACAGAAGAAGGCACCACCCATATAAACCACACGTTTAATAAGAGGCACAATATCGGGCGACTTCTTCACTGCCAATGCTAGATTAGTACATGGCCCAATAGCGGCAATAGTAACCTTGTGGGGATTCTTTTTTATCTGATCGATGATAAAGTCTTCCGCACTAATAGCAACGGGCGCAATGACTGGTGTGCGATTGTACTTTGCCACATAGAAGCTCTCCCAATCTGCGGGACTATCATATCCCCCACTGCCTAGCCACACATCAGCCTCATCGCCTAAAGCTGCCACCTCTTGTGCCATTAATTCGATACGATTCTCTCGTAAGGGCTGTATTGCCCCTGCCACAATAGGCACATCTGGCTTGCCTATAATTTCGAGTTGGCGAATGCCATAAGCCAACCCTTCGTTGACGTGGGTATTACCCGCTACCACAGTTACTCCCAGCAGCTCAATATCATCGGCTAGGGCCAACATCGACAGGGCTAGGCCATCATCCAATCCCGGCACCATATCGGTATCGAGAATCACCATCTCTTTGGGCTCATTATTGGGAGTGGTCTTTTCGCAACTTATGCATAGCACAGGTAGAAAAGCTAAAGTGAGAAACCTAATTGCCTCTCTTTTCATACAAGTTAGTTTGGTCAGCATTTATTTAGTTTTTTGTTCGCTTCAACTATAATCGTTGAGGCTTTCATATAAGATATTAGATTATTACAGCACTAGTGGAGTGGATGATGTATTATAATAGAATCGGCCTTTAATTGATCAAACTTCACCGCATCAGCAGTAGTGTAGATGTTAGTAGTGCCACAGCGGACAAAGTCGCCCAACTCGGCAAAACTGTTTCGGCCTTCTGACTTGATAAGTTTATCGGGGTTATCCCAATCCAAAGCGGCAAACTTATCCATTGAATAGTAGGCATAACAGATAGATCCATCATATTTGAGTTTAAGAATCACCTCTTGATGCTGGTGGTCTATCTCCATGGCTAAAACATAGGCTATACCTTCAACAGCTGTCTTATTAAAGTCTATTCGACGAGCATAGTCGGCCTGTTTGTTTCTAACACTCTCTAATGAATAAATATAGGCTCGCCCAGCTGTGGCATCGAATAGATAGAGACTATCGCCTAGCACCTCCATATCTCGAGCATAAGAGGTGACATTGGAGGTGATTAGCTCGTCACAATCCAAGTTGGCATAATAGCTATTATTGTTGGTCGCCGTATAGTTAATATCGTTCTTACGGAACACACGTACTCCATTTTTTGAATCTCTCACAAAGATAAAATCGTGACATTGCGCTAGCGTTGTTGCATACGATACATTACCTGTCCATACTCCTGTGCCAAGTCTTGACACATAGTTAGTGGTAGTCTTATCAAATATCTGCACCTCGCGCGAGTTTCCACAAGCCACAAATAGGTAGTTGCCAACTGTCAACATCGATAACGGATCAGTACGATCGGCATTCTTAAACGTGTCGAGGTAGCGGTTCTTCTTCAAGTCGTAGCTATAAACAGACTTGTCGGCTCTATTACCTATATAAAGAGTGTCGCCATCTACACTAAGCGAATATGGCGAGAAGTCAATATTTGCATCAAGTGCATGTGACAACTGATGATGGTTCTCAAAAGAGTAACTGTAATGGGTGGTTATCTCATAAGATGGGAGGTAGACATCGGTTACAACCTCATCGGAGCAACCAACTAAAGTTGCCATCAGAAATATATAGAAGTATCTTATCGGTTTCATTGCTCTACAATTCATTATCAAAGTATTTTCTTACCTTACTATCTTGATACATCTTTGCTGTAGATGCATCATTCATCTTGCTACGGTCTATAGAGAAACCTCTAAACTCATCATAAGCAGAATTATGGGTATCTAAGATGTTGCGACTTTCGTAAGGCATATCGCCAAGCGTATTCATATAGACATGAAGATTGGAGACCATATTTGTCCATCCCACACCATTATTGCCATAAGTAAGGTTGCTATTGTGAGAGAATCCATAACAATGAGCTAGCTCGTGGCTAATAGCTTCCCATCCGCTATACGAAGCGTAGTGGCCATAGAAATTCCAGTCGGCTACTCCCCAAGTGCTCCCACCGCCAAGTCCAGCTACATAGGCAGGATTTACACGACCAAGCACAAAGCGTTTACTAAGAAAGCAGCGCTCAATAAAGTTGTTGTAATCTGCATTGGTAAATAGTTCGCCCGTATTGCCATAGAGTTCACCGCCAAAGATGGAGCTAAAATTGTTCATCACCTCGTAATACTGTGGCGAAGAGAGCATATAGCCTAAATTGGTTACTATTACCACCCATTCTCGTGCCACCATCGCATTAAGTTCTAGCCAAGTGCTATTACCATCAGGATTCCAATCGTAGTTAGAAAACGATAGTGTCCAATTGGTCTTAATCGTTTTCAACATTTGATAGTGAGTGCAGTCGCTATCTACAGTGAAACTCATATCGTTGGGGATAAACTCTCTCTGAAAAGAAACCACTCTACTATCATCAGTGGCATACGAGGTTTCGCCATCCAAAAAAGCAGGACGGAAAGCTACTTGGCCAAACATTGGTATGGAGTCGATAGTAGCAATATGCACATTGGCTGCTATTTCGGGCAAATAAGCCTTAAGAGTTATATTTGTGATGGGCTTAGCAGAATAGCTTGTAATCAATATAAAATCCTTATCAGCAGATGTCTCTGCACGCAAAACCTCTTTAAGATTGAAGGATCGCTGCGTTGTGATTATTGAACTTGGTTCATCGAGCGCAAGTATAAATGTCTTAGCCGTGGATGGCAACTCGTCATAGAGCAATAGATCTAGATGTGTATCAACTTCTGGTTCGGGAATATAGTTGATCATCTCGTTATCGCTACATGATGAGAATAGTAGCGCCGAGAAAAGGGCCATGCCTAGTTGTAGTTTTATTCTTTTCATGATTGTGTTTAGAGAAAACATATAATTACTGTTGCAAAGATATTGCAAAAGGGGGAAGTTAACTAGTTTCACCACATTCTTTAGGAAATAGGTGCTATTTCAGTACAGTTTAAACAGTTTTAATCGGTTATTGTTTGGCTTCTCAAAGGCTATAATAAGGTGTATGATGATCCAGAAATCATAGGTCCAAACATAACATAGCCTTATCTTCTGCGAGAAACAGAAAATAAGGCTATGTCATATCATTAAGTTAACGTGCGAAGCTTAAGTTTCTAAATGGCAACCCCATTATTTCACGTAATCAATCCCCGAATGTATGATTTCTATCAAAAGTGGTTGGGCGCCACCCACAAATATTTCTACTGCTATCACCATCAAAATCAACCCCATCAGGCGCATCATTACGTTGATACCCGTCTCACCTAAAACCTTATTCAATTTAGATGATGCTCGAAGAATAACATAGATCAAAAAAAACACCACCAACATAGCTATTAATAGCGCAATCTTCTTCTCAATAGAGTTGGCTTCCTCCATCAACACGATACCTTGGGCTATGGCACCAGGGCCGCAGATCATAGGTATAGCCAATGGAGTTATAGAGATGTCATTTACCGCAGACTGTACACCACCGGGATCGACTTTAGCACTAGAGTAGCGGGCTTGCAACATGTTATATCCAATATTAAAGATAATGATACCACCGGCAATACGGAATCCATTAGATGATAATCCAAATATTTTAAATATGACTTGACCCAAAATAGTGAAACCTACCAATATCACGAAGGCCACGAAGGTAGCGCGTTTTGCAATCTGCTTACGCTCGTCCTCGTCCATCTCGTGCGTCATAGTTAAGAACAGCGGCATTGTTCCTAAAGGATTTGTCAACGAGAAAAAAGAGGTCAGACAAAGCACGAAGAATGGTAATAGATCACTCATCTTTTATTCTAATTAGTTTATTTTTTAGAAACAAAAACAATACTTAATAAGTTCACGCAAAAAGACACCTTAGTTGCCCCACTTTTAGTTTTGCTTTTTGGATGCATTGGCATAGCTACCGTGGTTAAAGATGCGAGGCGCTATCTTTAGATTTTTGTCTACAGCCAGTTTGGTGGTAGTTGGGTAGGCCAACTGATTGAGTTCTGCGACTGCCGACTTAATGTCGCCCAACAACATATCGGCCATATCGCGGCTAAATCCTTGGCGGACTACAATACGCATCACCACATCATTCTCTAGATTGGCAGGCAAGGTATAGGCAGGAACCATCCAACCATGTTGCGACAGCTTATCTTGTAAATCGTAAAGTGTCCAGTTGACCGATTTTGCTACTTCTGGTTTTAAGTACCAAATAAAAAGTGGGTTCACCATATCTTTTGAGTAATTGATAAAAGCATCTATCTTCCCAATTTCACTATGCAGATATTTGGCTATCTCCATCGAGTTGTATTGTATATCCTTATAACCTTGGAACCCTAAACGAATAAATTGATAGTACTGACCTAAGATTTGTGCAGCAGGACGTGAGAAGTTCAACCCTACCTGAGTAATCTCGGCGCCCAAATAGTTCACACTAAACGACATTTCTTCGGGCAGATACGACTTATCTCTCCAAACAATCCATCCTAATCCTGGATAGACTAAACCATATTTGTGGCCACTAGTGTTGATAGAATAGACCCATTTAAGACGGAAATCCCACTTGACTTCTGGGTATAAGAATGGTAAGATAAAACCACCACTTGCAGCATCTACATGAATCGGTATATCATATCCGGTTTTAGCGTTGTAGGCATCAAGCGCTTTATCGATTGCTTCCACATCATCGTTCAGGCCTGTCCAAGTTACCCCTTCTATGGCGACCACACAAATTGTGTTTTCATCACAAAGCTTCAACGTATCTTCGGGATCTAGTGTGATTTTCTCTAGCGTAAGGGGTACTTGTCGCATCTCAATCTGCCACAACTGTGCAAACTTTTCCCAAACCACTTGAAATCCGGCAGAAATAACAAAGTTAGGCTTATCGAAAGGTTTACCTTGTGCTTGACGTTTTTTACGCCAGCGCAGCCAAGCCGATACGCCCCCTAGCATACAAGCTTCGCTTGAACCAATGCCCAAGGCTCCGGTCTTATAGACGCTCTTCTCGGGAGAGTTCCACAGATTGGCTATGATGTTAATGCATTTGCCATTCATCACGGCAATACGCGGATATTCGGTCTCGTCTATATAGTTAATGTTGATTGCTTCGTTCATCAGACGGGTGGCATATTCGTCCATATATGTAGTGACGAACGTGGCTAGATTTAAACGTGGTTGCGTTTGAGCAAAGGTCTCATCCTTCACCATCTGGTAAGCTATTTCGGGAGTGGTAGGTCCATCGGGTATCTTCTCGATGGGTGATGATTTCAACATCGTATCCGAACCAAAAACTACAGTTTCGGCATCTCCCTTTCTAAATTTACTATCTTCCATGATTATTCTATTTTAAAGTTGATGAGCGGGGTATCTAATTATTATTAAGGTATTCTTTTGTACTGAATACAAATGAGTTTCGACAGACTATGTTTAAGATAATTACAACTAGCATAACTATTATGCTAATGACATAAGGCACCATAAGCGAACGGTCGTCAATGATAGATTCGATGATCTTGAATATAAAAGGACCTATAGCTATGGCCATGTAGTTACCGGAGAGTAAGACAGCAAAACGTTGCGTAGATTGCTTTTCGTCGGTAGTGGTATTGGTCACTTTATCATAGAGTATGGGTTGGATGATGCCGTAACCAAATCCCAAAAAGGCAGCCCCTATAAAGAAGCTAAAAGCCGAAGAAAACAGCGTACTAATAATCAAGCCGACAATAAGGAAAATATTGCCTGCAAGTATGGTGTGTCGCTTGAATGCTTTGATAATGCTCGAAAGCACAAAACCGGGGATAGCCATTGCCAAGAAATACAATCCGGTGACCTCGCCCAGTATCAAGTCGGAGATTTTAGCATCCTGCATACGGAAGGGCATATAATAGGTAATCACCAAAACTACAAAGGTCATCGTAGCATAACTCAACATCAATTTAAGCGCCATCTTCTGCCCTTTCTTTGGATCTACAAAAGCGGATGATACGGGGGCTACTTGTGGTGAGCTGTTGGAGGCGACATCTGCCTCCTTACTCATCGTAAGATGTTGCGAAAGATATCTTTTTGAGATGAATGGATAAAGGGCCACGGGAATCACCGGTATCAAATAAACGATGAAGGGAAGATGCCAGTTGATATCTACAGTGCCACCCACAAACACATTGGCCAGTACAATGGTGCCCACCGCTATACCCGATTTTATACCTAGAAGTTTTACACGATATTTCCCAAAGAAGTAGTCGGCAAGCAAACCACCAGCAATAGGAATGACCAACCCGCAACCAATACCTAGCATACAACTGATGATGATGAGAGAGAGCATGCTTTTGGCAAACAGATAGGCCACCCCCGATAGCAGATAGATAATGAGCCCTATAAACGATAGGGTGAGCTTGCTTTTGCTTTCGGACAACTTACCAGAAAGCAACACAAAAGGGATGATAAACAGATTGGGTAATATACTCAATAGCTGAATCTCCAAATCGCTTGTATGTGGAAATATTTGGTCCAACCGCCCCATTACTGGCGATATCGCCAAACCGGGGAGATTGACCACAATAGACATCGATAAGATGGCCACCACCGAAAGCAAAGGCATCTTGTACCTACCAGTCTCTATAGCTAACATATAAAAACGAGATTAATCGATAAAACTAACTTCATTGAACAATCACAAGAATATTAATCAAGACAACCTTCGCTCGAGAACAAAACACGCTTTCTAAATATAAATGCTATGATGGTAACGACTCCACTGATTATCGCATTCACCAAGAATGGGAAAATAGATGCCCTATCATTGAATATTGTTTCAAAGAAATCTGCGATAAAGGGCAATGTCACCAAAGCAATATAGTTCATAGCCATTACAAAAGCCAAGGCAAGCACAGCCTTTTGTGTATTAGAGGTCAACACGGTTTTGTTGTAGATCAAAGGTTGTATGATACCATAGCCAAAGCCCATAATAAAGGTTCCCAGAGCGATGAGCGCAATATCTTTGAACAAAACAATCATGAACAAACCAAGTGTGATAAACAGGAATCCTGTAACAATGGCATAATCGGACAATATCCTTATGACTTTGGTTATAAACAAACCCGGCAACATGATGGCAAGGAATAGTAAAGAGATCATCAAACCCGAATAGCTGCTATCTAAATGATAAGACTGTATGACAAATGATAGATTGTAAGTGGCAATCATCCCTGTATAGGTAGCAAGGAAGTAAATCACCATGATTCCAATCAACAAATTCTTATTCATCGATTGCCCTGGCTTAAGATAGTGGTTAACAACTACAGCCTGCTTGGCACTGGCTACCGGACTTGCGTTATTCACCATATATTTGGCCGTCAAGAACCTAGATAATACTAGGCAGACAATAGGTACTAGATAGACTACAAAAGGCAGATGCCAATTATAGTTGGCCAACCATCCTGCAATGAAGGTAGCAAAAACCAATGTCAAGTTGGTAATAGAAGAACTTAGCCCTAACTGCTTGGTGCGATGCTCGCCCGTAAACACGTCTGCTATCAACCCCGTAGAAAGAGGAATGATGAGCCCGGCACCCACGCCTAAAAGACAGCTGATAAGAATTAAAGTCATTATGGATTTGGCAAAGAGATACAGAACACCGCATGCCAAGAAGATACATAAACCTAAAACCAACATCGGTATTTTGCCCTTACTCTGCGTGATCTTCCCCGAAAGCAATACAAAAGGAATAATCAACAGATTGGGGGCAGAGGTCAACATTTGTATTTCCAAATCTGAAATGTGTGGAAATATCTTGTCGAGATCGCCCAATATGGGACTAATAGCTAGCCCAGGCAAAGAAGTTATAGCCGATATAGACCATATCGCAAAAAGCGTCAGCAATGATATATATCCTTGACCAGTTTGTATTTTCATATCTCACTATTTTTTAAAAATTATTCAAAAGGATAGCACTAACTTCTAACAATCCGATAAAAAGAAATGTTCCACACATCTTTATTTAGAATGTAAACATGAGCTGAGTCTGGATTCGGTTGTCTATACCCGACTGATGATCCCAAGCTACATGCTTACCCCACAAGTATTCCACACCCCATTGCAGATAGGGGGAGATGGTGTAGAACATATTGGCACAAGCATACAATGTGTATTTATAATCCTTATAATAAGTATCTGTATTCCATATTTTAGACTCAGATATGATGGCATTGAACTGTAGTTTCTTAGTGGCATTTAAGGAGGCGCCAAATACAAGTCCCATCATAGGAGAGGCTTTCATCTTACCCGGGTCGCTATCATCAGGTATAAATGACAAAGGTTTGCCTGCTATATCTTGCAGATAGTTACCAATACCTTTACCATAAGCTGCTTGACAGTAGAAAGTCAATGGTTTCCAGAAATTCAAATTACCACTAAGCATAGTTCCCCAGCCCATCACATTACGCGTTTTACTTTTTAATAGGTCGACGTAGCGGAAGTTTCTGATTAACGCACTCAAACGAATACGGTTGGTAGGAGATTTCTGATATTCTATCCACATAGGGATATCCGGAATTAATGCATTTGCATTTCCTACACACTCATGCCCATCTAGATCGGGGTAGTCGTGTCCACGATACAGACCACTAGCCGAATAGTAGGTTGGCATATCTAAAGCTACAGCGAAACGGAAGCCTTTGTAAGATTTAGATTTATAGTTTATTTCATAAGCCACGGTAGAGATATCTCCACAAGGTCCCTGCGGGTCAATAGTTGGAGGTTGACAGGCATAAGGGTCTTGCATTAATGTCAGCATCTGACCGGCCGTGAACCCTCTCCAACTCACATGAATACGTGTGTAACCTACCCAAGGTGTCATACCGTTAGTGCCTAACTTGATAAAGGCAGATATTTCATTCTTAGTCCCAGCAAGCCCAATGATTTGGAAATCAATAGCACCATTCACCGGGTTAATGTAGTAGTCGGCTTTCTGACCCCTTGCAGTGGAAAGTGGTATGTCGGCGGGAATGAAACTGATACCTGCGCTCGTCTTATACAGTTGATTTTTAAAGTCATAGCCCATAATAGGATTTACAAATCCACCTATAGCAAACATAAATGAGTTATTCCTCGTTTTGATCACAAACTTTGGAAGTGGGGTCTGGTGAGGACCATGCGGTTTACTCTTATAGAGTATGGCCGAATCTTGTGCAGTAGGTTTTTGAACAATTAAAGGGGACCTACTCTCTTGCGCCTCAGCTGCTGCTGTGAACATGCTTAAGAAGGCAATAATTAATGCTGATAAGAATACTAACTTTTTCATAAACTATCAATTTATGTGAATAAATATTTGTCAACAATGTTTCAACATGCTATAAATCTACAGCCGGTAGGCAAGTCAACTTTTTCATCCTTCAAATTCTCTCGTTCTATAAGCTGCTTCGATAGCAAGGCATACCAGTCAAGTAGCTGTTTTAATAGTCACTCTAGACCATTTTTATTAATTAAAACAGCGAACTGCAAAATATTGCAAATTGAGCTTTATAACAATTCAAAACAGATATAGTGCGTTAACTAGAGTTTATTTTTACTAATAGGTGTGTCTTTTATGACAAAATTAATACATACAAAAACAGACGGCCTTTAGTGGTGTGTTAAATGCCTTCCTAGAGATTTTTATTAGACAATCCTAACAAACAAAACACCAAAAGCATTGTTAGTTAATTGTTTAATCCGTTTGTAAAGGGATTAATGAAGAAGATATAACCACACAGAAAGATTCAATATATATATTCAACACTTAAAATATTAACCGTATGGAAACAATCATTTCATCAACAGATACTAACAGTAGCTATTTAAAAGAAATAGAGGCTGTTCCCGAGTCAGTCATCGGCAAACAGTATATCACTGTGGAGAATGGGAAATACACTCCAGAAACCCTTTGGGCAATGGGACGTATAGGTAGCTATGAGGCTTCACCCGATTTAACAAGGATTGTCTACACAGTTGCCTACTATAGTGTAAAGGAAAACAAAGGCCACACGGTGATACGTATCATGAACAGCGATGGAACAAACGATTCATTGCTAACGAACTCTGCATTTAACGAATCTTCTCCCAAATGGATCAAGAATGGTAGTAAGATCGCTTTCTTGAGCGATGCCAGTGGTTCTAATCAGATTTGGGAAATGAATGCGGACGGGACCGAGCATAAACAGCTATCATTCTTTGAAAAAGACATAGACAGCTTTAAGTTCTCTCCGGATGAGAAGCAAATTCTTTTCATTGCACAGGCTAAATATATCTACAAACCCGAGAATCTATACAAAGACTTGGACAAAACGACCGGTTTGATGGCCAATGACTTGATGTACAAACATTGGGATAAATGGCTGAAGACGGTACCCCATCCGTTTTATGCAACATTCGATGGCAATGCCATGTTAGAAGCTAAAGATATATTGGAGGGGACTAGATTTGAGTCGCCACTCTTACCTTTCGGGGGAATCGAGCAGCTATGCTGGAGCAACGACTCTAAGCAGATAGCATACACCTGCAAAAAGAAGGCGGGGAAAGAGTATACCCTCTCTACCGACTCGGATATTTACATCTATGATACAGAAAGCCAGCTAGAGATAAATATCTGCAAACTCAGTGGCGATCCGGACCAGAACCTAGGATATGATATGAATCCGGCCTACTCGCCTTGCGGGAAATACTTAGCATGGCTCAGTATGGAACATGACGGGTACGAAAGTGATAAAAACAGACTTTATGTAATGGACTTGGAAACTAAGAAGAAACATAGTCTGACTGACGGTTTTGACACAGACGTAAACGAATTCTGTTGGGATAGCACCACTGCAACTATCTACTTCACGGCAGTGTGGCATGGTAGAATTATGATCTACCAAACTACCCTTTCGAGTGAAATCACTCAGGTGACGGATGGTGATTACGACTTTGAAGGACTTGCAATGATGGGAAACAAGATTCTAGTAAAACGTCATTCCCTAACTGAGTCTGACGATTTATACTGTATTGACCCGGCCAATGACTTTGGCCTCATCCAACTGACTCATGAGAACGAACATATTTTCAATCAGCTTAAATTTGGTAAGACAGAAGCTAGATGGACGGGGACTGTAGATGGCAAAGAGTTGATGTCATGGGTGATGTATCCTTCGAATTTTGATCCTAACAAAAAATATCCTGCTGTGCTGATGTGTATGGGTGGGCCTCAAGTGGGCTGTAGCCAACTTTGGCTCTATAGATGGAACTACTCTTTGTTGGTAGAACAGGGAGAATACATATTGATAATGCCTAATCGGCGCGGTTGCCCCGGTTTCGGACAGGAGTGGAAAGCCGAAATCAGCAAAGACTATGGCGGGCTATGCATGCATGACTATTTTGCCGCCATTGACGACTTGGCTACAGAAGCTTATGTGGACAAAGATCGCTTAGGATGTATCGGTGCTAGCTTTGGTGGATACTCTACCTATTGGATGGCTGGTCACCATGAGAAACGATTTAAGGTTTTTGCTGCTCACGATGGTATTTTCAACCAGGAAGCAATGTACTTGGAAACCGATGAGATGTGGTTTGTCAATTGGGATTTGGGCGGTGCATATTGGGATAAAGAGAATGCCATAGCCCAACGCTCGTATGCCAATTCGCCACACCACTTTGTTGACAAGTGGGATACGCCTATTCTTTGTATTCATAATGACAAAGACTACAGAATCTTGGTATCGCAAGGACAGGCCGCCTTTGACGCAGCACGTTTGCGAGGCATTGAAGCCGAACATCTCTGTTTTGCCGACGAATGCCACTGGGTGAACCAACCACAGAACTCTGTGCTTTGGTATCGCGTAATGATTGATTGGCTTAATAGACATCTAAATGTTTAACCTATATATATAATTGTATCACTATGGAAGGAGAAAGTAAAATTATTGGTAAACATACCATTTGTGTCAAAGACGGGAAGTTTACTCCCGAAGTGTTCTGGTCGATGGGACGTATCGAGGCTTACGATGTCTCACCTGATAATACAAAAATAGCCTATATGGCTGGCTATTATTGCATAAAGGAAAACAAGGGACACACCGTTTTGCATGTGATGAACAGTGATGGCTGTAATGATGTATTGCTTACGGAAACTGCCGATAATGAAACGTCACCAAAATGGATCAAGGGCGGTAGCAAAATCGCTTTCCTTAGCAATTCGGGAGGCAAAAATCAGATCTGGGAAATGAACCCGGATGGGAGTGAACGAAAACAATTATCCTATTTTGAAAAAGATATTGATAGCTTTAAGTTTTCACCCGATGGCAATAGCATCCTCTTTATTTCGCAAGTAGACTATATTTACAGACCCGATAAGCTATATAAGGATCTGGATAAGACTACGGGGATGATGGCCAACGACTTGATGTATAAGCATTGGGATAAATGGCTAGAGACTGTGCCACATCCATTCTATGCCTCATTTGATGGCGAAAAGATGGGAGCTGCCACCGACATTCTAGCCGGCACTCGGTTCGAATCTCCACTTTTGCCGTTTGGAGGCATCGAGCAGTTGACATGGAGCAACGATTCAAGTATCATCGCATATACATGTAAGAAGAAGGCAGGTACCGCTTATGCGCTTTCCACAGATTCGGACATCTATCTGTATGATATCAAGTCCAAGCAAGAGATTAACATATGCAAGCTTAGCGGGGATCCTGACCAGAATATGGGATATGATATCAATCCCGCTTATTCGCCTTGCGGAAAGTACATGGCTTGGCTAAGCATGGAGCACGACGGGTATGAGAGTGACAAGAACCGGCTCTATTTAATGGATTTAGAAACGAAGAAGAAAACCGATTTGACACTCCACTTTGATGCCGACGTTAATGAGTTCTGCTGGGTACCGGCTGGTGGAGGTATCTATTTCGCCTCTGTATGGCATGGCCGAACAATGATTTACCATATCACTCTTACCGGCACCGTAACGCAACTCACCGAAGGTGACTTTGACTATATCTCTATTTCTGCTATTGGCGACTATATCTATACCATCAGACGCTCGTTGACACAATGTGACGATCTCTACCGCATAGACACCACGAATAATAACGGTATCTTAAGGTTGACTCACGAGAATCAAGCTATCACGGATCAGTTCGTATTGGGAGAAGTCAAAGAGAGATGGGTGAAAACGGTAGATGGGAAAGAGCTGATGTCGTGGGTGTTGTATCCACCCAACTTTGATCCCAACAAAAAATATCCTGCACTGCTGATGTGTATGGGTGGGCCTCAAGAAGCATGTAGCCAAGTGTGGAGTTATAGGTGGAACTTCTCGTTCTTTGCCGCTCAAGGCTATATCATGATAATGCCTAATCGCAGAGGTTGTCCGGGATTTGGACAGCAGTGGAAGGCCGAAGTCAGTAAAGACTATGGTGGACTCTGTATGCACGATTACTTCTCGGCCATTGACGATCTAGCCACCGAATCGTATGTTGATAAAGAGAAATTGGGCTGCGTAGGTGCCAGCTTCGGAGGATATTCGGTGTACTGGCTAGCTAGCCACCACGAAAAGCGCTTCAAAGTGTTCTTAGCTCATGATGGTATTTTCAACTTCCCTGAGATGTATCTTACTACAGAAGAGATGTGGTTTGTAGACTGGGATCTCGGCGGTAACTATTGGGATAAACAGAATGAAGTGGCTCAACGCTCTTATGCAAATTCACCTCATATAGATGTGGACAAGTGGGACACACCTATTCTGTGCGTACATAGCGATAAAGATTATCGTATACTTGTATCGGAGGGGCAGGAAGCATTTGCTTGTGCACGCCTAAGAGGTATAGAGGCTCAGCTATTGTTCTATCCAGACGAATGTCACTTTGTCAATCATCCACAGAATTCCATCTTGTGGAATAGGATGTTCATTAAGTGGTTAGATAAATTCTTAAAATAATATAGTATGGTCTATTCAGCAAAAATGGTTGCCGAAGATCCGGTACAACCAAAAGAAGAAAATGTGCAGAAGCCAATTATAGGAAAGCACAATCCCGAAATTGTTGACGGTGTTTATACCCCCGAGATTATGTGGTCGATGGGGCGTATACAAGGTTATGATGCCTGTATTAAAGCAGGTAAAATTGCTTATCAGGTGGCTTATACCTGTTTGAAGGAGAACAAAAACCACATCGTGCTTCACTGTATGGATTTGGATGGCAAGAATGATCAACTGCTTACCACAAGTGCCAACAATGAAAGCAACCCACAATGGATTAAAGGTGGTACCAAGATTGCTTTCTTGAGCGATGAAGGGGGAAGTAGTCAAATTTGGGAGATGAACCCTGACGGAACAGAAAGAAAACAGCTATCCGATTTTAAGAAGGATATTGATAGCTTTAAGTTTTCACCGGGTAGCAGTCAGGTGTTGTTCATCTCGCAGACCCCTTATACTTTCCACCCCGATGATCTATACGAGGAGTTGGATAAGACAACAGGGCTGATGGCCGATGACCTGATGTATAAACATTGGGACAGATGGCAAGAGACAGTTCCCCACCCTTTCTATGCTGCGTTTGATGGAGAAAAAATAGGCGATGCTACTGACATTCTCGAAGGCACTCGCTACGAGTCGCCTCTACTGCCATTTGGCGGAATAGAGCAGCTCACTTGGAGTCCCGACGCCAAATGCATAGCCTATACCTGTAAGAAGAAGGTAGGTTTGGCCTATACCCTATCTACCGACTCAGATATCTATGTATATAATACAGAGACGAAAGAGGAGATTAATATTTGTAAGGAAGAGGGCGATCCCGACCGCAACTTAGGTTACGATATCAATCCACGCTTCTCGCCTTGCGGCAAGTTTATAGCTTGGCTCAGCATGGAGCATGATGGCTATGAAAGCGACAAGAATCGTTTGTATCTAATGGATCTTGAGACTAAGCAGAAAAAAGACTTAACCAAAGCATTTGATGCGGATGTGAACGAGTTCTGCTGGACATCTGACGGGAAGATGTATTTTGCTTCGGTGTGGCATGGACGAACCATGATCTACCTGATTGACCAGCAAAGTGAAATCATACAAGTTACCGAAGGCGATTATGACTATATAAATCTTGCCATGGTGGGTGATAAGTTGGTGGCCATGCGTCGCTCGTTAACCGATTGCGATGACATCTACATCATCGACCCACAGAACAACTATGGAATATGTAGACTAACGCATGAGAACGAGCATATCTTCAATCAGATAAAGTTAGGAAAAGTAGAAGCACGATGGACCAAAACAGTAGATGGCAAAGAGTTAATGTCGTGGGTTCTCTTCCCACCCGATTTTGATCCCACTAAGAAGTATCCTGCTATGCTGATGTGTATGGGTGGCCCACAAGAGGCTTGTAGCCAGGTGTGGAGCTATCGCTGGAATTTCACCATGATGACTGTTCCCGGCTATATCATGATTATGCCTAACAGACGGGGTTGTCCGGGATTCGGACGAAAATGGGTGGAAGAAGTAAGTGGCGACTACGGTGGACTTTGTATGTCCGACTTGCTAGCTGCCATTGATGACCTTGCTACTGAAACATACATTGATAAAGACAGACTAGCTTGTGTAGGTGCTAGCTTTGGCGGATATTCTGTCTATTGGATGGCAGGGCATCACGAAAAACGTTTCAAAGCTTTCATCGCGCATGATGGTGTATTTAATATAGGTGCACAGTATGTCGCTACCGATGAAATGTGGTTTGCCAACTGGGACAACAAGGGCCCATATTGGGATAAGAGTCCCGCTGCACAGCGTACTTATTCGAACTCTCCCCACTTGTTTGTAGACAAATGGGATACTCCTATTCTTTGTATACATAGCAATATGGATTATCGCATACCAGTTTCGCAAGGCCAAGGTGCATTTGGCGCTGCTCGACTAAGAGGTATTGATGCCGAACATCTCTACTTCCCTGATGAGTGCCACTGGGTGAATAAGCCCCAAAACTCTGTGCTTTGGAATCGCGTATTCATTGATTGGCTAGATAGATATCTTAAATAGAAAGCTAAGTCTAGAAATGTAATGAGCTCCGATAACCTGTTGACAGTTATCGGAGCTCATTTTATTGAAGTAAACTATTTTTTTCTCGTTATGATTTTTCTGTATTATTAGTTGTAGGCTTGCTATCATTGTTATCCGGGGTATCGACAGGCTTATTTACAGTTGGAGCAGGTGCTGCAGTACTAGTAGTTTCTGTTGAAACAGGGGCCGGAGCTAGGACCGGAGCATTCTTTGCTTTTCTGTCTACAATGATTCTTCTTATGAAGATAATAATAGCAGATGCGTAAGCTACTATGGCCATAAACAAGAAGGCAAATTGATGGTAATCGCTAGGTTCATGGAATAGTTTCTTTATCCAGGCAATGATAAATGGAGCCACCACTGAAACGATATTGACGGTAAGCAACACCCACATCATGGTAATGGTAATAGCAGCCGCTCCAATGGCAGTCTTCGAGGCTTTATCGGTAGCGTAAGGATTACAAATACCATAGAAGAACATACCAAATACCAAACCTGCCGTTACTACCCAAAGGTTGGGTGCAATAGTAATCACCGTAAAACCTATTGCAATAGCCAAAACGCAGAGCTCAAGTATACCCTTCTTCAGGATCTTAACAAAGAATCCTACACAAAGACCTGCCAAGGCTATGGATAACATACCTATAGAAATGATGTCACCGGCAATTCCACTCTTTTCGTGGAACTCCTCTACAAGGAAACCCATATCAATACTCAACACCATGGTGAGGAACTGAAGTAATCCTATGTACAAACAGTAGCGTATCATCACGGGGATATTGATGTTCTTATATTGATTAATCTTTGGCTCACCCTTGACTTCCTTAGGTGGATGAACTAAGATATATTTTCTTAAGAAAGGAATCAAGAAGAGAGGAACGATTGGTGTAAGATAGACGCAAAATGGCAGCTTCCAATTGGTTTCACCCATATACCCCACAAAGAGATTGGTACCAATCAATACCACATTGGTTGCCGCTAATGAAATACCAAATTGCTTGGTTCGAGCCTTGCCATAGAAGAGCTGACCTATAAAGCCTTGCGAGAGCGGTAGCATAATACCGGACCCTGCACCTAAAAGTGCACTCAACACAATCAACTGCCATAGTTCAGTACTGAACAACATTAAAACGCCACTTAGAAGAAACACGATATTACCGATGTAAAGCAACACTATGTTATTGAATCTAGCCGCAAGCTGTCCACCAAACAAGATGAAAGGTATACACAGCAGAGATGGAATAAAATTCAACATCTGAATTGATAAATCAGACGCATGCGGGAAGACTGAGTTCAAGTCGCCTAACAGCGGTGCTACGGCCAATCCCGGCAAACTATTCATAATATAAATCCAATATACCACAAACACTGTAATAAAAGGAATCATTGCTCCTTTACCATTGCTTATTCCCATAATTACTAAATTTAAATTTATAGAACTCTAGGTCAGAAAATTCACCAGCAATTGTTAGTTGGCAAGTCTAATTATTGTAAGATCTAAGTTTATACATATTCACTTAGCTTATAATGTTTTGCGTGTTAGCCAACAAATAATTCAAGTGAAGAACAATTGCGGTTTAGATTTGTTTGCAAATAAGTATAAAAATAGTGTATCTACACTTTTTTTTACACTTATCAAATCGCTAAAGAATTATACAATTTCCCAACAGTAGTTATGCCTAAATCAGATGGTAAATTAGGATTAATAGGCCTCACCGGTTTAGTTCTGGGGTCAATGATAGGCGGTGGAATCTTCAATATCGCTCAAAACATTGCCATCGGAGCGGGTGCTGCAGCCGCCCTACTATCTTGGGCCGTTGTGGGAGCGGGTGTATTTTTCCTTGTTCTAACCTTTAAAATATTGACTAGCCAACGCCCCGATTTAAATGCAGGGATTTATCAATATGCATTAGAAGGCTTTGGCAACTATGTGGGCTTTAATATTGCTTGGAGCTACTGGCTGTGTGTGATAGTAGGGAATGTATTGCTTGCCATCATGCTTAGTAATTCGTTGGGTGCTTTTTTTCCAATATTCCTAGAGACATGGCCAACCGTTATTTTTGGTTCTATCTTTATATGGGTTATGTTCTTTATCGTATCACTTGGTGTGAAGACAGCCGTTACCCTAAACACCATCGTTACCATCTTTAAATTAGCCTCTTTGATATTGGTAGTTATCCTGCTCATCGTTTATTTCAAAATAGGGACTTTTAAATATGACTTTTGGGGCACTATGCCCGATCTCGGATCGATAGTCAAACAGGTTAAAAGCACGATGCTTGTTACAATCTTCTGTTTTATGGGTATTGAGGGGGCTATCGTGATGTCGAATCGTGCCAGAGATTCGAGAGACGTTAGTTGGGCCGGCATCATTGGCTTCTTATTCTCATTAGTCTTGTATTCTTTGGTAAGTGTGCTGAGCTATGGCATAATGCACCAAGCCCAACTATCAAAATTGGAGGATCCATCGGTGGCATACGTCCTCAAGTATGCTGCAGGAGATTGGGCCTATTATATTGTAGTTGTATGTGTTATTGTGGCCGTACTCACCTGTTGGATCTCTTGGACATTACTCTGTGCACAAGTCCCATTCACTGCAGCTCAGGTAAAAATACTACCCAAACAGTTTATGAAAGTGACTAAGACAGGGGCGCCTCTTTTCGGTCTATTTATATCGAGCCTGCTAATGCAGATATTTATGATACTTACCACTATATCAAAATCTATCTATATGGCCGCTCTCGATATGACAAGCGTTACAATATTACCTCCTTATCTATTTTGTGGGCTCTTCCTCTGGAAATCTACTTATAAGAGTAACTACTTGCCGAGCATTTCAAAGACCCAAAAATATTATTTCCGCTTTGTGGGTATCATATCTTCTCTATTCTGTTTATGGCTGATCTATGCAGGTAGCTTAAAGCTATTTATGCTATGTACCATCTTCTATAGCCCCGGCATCTATTTTTATTATAAAGCCCGAAAGGAGAACATTGCCGAGGGAGAAAAGATATTTAAAACCTACGAGAAATGGATTGCAGGCCTCTTACTACTACTATCCATGGTCTCGATTACTATGATGGCAATGGGGAAAGCGGAGTTCTAACTTATCAGCCATACTTATTTCATTTACTGCATCAGCCTCTGCAGTACTACTGCGTATAGCTGCGCTGCAGCACTGCAGAGGCTGATGCAGCAGCACCGCTAAGGCTAGGTAATAAATCCAAAATACCTTTGCATGCTAACCTTTTAAAAACGTTATTAGCATAGCTCATTACATATAGAACCCCGAAAGTTCATCGAAGCACTTTCGGGGTTCAGTCTATTATCTTATACAGATTTATTTAAGTTATGCGCTTGGTGTAGATGAAGGTGGAGTTGAAGGTTGTTCGGGTGCAGGAGCTGCAGCCGGAGCAGGAGAAGCAACGGTAGGTTCAGGAGCATCAACCGTACTCAAATCATAAACATCCGATGGATTTGCAGTTACATAGGCTTGTTCTTTAGGAGTAAGTGCAGATATCGCCATCCTTCCGCGTCCAAAGACAAATACATGGGTAACTTTCTTCTTCATCATAATGAGCCTTCTTGCGAATACAAATACCCAACATATTATACAGAGCACAAGCATAAAGTAGTAAGGGAAAGCCGGTACATCTTTTGTATGGAATATAGTTTGTGCCCAACTGATAACAACCGGACAAAGCAACATACCCACTGAGTTCATGACAATGAGCCACGACATTGTCAATGATGAGGCTTGTGGGGTAGAGATTCCGGTACAAACATTGTAGGCATAAGGCTGCCCCACTCCATAGAAAAATGCACCAATAAATATACCGCAACCGATAATAATAGGATCTTTTGAAATAATCATTAATCCAAAGCCAACCACCATACCAAGAAGAATCATATCGAAAGTTGTCTTCTTCAAAATACCCAGAATTGGATTCAACAAGAAACCTGAAAGCATAATACCGAAGTAAACAACCGAAGTCAAATCGCCCGTAACACCACTCTTAAATCCATAACTTTGCATCATAAATGGAATGAACAAGCTAGTGCTAACTAGCATAAAGGTTACGAGTCCATAGAATATACAGCACTTCACCAACATAGGTACATTACATTCTTTGGTGAACTGAAATTTCACTTTCTGGTTTGCTGCATTTTTTTCTTCTTTGCTAGGCTCTACAATGTATTTTTTCAGCCAAGGTGAGAGTATCACGGGTACTATAGGCAATAGATACCATAGAAAAGGCAGACGCCAGCTTACTTCTGCCAAATAACCGGTAACAATAACCGCTACCATCAACACAGCATTTAGCATGGCCGACGTAATACCGAGTTGTTTGGTTTTGTATTTACCCGTAAAGATATTGGATAGCACCGTTACGGAAAGTGGAGAAAGTGCACCAGCCCCAATACCTGAAATTACACTTAATGCAATTAGTTCCCACATGGAGTCGGCAACAAAGAATAAGCAACCGGCTACAAAAAAAACTAAACAACTAATGTTTATTAACCATAAATTATTAAACTTAGTTCCTAAAAGCCCGCCTAAGAAAACAAACGGAATACAAGCCATAGAAGGCATTGTAGTAATTAACTGAATTTCCAAATCTGTTGATCCTGGAAATATAGTCTTTAAGTCTCCTTCAATAGGAGAAATTGCTAACCCGGCAATGGATGTGACCACCCAGATTACATAGATGTCTATAAGGATGATCCAAGGCAGATTCCATCCTTTTCCGGTTTTAACTCCCATAATTATTCAAATTTTAATAATTAATTACGTTCTAAGAGCTATAACATTCATAATATTTATTTGTTCGACAAAAAAAAGAAGAACTTGCTAAATAGTAGTTGTAGAAATAACATTATAAATAGTTAATAATAAGGGCATTTTCTGTTTAGAAGTGTTCAATTAGCATATTTGGAAAACAGAGTCCAAGTATGCCTATTAAATAGAATGTTTAATCTTTAAACGTAGAGTATTATGGACCATTTAGACAATGACGCTATTCTGAAGCCAGGGGAAATCAGAGAGTATACATTAAATGATTTCAGTAAAGGATTTGCTGAGGTAATTGACAACTGTTGGACTTACAGCATTTTTGCGACGGACCCAAATGCCACTATCTTCGAAAACGAGTTCAATGCTGGATTTATTCAAGGAAAAGTACAAGGGAAAAGAGCTATTAGAGCAGCTCGCAATAATGTATGGAGGAATATGCTGATTTGCGATACGCCTCAGGAAAATATTACGATTGATATCCCAGATGCCGCTCATAAGCTTGTGGAAGATTGCCTGTATACTAATTATGTATACTTATATGATTGGTTGGCATCAAACCCCGATGATAGGGCAGCTATTTATACTAAGCGACTACTATTCCGAATGGCTGGTATTCATGCAGGAGTTCAAAGAGAGAAATGTGAGAAAATAACGTTCGAGGATTTAAGCCCTGCCAAATTAGGGAAAGAGGAGTTTAAGCTCGGACACTACGAAGACAAAGAGCTGACTTTTACCGATATCTATTTTATAAACGCACAAGCCGACGTTTTTGATGCCATATCGAGCAAGATGGACCTTGGCAGCGAAGAAGCCAATAAGAAAAGGAATCACGAACATTGCTCGGCCTTCGTTAAATATATGGATGATGGCGAAATCTATTGGACGCACAATAGTTGGGCAGGTTTCTATGTTATGTCGTGCGCCATCTCTTATACTATTGGTGACGACTTTGTTACACAAAATGCGATCTGCCAAGGACAATTCGGTAGTAATACAGACTTTGGATTCAATAAAAATGGCATTTGCTTCAATGAGACAACTCACCTCTACTCGTACAATGAATCTAAAGAATTAGGTATCTGGCTGACCTGGCGCTCGGCTATAGCCGAACAGTTTGCTACCTCCATCAAAGATTTTTACGATCTTATCTCTATCGATAATACCGGTACTTACCTCAGTGGCTATCAGCTAGTAGATGCCAATAGAAATGAGATCGGTATAGTAGAAATGAGCTATCATCGCTTCGTGCTATTCACCTCGGATGGCAAGGAATTAAAGATCATAGACTCTACCGGCTATCTACCTACCAAGAAGGATTACGATCCACATCTTATCTCGGCCAATCATATATTTGGTATCAATTGTCCTATCTCAAAAACAATTTCTTACGAATTAGAAACTCAGAATGCTCGTCCAATGCGACGTGTTCAGTTCTTCAATTTGATTGATAATGTAGTAGATATTGAATCGGCTAAAAACCTCATTACTTACACACAGGACAAGGAACCGCTTTCTATTTATGGACGTTGGGATTTAGGCTATGGTACCACTGAGATGAAGTTCAGAATCAACAACCGATTGGTATTCCGCACTCGCCCCGATGGCTCCAACGATGGAAAGGCATTTTGCGCTAGTGGTGTACGCGAAGTTCTAAAAGGTCTCTCCTATAAGCCTTGTAAGGATGGTAAAAAGACTTCCTTCTGGATGAAATATGGTACACCCTACATAGAAGGTATTCCTTTTATTTGGTCGCAATCTAGATTCAAAGAATTCAAAGGTTCGCAAGAGGATGACTTTGTGCCCGACGCAGTGGACGGCAAATGGAATCTTGTGAAGCTATTTATGGAGTAAAAAATTGTTTTGATACACTAATTTAAATATTCAATGTTATGGATAATTCGCAAAAAGAGAGAAAAATCAATGAATTTATATTGAATGAGTATTGCAAGGGCTATTCGGTGAACCTTGACAACTGTTGGAACTATACCATTATAGCACAAGACCCTAGTTTGTCTATCCTAGAAAATGAGTTTTATGCAGGCTTCATTCAAGGGAAGATACAAGGTAAACTAGCCATTAAGGCTGCACGTGATAATGTGTGGAGAAACATGCTAATTTGTGGTACGCCTCAAGATAATCTGTTTATCACCATCCCCGATGGTGCCCTCGATATCTGCGCAAAAAGTCTTACCGATAACTATCGTTATTTCTACAATTGGGTGAGAGAACATGAGAACGAAAAGGCTGGTCAAAACCTGAAACGTTTGTTGTTTAGAATGGCAGGTATCTACGGGGGTGTCAACTTCGACAAACCTGTAAAATTGACTTTTGAGGAGTTAGACCCCGACAAAATGGACCCTGCAGATTTTAAGCTCGGCGGTTACGATGCAGAGAAAATAACATTCTTGGATATTTATCTGATCAACGCAGAAATGGATATGTTCGACGTAGTGGCAGACTCTCTTGATATGGGATTCGGAGAGGCGAATACGGGACGCCCCAAACAAGATCACTGCTCAGCTTTTGTGAAGTTTGCCGATGATGGTGAGATTTATATCACGCACAATAGTTGGTGCGGGTACTATGCCCAATCGTGTGCGGTGACTTATGTAATTTGCGATGATTTTATCACACAGAATGCTTATAGCCAAGGCCAATTTGGTAGTAACACAGACTTTGGATTCAATAAAAATGGTATAGGGTTTAATGAAACCACCCATGCACACTTATACAACGAATCTAAGCAAGATGGTATTTGGCTATGTTGGCGTGCTGCACTAGCCGAAATGTTTGCTACCTCTATTCAAGAGTTCTATGAATATGTTTCGATAGACAATACAGGTACTTATCTCAACGGTTACATGTTGATCGATGCCTTCCGTAAAGAAATAGGGCTAGTTGAAATGAGCTATAAGCGCTTTGTACTGTTTACTTCGGATGGTAAAGAACTGAAGGTGGTCGACTCTACGGGCTATATCCCAACCCGCAAAGACTACGATCCACACCTCATCTCAGCCAATCATATGTTTGGTATCAATATGGCCATCTCAAAGAGCGTGACCTATGATTTGGAAACAATAGATACTAGACCTATGCGTCGTGTTCAGTTCTTCGAACGCATTGGAATGGTCAACTGTATTGAAAGTGCCAAAAGCCTGATTACCTTCAATCAAGATCGCGAGCCGCTATCTATATATGGCCGCTGGGATAAAGGTTTTGGAACCACTGAGTTTAAGAAGACTCGTCCCGATGGTTCGATAGATGCAAAAGCAGTTTCGGCTTCTATCATAATAGAGACCTTGGAAGGATTGAAGCTAAAAGCCAACAAGGATAGCAAGAGAACTTCATTCTGGATGAAATATGGTACACCTATTATTGATGGAAAACCGTTCATCTGGTCCGAATCGTTCTTCAAAGAGTTCAAGAGTCCACAAGAGGTAGACTTTGTACCTGATGCTATTGATGGCAAATGGAACTTAGTACCGCTATTTATCGATTAAGATTTATTCTTAGAATCGAATAGGAGGAAAATAAAATTTTCCTCCTATATAAATTATTAGAACAGAAGTTTGCTCATCCCTCGATATACATTTATTTTACATAAACAGAAAACTAAATTTGTGGAACAACTGACAATACTTCGTATAAGATATCTACTTCTTACTAGACTTCCAGTTCTCGGCATATTCCATAAGAATACGATCTATACTCTGTCCAATTATTACATAATCGGCTTCATTTAAATTGGCCAGTGATACTCGGATGCTCCATACCGGCCCATCAAAACCACCCCCATTAAGAACTACCAGACCCGTTTCTTTTGCCAAACGTATAACAATATCTATTGGATTATATGTACTCTCCAAATACTGAATAAACTCTTGTCCGTACAGTTTGCCACCCCAAAGAAGTAGGTCTATCTCAGAGTAGTAACCTGCCCGCAATGGATCATCAGGTAAAGTAAATTTCATATTATTCCATAATGCATTCAACCTATTATGAATTAAATTGAGCATAGCTTTACGGTACTTTTTCTCTTTATCTAACACCTCAAAAGCCGCGAAAAGTGTCATCTGCATTTGCTGTGGTAGCGAAAGACCCGAAGTATGCTTGAGTGCCACTTGACGGCTATCTGCAACCATACGATCAATAAATTTCATGGTATCTACATCGGGGGTAAGACTAGAATACCTCTTAGATAAGTTTTCTTTATATCCTTGTGGTAAGTTTGCAATTAATCTATCAAAAATATTATCCTCATAAATGGCTATAGTCGCAATGCGCCAACCCGTAGCACCAAAGTATTTAGAGAATGAATATATGCAAATCGTATTATGTGGTAGCTCTGCCATCAGGCTTCTAAAACCGGGAACAAATGTACCATACACATCATCAGTCAGGATCATCAGATTAGGATTCCATCTATTGACCACATCGATAATCGCATCAACACACTCTTGGTTGATTTCATAACTAGGTGGATTGGTCGGATTAATAAGAAATAAAGCTTTGTATTTAGGGTCTCGCAGTTTCTCTATATCTTCCACTTTATACTGCCAAGTGTGATATCCATCTTTATCCCTAGTGTCAGCATTAATATTGAGAATATCAAAATTATACCTTGCCAATTGAGGTATTTCAATATATGGGGCAAAAATAGGAGTCATTATGGCAATGCTATCCCCATGATTCAGTAAGTAGTTCTGTTGCAAAGAATCAAAAGTATAACACATTGCGGCTGTACCACCTTCGGTAGCAAATAGATCGTAATTACCAGTAGGTGGTTGACTATTGCACATAGTGAGATTTAAATAATCGCGAACCATTATTTGTGTATACTTCATGATTCTATCTGGCATAGGATATTCATCCCCGCAGATGCATTCTGCCCATTCATAAACTAATTCGTCGGGATCAGCAGAGTGTTCCATCAGCATAAACTCGTAGGTACGCTTTAATAAATCAATGCCGGGTTTTCCTTCCTCCTCTTTTAAGTATAACTCAAAACGTTGAGCAATGCCTTCCTTATCAGGAATGCCGGCAATGCCTTCCTCATAATTCATAGCTCGACGGCTTTCAGCAATACCGAAAAAACCTAAAGAAAAAAATGCCTCTCTCGGCTCTGTTGCTATCCAATTGGGATTACCTCTACCTGCATTCAACATTACGTATGTACTTTGTCGAGTACTTTCAGATGCCATACTTATCAGATAGTTTTTTAGTTCAAAAGGGCTAATTTCCTCTAGTTGTTTTTCCTGTTGAGTAATATCATTTTTATCACTTAATGTATCCATATTTAGTTATATTTAGTTGAACATTATGATATAGGCTATCCTATTTAAACTACAATTTACCGTTATAAGTTTGTACTAAAATTGAGTTGTTGCAATAGAACGAGCTCTATGTACAAAAGAGCCGTTTTTATACGTTCATAATGATATTAAAAGTAAATCCAATTTCCAAGTACAGACTAAGAAGTATCCTAATTACGTAGGATGTTTCTCTACATAAACATGTGTAGAATCACATTGTTCAATAACGAGTGGAACATGTGTTTGTATCATCAAACAATATTACTATACCTACTCTATACCCGCAGTCTTACCACGGATAAGCCTGATCCATAGCCATTATATCTCCGTTATTTAAGTCTGAAGGGTTTAGCATAAAAGAATAGTTAGTTGCTACCGAAGTAAATTTAATATCCGATAGTACGCCCTCATTAGCATGAATCACAGGGTATACTTTTGCCCATGTGTGTGTGTGGTGAAAACGAAATAACACATTTAGGGCTGAATTCATTTCTGAGTTCAGCCCTTATAAATTTACGCCACAAAAAGTTTTATCGGACAGCAATCATTTACTTAAGTACCAAGAAAGGAAATAGAGTAAAAGCTGATTAAAGCCTTATATTGTACAGCAATTATGCATCTCTATTTCTTTATAAAGCGAGATATAAGAGTAGTGTCATTACACTGCACTTTGATGAAATAGATACCAGAGCTCCATCCGGCTGTAGGTATAGAAATAGCCTGCTCATTTGCCAGTCCCGTTTTATTATAAATAATCTCACCCGAAGAGTTGACAATAATTATAGATTGTGCAGAAGCAGACCATCCCACATTCAGTCTATCGACCACGAAAGCATCGTATTCTAAGCGCAGTTGATTAGTAGAGTCAGAACCGTATATGCCCGAATCATCTTTTGCATAGATTCTTACATCGTCAATGGCTACTCCATTGCCGCTAGCGCTTTGAGCTTCGAACGCTATAAAATACTCTGATGATGGGTTGGGTAGTTCTATTTCAAACTTTTCCCAATCACGAATATCCTCACTAAATTTATGGAGCTCTACCCAATCGCTGCCAATGCCAGAGCTATAATATAGAGTAAGCATATCTTTAGCTCGGAATCCGAACCGTTGAGACAGACTAAAGGATAAATATGGGCTGGTTACTTCGGATAAATCAAGTTGAGGAGTAATCAGTTTTGTTGTTCTATCATCATTAAGTCCTTTATAGTAGAAATAGGCATTATTGTTGCCTATAGCAGCCGACTCAGGATAAGTAATATCTTCTTCTGTTCTATCTTGAATGACCCACTCAGCCACACCTGCAACGAATTGTTGTGTCCAATTTGAAGGGAGTTGCTTAGACAGTTCAAAAGACTCCTCATAAGGAAATACGTCTACAACATTTCCACCTATATAAATGGTTTGATTAATACTTGCAGAACATCCATTAGCATCTGTAATACTTAGCAGAAAATTATAAAAGCCCTCCTCTAGTGGAGTTCCATTCACCTTTCCTTCAGCAGTCATGTTCAATCCTTTGGGCAGCTTACTCGACTGAAGTTGAAATGTATAAGGTTCTCTACCGCCCATTACAGAAATATCTGCACTATAGGGCTGGCCAATAAGGCCGCTTGGGAGAGCATCAACCTCAAATTGCGGACAACTAGAAGCTGTGAGCCTTATTATAGTATTATCTTTTATCTCAGGCTGAGAGAACGTAATAGTCCCTTCGTGTACTCCAACTGTTTGAGGTACGTAAGATACATAAAACTTGCCACCATGAGCAGGCATAGTTATAGTCTCATCCCAGACCTCTCCATCCAGTGACAAAGCAAAGTCACCCTCCACAGTTACTTTCACAGGCTGGGATAGCATAAAAGTATTTAGTGTTAGTTGCTGTATGTCACCCGGCTGATTAATCTGTGTAGAATAGAAAACCATATTCTTTCGATAGATTTCAATACGAGGCCTATCAATAACATAGGGTTTGCCTGCTAATACCAAGGCATCGGTACCCAAAGGGTCGAGCCATGTTTTCATTTGAGTTGCCGGTGAGAATCCATATTTATCCCAATGGTAGTACATCTTACCATACCAAGCATGGCCATGAGGCTCAGCGCAAGAAATGTTAGATCCAGAAAGACTACCTGCAACAGCATATTCGCTTGTAAACATTGGAGAACCGGAAGATCCACCTTGTATCACAGACAATCCATTGCGTGTTTCAACAAAAGACACATCCCAATATCCATCATCTGCTCCATACAGATTCTTATCAGTCCATGTCCACGTACTAGAAGAGTAGTCTCCAAAACTTGAAATTTTCTTGATATCACCGGCGGCATGATGAATACCAACTCCCAAACCCGTTACAACTTTGTCACGTCTATCCCATCCATTAAAATATAGATCCCACTCTTCGGGAAGCTCCTCGGTTAATTCTAGCAACAAGCCATCTGATCCCTTGTAAAGAGGAATAGCAACGCGGAGTTTACTTCCTGTCGCCGTGTAATATTCGGTCCTATTATAACCGGCACAGTCTTCAGCTTCATAGCCAAAATAGAAGGTAGATTTATCTAAATCTTTTTCCTCACAACCTTCATAGCAATGAAAAGCGGAGAGGAAATAGGGTGTATTGTCTTGTTTAGTGTTATTAATTAATGTACCTGAACACTGCCTCCATCCATCCCCTCCGGCATAGATATAAACTAATGCCACACCCTTCTTCTCATTTTGCCACAATCTTCCTTCCTCACAGTTCACATTAATCATGCACGATTCTGCCGTGCCACGAGTAGAGAGATTCTGCATTACCAAGTTATTATAGCAATAGCCCACTTCGTCAATCATGATACGGGGAAGCAGCTCCTTTGAAGGTGATACATATTCAAACACTGCATCATCTCCAGCTATCATCTCAGTAGCGAATACTCCACCTTTTGAATTGGTTTTCTCAGTATATGCTCCCAAGATATGAGTCCGGTCCTTATTATAGATATAAAGTGAAGCACCCTTAGGAATATAAAAATCAGAGTAAGAAAAAAACATTGCCAAAGCACCCGGAGCACGTACACGTAGCCGACAGACATAGCTATTATCTGCTAGCATCGACCATTTGCCTTGGGTAGAAAGATTTATGAATAGAGGGATTGCTTCTGCGACCTTGGGTGGCATAACTTTCTTCTGGTGATTCTCCATATCCCGATCTATCATCTCCTTCACACTTAGCTTTAATTTTACATCAAACGTAGGCAGGATTACATCATCGCCCTTTATTGAAAAGCTCGCAGGCTTTCCTCCATAGGAGACTTGTGCAGAAAGCTGCATAGAGGGAAACAGAAAGAATAGTAGCAAAATGCAGTGTATTGACGTTTTTTTCGTTAGTTTCATAGTTCATCTGTTATTATTGATTTACATTTAACAAAAATAGCAAACATTTACCTATTATTTGGCAAATGTTTGCTATAAATTTATGCTCTTACTTTCTTAGTCAGTCGGAGACAAGCACACTACTCAATAATCAACTCATCCTCCCACGATAATCTTCATAGAGAAACTTCTTATAAATAACTGGCTTTTCGTCTAAAGACCACAAGGCGATTGCTGGATGGTGAATGCCGTTGAACATGTTTGTTTTTACCATGGTGTAGTGAATCATATCTTCGAATATAATTCTATCACCTATTTGAAGTTCATGATCGAAACTCCACATACCCATAAAGTCGCCACTTAAACAAGAGTTACCGCCTAACCTATAAACGAATTTACCCTCATTGCCTTTCTCGGCCCCTTGCACTGTAGGCTGATAAGGCATCTCTAAGCAATCGGGCATGTGACAAGTAAAGCTCACATTAAGAATGGCAGTTTTGATTCCCCTACTCTCTACGATATCTACCACCTCAGAAGTCAACACCCCTGTTTGCCATGTAAAGGCAGAACCGGGCTCTAGAATAATATTAAGGTGAGGGTAGCGACTACGAAGAGCTTCTAATAGTTCTACCAAATGGTCTACATCATAGTCGGCACGTGTCATTAGATGACCACCTCCTAAATTAAGCCATTTAATTTGTGAGAACCACGCGCCAAACTTCTCCTCGATTTGTTGAAGTGTTCGTTCAAGCTCATAAGACGAAGACTCACAGTGGCAATGACAGTGAAAACCTTCAACGCCGGCAGGAAGTTGACTAGGGAGTAAGTCGGCTGTAATGCCAAAACGTGTACCGGGTGCACAAGGATTATAAAGATCCGTTTCAACCTCCGAATATTCAGGGTTAATGCGAATGCCGCAAGATATTGGGTGCGAGTTCTTTAGTGTATCCGCATAAAACCGTTCATATTGGCTAAAAGAGTTAAAGGTAATGTGACTACTACATCGCATAATCTCCGGGAAATCCTCTTTTGTATAGGCTGGTGAATAGGTATGCGCCAAGCTACCAAACTCCTCCAACGCTAAGCGCGCTTCGTACAACGAACTAGCAGTAGAGTGTGCTATATATTCACGAAATATAGGGAATGAACGCCACATTGCAAACGACTTGAATGCAAGTATAATCTCTACACCTGCTCTATCGGCTACACTACTTATTAACTTTAAATTCTTACGCAACAAATCCTCTTCCATGATATAGCATGGGTTGGGAAATTGATTAAAATCGATCATTTATAATTTCAATTACAGTTTAATTCATTTTAAAGGGCGGCACCAAAACAAGAATCTTATTTTACACAATCAAGTGTGAACTCTTGCCAATCGCCCATTATACCATTTTCTGATGTCACGGCTACTCGTATCGTTATCGTGCCACTCTTTAGCTTCTTATCAGCAAAAAGGGTGGCGGTATATCTATAGCCGGTACCGGGAAGGATGCGTTCAATCATTGCACTAGGCGAAATGGATATGGCCTTTGAATCGGACATATCTTGAACCACAGGAACAACATTGTAGACAGTTTCATCTCCATCATTGTATATATCAAAGATGATTTTACTACTCTCATTCGGGTTAATGGTTCTATTGCGATTTGCGTCAATAAATCGAATATTCTCTATTAGGAGCTGATTGATTGCACTCGATGAACTGTTGTAAGCACCCGCGTCGTAATAATTATCGACATACTGGGGTTGCTGCATAGCTTGTTCCTGCTGTCGTCGAGCTTCCGAAGATATAGCGCCACCAATAGCTGCACCGGCAATAGTACCTACAAGAGAACCAATAGCCGATCCGCGCCAACCACCATGCCAACCTGCATTATTCGAACCTACGATTCCGCCAATAGCACTACCCACATTACCACCTACAGCAGCACCCGCCATAACTGCACCCGGGCTTGCGCCTACTCCACTATTCAAAGAACCACAGGAGCTGAGCAATAGAGTCGGTATACAAAGAAACAAGAACATCTTTCTCATACATCTCTATATTAATGGAAAACTGCTTTCTAGTCTATTACTGTTAAACGTGCAAAACGTAGTAAAAGTTGTTTCACACCCACATTCTCGAACGCAATAGATGCTTTTGCATTATCGCCGCTTCCTTCTACTTTAAGCACCTCACCACGGCCAAAACGTTCGTGTCCCACAATTTGACCAACTTGCAGACCAGAGTCATTCTGATTTACCTTTTGAGAAGGAGGTGTCATGCTCGAGGGCTGACTATTATTCGTTGTAGAGCATTGGCTCAACGGCTTCATTGTTGCTGATGGCCTTGCAATAGGAGTTTCTTTTACTTTGGGAGCCATTGAGGCCGATTTTGCAGCAGTGCGTTGTCTCATTGGCGACTCACCCGGTTGCCTCAATAGGCCGGGGTCAATATCTTTCAAGAAGCGGCTGGGCACGGCATACTCAGTTTTGCCATAGCGTGAGCGCATCTTGGCAAATGATAGAAAACAATGATCCTCTGCACGCGTGATGGCCACATAAAACAAACGTCGTTCTTCCTCCATGGCACGGGGCGAATCGCCCGACATGTTGCTGGGGAAAAGATTCTCTTCCATACCCACCACAAAGACATTTTTAAACTCTAGCCCTTTTGATGCATGTATGGTCATTAGCGTTATCTTCGAATCATCGGCACCCGATTGATCATCTTGATCGGTCATCAGCGATACTTCCGATAAGAAATCCGTCAGATAGATGGCCGCGTTTCCTTCTTCTGTGCGTTGCATATAGAAATCGTTCATCCCACTAATCAACGCTTCTATATTCTCCTTACGACTCATATTCTCGGGCGTATTATCTTGGCAAATCTCGGTCATAATGCCCGACTGCCTCACAACATCCACACCCAGATCATAAGCATTCTTTGTAGCAATATCGGCAATAAAAGACTCCATCAGTTCGCGAAATGCCTGAAGTTTAGCGTGCGTGCCTTTATTGATATTCAAACCATAGGTCAGTGGCTCGCCAAGTACTTTCCACAAACTCACATTGGCATCATTGGCAGCGAAAATGATTTTATTGAGCGTAGTGTCGCCAATACCGCGTGCAGGATAATTAATGATACGTTTAAAAGCCTCTTCGTCGTTAGGATTGACCACCATTCGAAAATAGGCAATCACATCTTTCACCTCTTTACGTTGGTAGAAAGATAGACCACCATATATACGATAAGGGAAAACCCTCTTGCGAAGTGCTTCCTCGAAGATACGGCTCTGCGCATTAGTGCGGTAGAGAATGGCAAAGTCGGAAAATTCATAGTCTTTCTCTTGTCGTAGCGCTGCGATGCGATTGACTACAATCTCGCCTTCCTCCAAATCGCTATACGCACCTGCGACACTTATCATCTCTCCCTCGCTCTTCTCGGAGAACACCACCTTCTTTATCTGCCTGCTATTCTTCTCAATCAGACTATTCGCGGCAGACACAATGGACTGTGTAGAACGATAATTCTGTTCCAATTTAAAGAGCTTCGTATCTTGATATATTTTAGAAAAAGAGAGGATGTTGTCAATATCTGCTCCACGAAAAGAGTAGATACTCTGTGCATCATCACCAACAACACAAACACGTTGATTAATTTTCGTCAATTGTAGAATGATGGCATGCTGAGCATAGTTTGTATCCTGATACTCATCAACCAATACATATTGGAACTGCTGCTGATACAGTGCCAAAACTTCAGGGTGTCGGTCGAACAGCAGAAAAGTATAAACCAATAGATCATCGAAATCCATCACATCCGACTGCTTGCAACGATCCCAATAACGCTGATAGATATCGCGCATAGCAGGTATCTTCAGCATCTGATCATCCTTAAAAAGTTCATGATTGGTAGCATAGGCCTGAGGTAGAATCAAGTGGTTTTTCGCTTTCGATATACGCCCTTGAATCATCCCCGGTTTATACACCTTCTCATCCAACTTCATCTCTTTCAAAATAGAACGGATTAGACTCTTACTGTCCGAAGAGTCATAGATGGTAAAATTGGAAGTAAAACCAATATGAGCAGCTTGACTACGAAGTATACGCGAAAAGATGGAGTGAAAAGTACCCATCCAAAGCATCTGGGCAGACTTACTACCCACCTGGCGTGCAATACGTTCTTTCATCTCTCTAGCCGCCTTATTGGTAAAGGTCAATGCCAATATATTATAGGGTTTATAGCCCTGTTCGAGTAGATAGGCTATCTTGTAAGTAAGCACACGAGTCTTGCCCGAACCTGCACCGGCAATCACCAACGAAGGCCCGTCACAATAGAGCACAGCATCCCGCTGACTACTATTCAACTCTTCTAGATAGTTTGTTTCCATGATTCTACAAAAGTAAACTATTCAAGGCAATCTACAAAGCACACTTTGATTCTACTCTACAGCAAAAACATTTTATAAAAAGAATTTGTTATTGTGTTGTCTTTTAAGAGATAGTTATACCATCTTATTACACCATTAAAAACTGAATAGATTATGATTCACGAAATGCCTAAACTGCCTTATGCTAACGATGCGTTGGCGCCAGCAATCAGCAAAGAAACCATAGAGTTTCACTATGGCAAACATCTTCAAACCTATGTTGACAACCTCAACAAATTAGTAAAAGATACGGAGTATGCAGATAAAACTGCCGAGGAGATTGTAGGAACTGCACCCGACGGTGGTATCTTCAACAATGCCGGACAAGTGATTAATCATACGATGTACTTCCTTCAGTTCAGTCCGAAACCTGAGTTGAAAGAGCCACACGGAGAACTTGCTAAATTGATAAATGAAGCTTGGGTGAGCTTCGACAATTTCAAAACTGAGTTTACCAATGCAGGTATTACGTTGTTTGGATCGGGATGGGCATGGCTTTCGCTAAAGCCTGATGGACAACTTGTTATTACCAAAGAACACAACGGTTGCAACCCACTTCGATATGGCTGGAAACCACTATTATGTTTCGACGTTTGGGAACATGCTTATTACCTAGATTTCCAGAACAGACGTGGCGATCATCTCAAGGGACTATGGGATATAGTAGATTGGAAGGTTGTAGAAGAACGCATGAAGATGTAGATCATCATACATAAGTTAAGCCAAGAAAAAAAGCAGGAGAAGAAGTCCATTCTTTTCCTGCTTTTTAAATATAAAGTAGACTAAAAGCCTTACTTATTTCTTTTGCAATACGAGCACTAGTAAACCTTCTGCGTTGTACAGACCAACACCGTTGTCTACCTTATCAAAAGATGCTACACCGTTTAGAGCGTTAATAATCTTCGATTCAATCTCCATATCAGGACACGACATCATTGTAGTGATGGTGTTAGGAAATGAAATAGCCAAAGGATTGCCCTCTTCAATTTGGTAGCCACCATTAAAAATATTACAGCCGGCATTGCCATGAATTCTAGCTTCAGCTTCGTTGAATTCAATGAAAGGCTGATTCTCCATTCCGCTTGGAACCTGTTCGTTTTGCACCTCAATAATTTCCCATTGACCTGCTAAGTCGCTTACGGTGATATCGTTTTTCTTTTTCTCAATAACCATAATGTCTTTGTCATCAGCACCACGAAGCACCATTTTATCATCCATCTCTTTGGCAAAAGACTTCACTTTAGAGAGCGCCTCAATTACACTCTGCTCCACGGTCATATCCGGGCAAGCCATACGAGTAGTATTCACGGGCTCAAGTTGCAAAATTCCTGGTTGAGTATCTGTATTGAAGCTACCCATCATACGATTGCATCCACTGAATCCATAAAGCTGACCAGTAGCAGTGTCAAACACTATAAATGGAGCTTCATGGTTGCTAGAGGTAGATAGTTCTTTTCCATCTATTTTTACAATATTCCACTCACCATTTAAAGCAGAAAGAGGAGTTTCTTCTTTCTTAGATTGACAAGATGTAGCCATTGCAAGCGCTAGCAAACCAGAAATAATAACAGTCAATTTTCTCATGTTGTATGTTTTTAGTTAAATCGGATGCAAATATAACATTAATCGCTTAGTTTTGTTTAACCCACCAATGATAAAAAATAGAGAGTGTAGAAATCGCTATCTGAAAATAATCACTTATATTTGCTCCACTAAAACAATGCGTAAATGCTTAATTTTTTAATTTAAAAGAAATGGGTAGAGTTCTTATTATTGGTGCAGGCGGTGTAGGCACTGTCGTAGCACACAAAGTGGCACAGAATGCCGATGTTTTCACTGACATTATGATTGCCAGTCGTACACAGTCTAAGTGTGACGATATTGTAAAGGCCATCGGAAACCCTAACATTAAAACTGCAAAAGTTGACGCTGACAGTGTAGAAGAACTGGTAGCGCTTTTCAATGATTTTAAACCCGAAATCGTAATCAATGTAGCCCTTCCTTACCAAGACCTTACCATTATGGAGGCTTGTTTGCAAACAGGCGTAAATTATCTGGACACTGCCAACTATGAGCCTAAAGATGAAGCTCATTTTGAATATAGCTGGCAATGGGCTTACAAGAAACGCTTCGAAGATGCTGGACTTACAGCTATCCTTGGTTGTGGATTCGACCCAGGAGTAAGCGGTATCTTTACTGCTTATGCAGCGAAACACTATTTCGACGAAATGGAGTATCTTGATATCGTAGACTGTAATGCAGGCGATCACCATAAAGCTTTTGCAACCAACTTCAACCCAGAGATTAATATCCGTGAGATTACTCAAAACGGCCGTTATTTTGAGAATGGAGAGTGGGTAACAACAGCTCCATTGTCAATACATCAAGATATCACTTATCCAAATATTGGCCCACGCGACTCTTATCTACTTTTCCACGAGGAGTTGGAATCGTTGGTGAAGAACTTCCCAACCATCAAGCGTGCACGTTTTTGGATGACATTCGGTCAAGAATACTTGACTCACCTTCGCGTGATTCAAAACATCGGTATGGCAAGCATCGAGCCTATCAACTACAACGGTCAAGAAATTGTGCCTTTGCAGTTCTTGAAAGCTGTATTGCCTAACCCACAAGACTTGGGTGAAAACTACGAAGGCGAAACTTCTATTGGTTGCCGCATCCGTGGCTTGAAAGATGGAAAAGAACGTACTTACTACATCTACAACAACTGTAGCCACCGTGCTGCTTACGAAGAGACAGGCATGCAAGGCGTGAGCTACACTACAGGTGTTCCTGCCATGATCGGTGCCATGATGTTCTTGAAAGGCATTTGGAAGCGTCCGGGAGTTTGGAACGTAGAAGAGTTCAATCCAGATCCATTTATGGAACAATTGAACATTCAAGGTTTGCCATGGCACGAAGAGTTCGATAAGAACTTAGAATTATAATAACATATAAGTACTGATTAAAATCCCTTTAATCAGTACTTAAAACAAATCTAAATCATGAACGTAGGTGATAAAGCTCCCGACTTATTGGGAAAAGACGAAAACGGTAAAGAGATTCGTCGCAGCGATTATAGCGGACAAGGCATTGTGCTCTATTTCTATCCTAAAGATAGTACACCCGGCTGTACAGCCGAGGCTTGTAATTTCCGCGACCATTTCGAAGATGTTCGCAAAGCAGGCTATCAAGTGATTGGCGTAAGTATCAACGACGAGAAATCGCACCAACGCTTTATTGAGAAAAACAGTTTAAGTTTTCCTCTGATAGCCGACACTGATATGAAGCTAGTAAACGACTTCGGTGTGTGGGGCGAAAAGACATTGGCCGGCCGCAAGTATATGGGAACCTTCCGAACCACTTTCATAATAGATAAAGAAGGAGTAGTGACGCACATTTTTACTCCTAAAGAGATCAAGACCAAAGAACACGCTTTACAGGTTCTAAGCCTTCTCGACTCAGCAAAACAATAGAAATATTTAATCATCAATACATAAAACAGATGGCAAAAAAAGACGAGTTAAATTTCGATCAAGAAAAAGGAGCTGGAGCCAGCGAAAAGCTTAAAGCTTTGCAGGCTGCAATGGACAAGATAGAGAAAAGCTTTGGTAAAGGTTCAATCATGAAGATGGGCGATCAAGCCGTTGACGAGATAGAGGTTATCCCTTCGGGATCTATCGCCCTCAACTCAGCGCTTGGTGTAGGCGGCTACCCTCGTGGTAGAATAATCGAAATCTACGGTCCTGAATCATCGGGTAAGACAACATTGGCGATCCATGCCATTGCAGAGGTTCAAAAGCAGGGCGGTATCGCGGCATTTATCGATGCGGAACATGCGTTCGACCGTTTCTATGCGGAGAAACTTGGTGTAGATGTGGACAACCTGTTCATCTCGCAGCCTAACAATGGTGAAGAGGCTTTGGAAATTGCAGAGCAATTGATCCGTTCATCAGCAATTGATATTATCGTTATCGACTCGGTGGCAGCTCTTACTCCTAAGGCAGAAATTGAAGGCGATATGGGTGAAAACAAAGTAGGTCTACAGGCTCGTTTGATGTCGCAAGCTTTGCGTAAGCTAACATCAGCTGTAAGCAAAACACGCACTACTTGTATCTTTATCAATCAGCTTCGCGAGAAGATCGGTGTAATGTTTGGTAACCCCGAAACAACAACCGGCGGTAACGCTTTGAAGTTCTACGCATCAGTTCGTCTTGATATCCGTGGTGGTCAAACCATCAAAGATGGCGAAGAGATGATTGGTAGAGCAACCAAAGTAAAGGTAGTGAAGAACAAGGTGGCTCCCCCATTCCGTCGTGCAGAGTTCGACATCATGTTTGGCGAAGGTATCTCTCGCGCAGGCGAAATCATCGACTTGGGTGCCGATTATGGTATCATAAAAAAGAGCGGTTCATGGTACAGCTACAACGATACTAAACTAGGTCAAGGACGCGATGCTGCTAAACAGGTGATTGCCGATAATCCTGAACTAGCCGAAGAACTAGAAACTCTAATCTTCGAAAGAATGCAAGAGAAGAAATAAGTTCTTATCGATTAGATAAAATCTTCTAGAATGGAGGGTAACGAGTAGGCAACTACTGGTTATCCTCCATTTTTGTATCTCCCCATTTAAATACCATCACACTCCACTAAAATAGAGCCAAAAATAAAGGCCACTCCTTCACAGGAGCAGCCCAACTAAATTACTAATCGTATAAAACTCTATTATTTATTACAACATAATGTATGCTAATGAAGACAAGCTAATAATTACCCACAGAAGAATACCTAACAAAAGAGGTTTCAAACCTACATTTTTCAACACCTTCATGGATAGCGAAGCACCAATAAAGAACATGGTAAGCGTCAATGACTTACGGGCTAGTTCGTTGATACCTTGGCCTATTTGAGGCACATCTTGTAGAAGATAAGTATTCACCACCATTGCAGCTACAAAGAAGAAGATGAACCATGGAATTGAAATCTTCTGCCCTTTAGACTTAAACACAAATGAAGTGAAGAAAGCGATAGGGATAATCCAAAGCGCACGAGTCAATTTGATAGTTGTAGCTATGCCTAGGGCCTCTTCGCCATAAGCAGCGCCAGCGCCTACCACAGAGCTAGTATCGTGAATGGCAATAGCCGCCCAGGTACCAAACTGCTGTTGCGTCATATCCAATGAGTGACCAATGGCCGGGAAAATAAAAAGTGCAATTGCATTCAATATAAAGATAGCTGCTAGCGAAACCGACATTTCAGAGTCGTTAGCCTTCAACACAGGACCCACAGCAGCAATAGCGCTACCGCCGCAGATCGCGGTACCCGAGCTAATTAAGTAGGTGGTCTTTTTCTCTAACTTGAAGAACTTACGCCCCAAGAACCAACCAATGGCCAATGTACCTACCACCGAAATAATAGTAAAGCTCATCCCCTCTTTACCCGAAGCGAGAGCAGCATGAAGATTCATACCAAAACCTAAACCCACTACAGAGTATTGCAAAAGATATTTTGAAGTCTTCTTATTAAAATTAGGATGAGCCTGTCCACATATCAACGCGAAGGCTAAACCAAGAAACAATGCTACCGGCGGCGTTACCCAAGCCGACATAAATTCTAGTCCGGGAACATAGTCCAGCAACAAAAGTATAGCAATAGAAGAGACTAAAGTCACATAAATTTTCTTGTTGTGGGTACGTAAAGTAGCTAGTAGCCCACCTCCTTTTTGCTCCACTCCAGCAGTTGATGTTGTCATATCTTTTATAGTTTATTTTTAATGGCTGCAAAGATAGAGCCTATTTTACTACTATACCAATCGTTTATATTTATATAGTATAACTTTTAGTTATAGCTAAACAGGAATTAATCAGTCCTAAAACAGTATATAAACAGCAAATTAGTAGGGATTATATAAGAAGAAAACAGTTACTTTGTAATACATACATTGTAATAATCATAAATTATGTCTCAGCTCCATCAAAAACTCATTCATTTGGCTCATCGCTATCATCAACCCGACTTTATTGGTGATGACCCAATTCAGATTCCTTATCGATATAGCCTTCAGCAAGACAACGAGGTCAGCGGACTATTGACAGCCTACATCTCATTTGGCCGAAGAAAGATGATTATCGCCTATGCGATACGCTTAGACGAGATGATGGAACACCAGCCTTATCAATATGTGTTGTCTGAAAGATGGAAAGAAGATTTTCGCGAGGGCGAGAAGACCTTCTACCGCACACTAAAGAATAGAGACATTGCAGCGATGTTTCATTTTCTGCACACTGTCTATCAGGAGCATGAGACCTTAGAAGATTGGATTATCAAAGAAAACAAAGGCCTGCCCATCGAGACATTGCTTTATGGCCTTGGCATGGGCAAAACATCGGCACAGAAGAAGCTCAATATGTTTATGCGCTGGATGGTTCGCAAAAACTCCCCAGTAGATATCGGCTGTTGGCAGAAAATAGATGCACGACACCTGATTATCCCTCTCGACACCCACGTACATCAAATGGCACTCGAGCTAGGCATCACGAAAAGCAAGACCGCCAGTTTTAAGACCGCAGTCGAAATTACAGACTATTTCAAGGAGATCTTCCCCGATGATCCTTGCCTAGGAGATTTCGCCCTCTTTGGCATGGGGGTCAATAGGAAATAGTTTTTAAAAATCCAACCTTTGCATACCAAACAAACCACCTACAAAAAATAGGGAGCCAACTTGCTGCGTCCGCTCCAACAAAGCAACACATTCATCACCCACATGGACTGTAGCGGCACAGCCTGCTGTGCCAGTCCAACAAAGCAAGGCTAACACAGATAGTGACATTTATGGGTAGAACTTTTTGGTCAGAGTTATTACTTTATCTTTTTATATTTTCCACGTGAGGTAAATTCAATTATATCCTTATCACGCAATAATTGTAGCTGTTGTCTTATCTTATCTTTTATAAACTGGTTATTTGGATATTTAGATTTTAATAAACTTTCAAAAGAATAGACTTGATTTAAAGTAAAATCATTCTCTAGAAAATCAATACATCTCAAAACATCCATTAACCAACCCCTACCACTAATATCTATATTTCGTAAACTTGCTATTCTATTGTAATTAGACAATACACTATCCTTATTAATAATCTGACCATCCTTTACTAGAAATATTTGGCCACTCTCAGGAATATTACTCAAACTAACATTGCAGCCAACCCATCCACTTCGCCGTGCTGTAACTGATAAAGGTTTACGTTTGATAATAGCTTCTGGTGTAAAGAAGTGGTTGGGTATCATTATTAAATTACTTACAGCTAAATTATTATGGGTCATAAAGAAGAAATTCGGATTATTTTGACTTGTTATACGTTGAATCATTGTGTCATAAGCGCCATCCGTAATATTCTTTCCAATTGTTCCATTTTTGCTATGTTTACTTTTTAACTCGAATTCCGAACAACATACTTTACATATAAAATCCGCTACAGGTCTATTCGCCTCAAAGTGAGATAAAACATTGCCGCATATTGGACAAAACCCATTTCGTGATAGCCAATCCTCAGTCATCACTCTTGCTTTTTGAGAGTTACTTCTATAAGTAATTGCTACATCAATATTAAAGTCTAATTCCATAGAATACATTAAAGCTTTACTACTACAAGTTTGCGTTCATTTATTAGAACACAATCCTACAAATCATTATTATCAAGCAAATCTAGCAAACAAAATTAACACATTTACAGCAATATACATTATATTTGCAATATAGTTTACTCATCATTCATCCATGGAGCCATTAAACTATTATCTTCTACTATTCACAAAACTGAGGCGTGCACCGCAATATGGTGGCGCACCACATAAGCCCGTGCTACTGCTAAGCATACTTGATGCAGTAGAGAGAGGATACATATCAAACGAACGCATTTTTATTACCCTCGAGTTGGTCGCCTTATTTCGTAGCAATTGGAAGATATGGGTTAAGACACCGCACATAGAGAACCTTGCACTACCATTCTTTCATCTAAAGAACGAACCTTTTTGGAAGCTCGTAACCAAACCGAATAGAGTTATACCTGTTACAAGCAAAAATTCCATTAGTTCACTCGACGTTTTGCGCCAGTTTGTAGATTATGCTCTTATTGATAAAAGTTTATTTCAATATATGCTCAATGAGGTAGATAGAGAGCTACTTCGAAATGCGTTGCTCAAAAGATACTTCGGCGATGTTCCTAGATACAATTTCAGTTCAACAATTTATCTTGACGAGGTGGCAGAGCAAATTGTAGAAGAATCCGCAGTACAATATAAACGAAGAATAGATAGGCTACGCCAAGAAGAGAGCGAAGAAACCTTTGAAGAGGAAGTCTATATACGAAGCAATGTGTTTAAGAGGGAGATCCCACGTATATACAACCATACTTGTTGTATTAGCGGACTGCAAGTGCAACTAACGGGTAAACATGCTCTTATTGATGCTTGCCACATCAAGCCCTTTTCAGAAGAACACGATGATACGATTGGCAATGGGCTTGCACTATGTCCCAATCTTCATCGGGCTTTCGACAAAGGGCTGATTACAATTGGCGACAATTACAACGTCATCGTTTCATCTCAGTTTATCGAAAGCGAATCACTGTATTCTATCAATCAGCATAAGAATAAAAAGATAATATTACCCAACAACTCAAGATTCTATCCAAGAAAAGAGGTTCTCGAATGGCACCGTGACGTTGTGTTCGAAAAATGGTTATAACTATTATGGAAGCACTATTAATAAAGAAAGAAGTTGATTGGTCTTTAATGAAGGCCGGGTTTAGTATACCCGTAGCTTTGCAAGCTGCATTTTTTGCTTTGACTGGAGAAACATTGACACGTAGTCAATCTAAATCTATAACTCTTGTCATTGATGGAAAACCTTTCGCAGCGACATTGATAAATCAGGTTTTCGATGACAATAAATACTTTGGGCATAAAGATATTGTTCAGATTAGATATGCTCAAAATTCACCCATATCACAACAATTTAGAGAGATTTTCTCTAGCACATATGACTACTTATGTCAGGAACGAACAAAACTTGATGGCAAGCAGAAGCAAATTAAGATCCCAAATGTGCGTAAAGAGTATCTACTGTTGTTTGCTACTACTATAAAAGACACCTATCTAGTGGAATATTCTTTGGCTTATGAGAATATTGAAGAGCTTTCACATTATACCACAGAAGAACAGTTCGAAACATATTCTTTAGACAATTGGACAGATCCAAATGCTACAATAGAATTGAAAACACGGCTAACTAAAGTTCGCAAGATAGATCAAAGTATATGTAATAATTTAAAGATGCTATATGATTATCGCTGCCAAATATCTGGTGAGAAAATCGGTGATAATTATGGCGGGAGTGTTGTCGAAGCACACCATATTGACTATTTCGTGAAATCACAGAACAATGACTCATCGAATATCATAATACTTTCTCCTAATTTCCATCGCGTCATCCATAAATTTAATCCTCAGTTTGATAAGAGAAAGAAACTATTTCGTTTTGACAATGGAGTTGTCGAGAAGATAGTTCTTGATTTGCACTTATAGTTAGTTGGATGTTTACGGTTATATGGAAATCTAATAACCACTTCTTACTCAAAGATAGCCTTGCTATATTGGACAGGCACAGCAGGCTGTGCCACTACTAGCTTTGTTGGGTAAAATACATTGCTTTGTTGGAGCAGTCACAGCATGCTGTGACCCTACCTTTGTTGTATACTAAAGAAGATTGGCGGGATGGATGGGCATGCTCCCCTACTTTGGGGGGAGAAATAAGAATGCCCCTGAAACAGCTTTTAATCATTGTTTAAAGGGCATTCAAATACTATTCAATCATTCCCAACTATTTCGCTTCCAAAGCCGCTTTTATCGCATCGGCTAAATGTTGCAACTCATCGCTATTTGGAATGAAACCAACGGAGGTGAAGACAATCTTTCCATCGCGACCAATCACTACCGAGCGAGGCACACCTTGAGTGGCGTAGAGTTTGAAGTTGTCGCGATTGGTGTCGATGCCTGTTGCACCAAGATAACCTACACGGGGCTTACCACGTTCCGAATTGAAGTAGGCGGTTAGTCTCTCCTTGTCTTCGGATACTGAAACGGGAAAGAATACAAAATCTTTGTTGCCTTTAAACTGATTGAGCACTTTTGCCGGTAGTTGCTCTGGGGCTAACTCGGCCAAGCAAGGTGGACACCAGCTTCCCCAGAAAGTAAGGAGGACTACTTTTCCTTTATAGGCACTGAGCTTGCGAGTGGCACCGTCGAAGCATGATACCGAGAAATCGACTGCCTTATCGCCTTTTTTGAGCAATGTGGTAGAGTCGGTTTTTATGTCGGACGACTGTGCTAGTTCAGCAGTAGAAAGGGGATTGAGAGATCGAGCTTGAACTGAGCCACATAACAACACAGATAGCAGTGTGCCGGCAAAAATGGTTGAGATACGTTTCATAACGACTATTGTAATTTGGTTTATAACATAAATTGATTGTGACGCTCGGCAAACTCCATAAAGAGTTGGGCAAGACCTCTCTCCTGTCCTTGCTGGCGCACAAAACAGAGGTCGCGATACATTGTCATATCTTTTATTTCGACTACTCGAAACAGACCAGCCTTTAGTTCTTTATGAATGGAACGAACGGATACGATACCCATGCAGTCGGTAGTCTCTAAAAACAGTTTGATGCTCTCTGTACTACCTAAGTACATCAATACCTGCAAGGATGATACGCGCAAATGATGCTTCTGCAATGCTCTTTCGAACACCTCTAATGTACCCGATCCTTGCTCGCGTAGCACCAAGGGGATTCTAGTAAGTTGATCGGGTGTAATCTCATCAGGAATATCCAATTTGCATTGAGTGGACACTACAGCTACCAACTCATCTTTTAAGAAGGTGGTATATCTGAGACCGGGTATGCGACTAGCTCCTTCTACCATGCCTAAATCGGCTCGATGCGTTTCCAATGCATTTTCAATATCACGCGAGTTACCATTGGTTACTGATAGCTTGATTTGCGGAAACTTGCGGATAAAATTGGACAGCAGCGGAGGTAAGATGTACTGTGAGATGGTGGTACTTGCCCCTATACGCAGTTCCCCGCGGTAGGTGCCTTGAAGTAGATGCATCTCGTATTCCAGACGTTGATAAGCATCCAGAATACGTTCACAGTGTTCTAAGAGTAGCCTGCCTGATTCGGTGAGACTAATCTTATTGCCTTGTCGCTCGAACAGGCGAGTATTAAAATTCGCTTCAAGTTCTTGAATGTGTTTAGTTATGGCAGGCTGACTAATAAACAGCTCTTGCGAAGCCTTGGTAAAGCTCAAATTTTTGGCTACACTCTGAAATACTTTTAAGCGAAAATCGGTCATAGTCTATTTTAATAAATCTAGGTAATGCGCTTATTGTAGCTCGTCACCACGAATACCCATAGCTTGCATAATTGGGAAAGGAAGTAGCTCGCAACGGTAGTCGTCGCTTTGAGCAGGCTCCTGCATGGTAAACTGAATAGCCTCTTTAGTGCCAGATGTTTGCAAAAGGGGTGTCACTTGATCGGCATACTCTTCATGCGATACCACCACAAGGCGTTTAACATCTGACGAGTCCAATACGATTTGCAATAGATCGATAAATAGATCGGCACGAGTAGTCATGTCGGCAGTAGGTACCGAAGCAAATACAAACTCTCCCCATGGGCTATTGAAAGCAACACCATCGAGCTCTTCTTTCAAAGAAGACGGAAGACAGTGAACTAAATGCTCGGATTGATCGTCATAGACAAACATCACTTGAGTGGTACTTTCACCCTCTGCATAGTTCGAATCAAGAGCTAGATAGCTGATAAGTTCGGCCACATCAATTTGCTGTAGTTCACGTTTCAGCACACTCTCAAAATAGCCACGTAAATCTTGAATAGCGAAATTCAGATAGGCAGCATCTATCAACATAACATTCTCGGGAAGTTTTATTTTATTTTCCATCTTTTCTATTTATTAATTGATAATAATACAACAATAAGTGGTTTGTATAAGTTTCAAGGAGCCTTTAATAATTAATTAAAGAGTCCATCAGGCTATGGCCGATATTCCACTGATAAAGGATTATCGCCCAAAGCTGGATGGACTTAAATAGAAGGTCTCCTATGATTTGGGAAATGTATTACCAGGTATAGTTAATACCAAAGCTCAACAACTCTTTGACTTGGAAGTAGCTTGTTCCCGTAGTTGGGTTAGCGCTATCATCATAACGCGCATGCACATAAAGTTTAGTAGACAAGAAGCGGTTCAATACAAAGTTGACCGTTGTTTCCCACTCTATTCTCACCCAGCTATAGTCAGTGAGGTAGTTTATTTGTGTATCGAGCTTGATAGCCGGAATAATTGTCCACGACAGTGTGGGCTGCACTTGAGCACCAAAAGAGTTCTTTGAATAGTGTCCCTCGTCCAAACCAAACTTCACCTCATCCACTTTGCGGTTCGAGATATATCGCAATGTGTAGTTGACAGGAGCTATAAATAAGGAGAAGTTATAGGTTTTCTTCTTCAATTTATAGTCCATACCCAAACTGACCATAACATCTGCAGGAGAGAAAAAGGCCGATACTAAATCCTTGCTATTTGATTTATATCCATTAAAGAACTGCGTTTTAAACTCACCAGATATGGTGTAATACCAGTTCTTATGAGCCTGAACACCTAGCTTACTAGTCAATCTAAATTGGTCGGTATTGGCTAGATATTTATGATACTGATCGGATGGGGTTGAATTGAAACCAATCTTCGCTTCGAGCACATTCTCGAACTGAATTTTCTCTTTGTCATTATACTTGGCATAGAGAGATAAGTTAGCTAACAAGGCATTATTACTTTCACCACCCTTATACCAGTTATCAGAGATGTAGTTTTGTGTAATCTGCAATGAGCCATTACCACCAGTTTCCCACCAGTTGGGCTTCTTTACCACTAAATCGGCAGAACCCAATTCGGCAGATGCTTTTTGATCGTACTGAAATTGATTTAAAACCACCTCTTTAGACGCTGTAGTAGGAACTACATCATCCCTAAACACCTGACGACTCATCACACTATCTTCTGATGATACAATAAGACTCGGACTTGCTAGATACATATCCATCAACACCTTATCTACTACAGCATCCGATTGATTCCACGACGAAAAGTTAGGAGTTTGATAGGCAATAGAATCCGGATAATCGGGGGTCACCGCATAAGGCGTGATTGGTGTTCCCTGATAGCCTAATCTATTGATAGGAGCATGATAATAAGTAAGTGGTACAAAAAGTCTATAATATTGTGGATAAGTTCTTAAATAACGCATAGGTGCAGCAGGGTCATTCAGATAGTCCAACACCTCAATATAGTTATTGTAAAGTTTAGAAATTGTGTCTCTTTTGTTGCGATCTTCAGCACTAGGACGCACAAACATATACTGTCCCAAATATCCTTTTAATGTGTCGAGTGGTTGTGCTATTTCGTCTCCACTGATTTCCAGTTCGACTGAATTTATTGGTGACAAGAAAGCTCCGAAAACAGGAGTAACAAACAGAGAGCAAACAAATGAAAATAAATAAGTAGTCAAAAGTTTCTTTTTCATAACAATATCAATATTAAGATGCAAAAATAGAGTATATATTCTAATTTCCTATAAAACAGTCAGCACTTTCTCTTAACATTGATTATATTTAAAGAGGATCACTAACCAAACTTTATCACATTTTATCCAGGCAAAGTAGGCTTAAGCATATTTTAGATTAATTTGTTGGCGCCTTCTACAGTTTCTTCCCCATTTTATTTGTACTTTTGCACATTTTAAAGCAAATAGCTATTTCAATACAATTCATTAAACAGTAAAAGCTGTGGGAGAAACAAAATACATTTTCGTAACCGGAGGTGTTGCTTCATCACTAGGTAAAGGCATCATTTCCTCCTCGATTGGTAAACTGCTTCAAGCAAGAGGTTATAGCGTAACCATCCAAAAGTTCGACCCGTATATCAACATTGATCCGGGCACACTCAATCCTTATGAGCACGGTGAGTGCTATGTAACTGTAGATGGTCACGAGGCCGATCTTGACCTTGGTCACTACGAGCGTTATCTTGGTATCGAGACAACTAAAGCCAACAACATTACAACTGGCCGTATCTACAAGAGTGTGATTGACAAAGAACGTCGTGGCGATTATTTGGGTAAAACTATTCAAATCATCCCTCACATCACCGACGAGATTAAGAGAAATGTAAAGCTTCTTGGTAGCAAAAACCAATTTGACTTTGTGATAACTGAAATCGGTGGTACTGTAGGTGATATTGAGTCACTTCCTTATTTGGAAAGCATTCGCCAACTAAAATGGGAACTTGGTAAAAACGCACTTTGCGTACATCTAACTTATGTGCCTTATCTTAAAGCTGCCGGCGAACTAAAAACTAAACCAACTCAACATTCTGTAAAAGAGTTGCAAAGCGTGGGTATCCAACCAGACATCCTTGTATTGCGCTCTGAATACGAACTAGGTATGGGCCTACGTCGTAAGGTGGCACAGTTCTGCAATGTAGACGAGAAGTCGGTAGTACAAAGCATCGATGCAGCGACTATCTATGAGGTTCCTCTTTTGATGCAAGAACAAGGTCTTGATGAGACTATCTTGACAAAAATGGGACTTCCTATTGGCAACCAACCTGAATTGGGCCCATGGCGCTCGTTCCTTGATCGTCGTGAGAAAGCAGAAGAGACAGATCCTATCCACATTGCATTAGTAGGTAAATATGACCTTCAAGATGCGTACAAGTCTATACGTGAGGCTCTATCACATGCCGGGGTTTACAATGATCGCAAGGTTAAAGTTGACTTTGTAGATAGCGAAAAGCTAACTGACGAGAACGTAGCCGAAGCTCTAGAAGGAAAAGCCGGAGTATTGATTGGCCCAGGTTTTGGTCAACGTGGTATTGATGGTAAGTTCGTAGCACTTAAATATGCACGTACTCAAGATATCCCAACATTTGGTATCTGCCTTGGTATGCAATGTATGGCTATTGAGTTTGCACGCAATGTACTTAATCTTTCTGATGCAAATTCACGCGAGATGGATGCTAAAACTCCAAACAACGTGATTGACATTATGGAAGAGCAAAAAGCTATCACTAGCATGGGTGGTACTATGCGTCTTGGTGCTTACGAGTGTGCTCTTGAGCCAGGTAGCAATGCTTACGAAGCATACGGCAAGGAAATCATAAAAGAACGTCATCGTCATCGCTATGAGTTCAACAATGACTTCAAAGATAGATATGAGGCTGCGGGTATGCAGTGTACAGGTATCAACCCTGAATCAGGCCTAGTAGAAATTGTTGAAATTCCTAAGCTGAAATGGTTTGTTGGTACTCAGTTCCACCCAGAATACAGTAGTACTGTACTCAACCCACATCCATTGTTCCTTTCGTTTGTAAAAGCGGCAATTAACCAATAAATATTAAATTTAAAATCACAAAATGGATAAAAACACCATTACGGGCCTTGTACTCATTGCACTCTTGTTTATCGGGTTTAGCTATTTCAGCCGCCCTAGCCAAGAGCAGATTGAAGCACAAAGAAAATACTATGACTCTATTGAGGTTGTCAATCAGAAGATAGCCGAATTAGAAGCTAAAGCTGCCGCTGCCACTGTTAATGAAGCGAGAACAGCTCTTGCTGATAGCACTAGCTTATTTTTTGAAGCAGCAAACGGCAAACAAGGTTTCACTATCATACAAAATGATCTTGTTGAACTTACTATTGACAATAAAGGTGGCCGTGTATATTCTGCTCTCTTGAAAGAGTACAATGGACAAGACGCTAATCCTGTAGTATTGTTTAATGGAAACGAGGCTTCGATGAACTTCGTATTCTACAACAATAAAGGCGAAGCTGTTCAAACCGACAACTACTATTTCGATGTAGTAAACCTTACAGACAGCAGCGTGACAATGCGTCTTGCGGCTGATAATGCTAGCTATATCGACTTTAAGTATAAGTTGAATCCCGAAAGTTACTTGGTAGATTTTGAAATCGATGCTACGGGTATGGCCAACAAGCTTGCTGCTACAAAATATGTCAATATTTTCTGGACGCAAAAAGCACGTCAGATTGAAAAAGGCTATACTTACGAAGCTCGCCTATCTGAGTTGACTTATAAAATCAAAAGTAAGTCGACCAAAAGCCTATCTAACAGCAAAGATGAGAAAAAAAATGTTGAAGAGACTTTGGATTGGGTAGGTTTCAAAAACCAGTTCTTCTCATCAGTATTTATTGCTGACCAAGACTTCAACGACGTAGTTCTTAACTCAAAGGTGGAGAAACAAGGCACGGGATACGTAAAAGACTATTCGGCTGAGATGCTGACTTATTTCGATCCTTCGGGCCAAACTCCTACTAAGATGAATTTCTACTTTGGTCCTAACCACTATAAGACTCTTACTTCTCTCGACAAAGGTCGTGAAGATAAGTGGGATCTAGATAACTTGGTTTATCTAGGTTGGCCTGTGGTTCGTGAAGTGAATAAATATGTTATCATCAACATCTTCGACTGGCTGACAAGATGGGGTCTAGGTATGGGTATCGTATTGTTGCTACTTACCATTGTGGTAAAAGCTGCTGTATTCCCTGCCACTTGGAAAACTTATCTTTCGTCTGCTAAGATGCGTGTGTTGAAGCCAAAAATCGAGGCTATCAACCAGAAGTATCCTAACAAAGAGGATGCCATGCAAAAACAACAAGAGACTTTTGCTCTCTACAAACAGTATGGCGTAAACCCAATGGGTGGCTGTCTGCCAATGTTATTGCAATTCCCTATTTTGATGGCACTCTTTATGTTTGTACCTAGCGCCATCGAGCTTCGTCAACAAAGCTTCTTGTGGGTGGATGACTTGTCAACTTATGATGCTTTCATCACGCTGCCATTCAATGTTCCATTCTTGGGCGACCACCTTAGTTTGTTCTGTTTGTTGATGACTGTGACAAACATCTTAAACACTAAGTTTATGATGCAACAACAAGGTGACGGTGCATATCAACAGATGCCTGCAATGAAGTATATGATGTATTTCATGCCAGTGATGTTCTTCTTCGTTTTGAACGATTATCCATCAGGATTGAACTACTACTACTTCTTATCAACTTTGATTAGTGTGGCTACAACTATTATTATGCGTCGCACCACTAACGAAGAGAAGCTCTTGAATAGCCTTGAGGCTAACAAGAAAACTCCGGGTGATATGAAAAAAGGTTTTATGGCCGAACGCCTTGAAGCTTTGCAACAACAACAAAAGCAGATGATGGATGAGCGTGCTAAAAGAGAAAAGAAATAATTAAACGCTTTATTCTGAACATAAAAAGCCAGATATTCTTTATAGTTTATCTGGCTTTCTTTATTTTTATACCATTCTAATTACAACTTATGATTAAATCCTCTTATAACTATAAGGATATTTGGCTAATTGCTTATCCTATTCTTATTAGCCTACTGATGGAGCATCTCATTGGGATGACCGACACAGCTTTTCTTGGGCGTGTAGGTGAGGTTGAATTAGGGGCATCAGCCATTGCGGGGGTTTACTTTCTAGCCATATTTATGCTTGCCCACGGCTTTGGCATCGGGGTGCAGATCCTAGTAGGTAGACGCAACGGGAGCAAAAATTATGGCGCAATCGGCTCTATCTTCTACCAAGGTGTATACTTTATGGGCGGACTAGCGTTACTGCTCTTCCTGCTCTCACAGCTATTTTCACCCATTGTATTGCGTACCATTATCAACTCTCCTGATGTGTCGCAAGCAGCAGGTTCTTATTTGAACTGGCGTGTCTACGGTTTTTTCTTTGCTTTTGGAGGCATTATGTTTCGAGCTTTCTTTGTAGGAACCACTCAGACAAAAACTCTAACACTGAACTCTATCGTGATGGTAGTTTCCAATATCATCTTCAACTATATCCTGATCTTTGGTAAACTTGGTTTCCCCGCTTTGGGCATAGAAGGAGCTGCCATAGGGTCTTCGCTGGCCGAGTTAATATCTTTGCTATTTTTCATCACCTATACACGTAGAAAGATAGACTACAGAAAATATGGGCTACATCATATACCGCGATTTAAAAAGAAGGTACTAAGCAAAATACTAGGTCTATCGGGATGGGTGATGATACAAAATTTCCTTTCTCTATCTACTTGGTTTTTATTCTTCCTATTCATCGAGCATCTTGGCGGAAGATCACTTGCCATAGCCAATATCGTGCGCAACGTGTCTGGTTTTCTGTTCGTCATCTTAATAGCTTTTGCGGCGACTAGCAGTACTCTGATAAGTAATTTAATCGGGGCCGGACATGAAAAGCAGGTGACTTCTGTGATAAAAAAGAATATAATAATATGTTTCGCTATCCTTACACCCATCATCATTTTGTTCTGCATCTTCCCTGAGTCTGTTATCTCTATCTATACCGATATCGTTGATTTAAAGAAAGAGGCCGTTCCATCACTATGGGTGCTATGTGGTGCTTATATTGTTTTAATCCCCGCCAATATTTTGTTCCAGTCCATATCGGGTACCGGTAACACCAAGATAGCCTTTATTCTTGAGTCTTGTGTGTTGGTGGTATATGTTTTCTACATCACTTACATCATTCTTTATCTGAAAGCGAGTGTTGCAGTAGGATGGACTTCAGAGATTGTTTGGGGTGGATTGATGTTCGTAAGCAGCCTCATCTATATGCGAAGCGGCAGATGGAAGAGAAAGAAAATATAAATTAGAAAAACTAGGTTGCAACATTATCTAGTATATTTGCCGATAATCAAACTAATTATACTATTTATGAAATTATTTTATTCACTTGTCATGTCAACAGCAGTGATGTTGAGTTCCTGTCAAAGAAGCTCTAGCGGAGGTGACCCCGTATTAATTGGTCCTAGCGATATAAAGATTGAAAACAAACTAATGACTCCAGAAGCTTTATGGGCGATGGGGCGTATCGGAGATTTTGCAGTTTCGCCGGACCTTAAGAGCATTGTATATAGCGTGGGCTATTACAGTATACCTCTTAACAAGAGCAACCGCGAACTTTATCTTATGAATGCCGACGGTTCAAACCCACTCCAATTGACCTACTCCAACTATCAGGAGAGCAGCCCTGTATGGATTGATGGAGGTAAGAAGATTGCCTTTCTTAGCAACCAAAGCGGCAGCAGCCAAGTGTGGGTGATGATGCCAGACGGTTCGGGAGCTAATCAGATCACCAGCTATGATGGAGATGTGGAGGGTTTCTCCTTTTCGCCCGATGGCAAGAAGTTGCTATTTTATGCACAAGTTAAGACAGTAGACTCAACGGAAGATAAATATGCCGACCTTCCTCTAGCTACAGGCTTTGTTGTATCGGACTTGATGTACAAACATTGGGACGAGTGGAAGACATCAGCGCCCCACCCTTTTATTGCTGATTTTAACGGCAGTCAGATTTCCAACATTATTGATATCTTGCAAGGCGAACCATTCGAAAGTCCCATGAAGCCACACGGTGGAATGGAGCAACTAACTTGGAGCCCTGACTCGAAGACTGTGGCTTATACTTGTAGAAAGAAAACCGGATTGGAATATGCTATCTCTACTAATTCGGATATTTATCTCTACGATATATTCACTGCAGAATCGACCAATATCACAAAAGAAAATTTGGGTTACGACACCAATCCACAATATTCTCCAGACGGTCAATATATAGCTTGGCTCAGCATGGAGCGCGATGGCTATGAAGCCGACCAAAATAGATTGTTCGTGATGGATCTAACTACACGTGAAAAGCGTTTTGTAAGTAAGGCTTTTGAATCTAACGTAGACGAGTTTGTATGGGGTGCTGATAGTAAAACCATCTACTTCAATGGTCCTTGGCACGGCGAAGTGCAGCTATACAGCGTTGACATTGCATCGACAGATGTAAAACAGATCACGAATGGTACCTACGACTATGTATCTCCTAAACTATTCGGCAATATGCTATTAGCAAAACGTCACTCTATGAGTAGCGGCGACGAGATTTACAGTGTAGCGCTAAATGGAGAGGTGGCACAGCTCACCAACGTAAATGCGAACATCTACAGCCAAGTAGAGATGGGTAAAGTAGAAGCCCGCTGGATTCCTACTACCGATGGTAAAGAGATGTTGACATGGGTGATCTATCCTCCTCAGTTCGATCCTACAAAGAAATATCCTACTTTACTCTATTGTCAAGGTGGACCACAAAGTGCGGTAAGTCAGTTTTGGAGCTACCGTTGGAACTTCCAATTAATGGCTGCTAATGGCTACATTGTAGTAGCGCCCAATCGCCGTGGTCTTCCAGGCTTTGGCAATGAGTGGAATGAGGCTATCAGTGGCGACTATGCCGGCCAATGCATGCGCGACTATATGTCCGCTATCGACGCTGTGGCTAAAGAGCCCTATGTAGATAACAATGCCTTAGGCTGCGTTGGCGCTAGTTTTGGTGGCTATTCTGTATATTGGCTAGCCGGCCATCATGATGATCGTTTCAAAGCATTTATTGCTCACGATGGTATCTTCAATATGGAGATGCAATACCTAGAAACCGAAGAGAAATGGTTTGCCAACTGGGATATGGGTGGCGCTTATTGGGAAAAGGATAATGCTGTGGCTCAACGCACATTTGCCAACTCTCCACACAAGTTTGTAGATAAATGGGACACTCCTATTCTTTGCATTCACGGGGAGAAGGATTATCGTATCCTAGCCAACCAAGCAATGGCAGCATTTGACGCAGCAGTAATGCGTGGCATTCCTGCCGAGCTGTTGATTTTCCCAGACGAAAACCACTGGGTGTTGCGACCACAAAACAGTGTGTTGTGGCAGCGCACATTCTTCAACTGGTTGGATAAATGGTTGAAACCAGAAAATAAAAAGGGATGAAAAGTTATCTCTAGAAAATAAAGAAACGCGAAGCATTTACTAAAAGTTGCTTCGCGTTTCTTATTAATATAATAGAAAAAGAATTATCTAGTGCGCTTCCAGATGTGCTCAATCTCTAGGATATACATCTTATGGAAACCGCCATGCTCCTCGCCATACCAGTTATTAATTGGTGCACGATCGATGAACATTTCGGGTTTTATGTCGCCCATATACAACTTACGGCATTCTAGCGTGAGGCGCGATTGTTGGAAAATAACACTACCGCGCTCTGTGAATTGTGGTTTCAAACCAGACTCTTTAATCTTATCTACTGTTCTCCCCGAATTTGTGCCGCAAATATCAAGTATTTCTCTATTCTTATCACCCAAGAATGACAATGTCACATAGTCAAATTGAGTCAAATAGGCATGTGTGAATCTTTCTGGGCGTACAAAGATAAAAGCTACCGGCTTGTTCCAAAGCCAACCAAGGCCTCCCCAACTAGCTGTCATTGTGTTGTAACATACTTTGTCGCCTGCTGTAATCAACATCCATTCTTTACCAATCGTCTCAATAAAATTTTCTGATAACTCATGGTAAGCAATTTCCTTCAACTTCATAAAATTATATAGTTTATATCTGTTTCTTTAGTTGCACTACTTCTCCCAAATTAGGGATTAGCACATTTATTTTGCGTTTTGCTGCCTCTTCTTTAAAGACCTGAGGAGGGTCATGTAAAGGTTCGTCCGATAGGTCGAAAGTTCCGTAATGCATCGGTATAGTAATCCGAGCTCCCATCTCCTGCGATGCAGTAAGCGCATCATAAGGCGAGATATGGTTGGGGCGCATAAACCATCGAGGTTTGTAGGCGCCAATTCCGAGCAGTGCATAATCAGGAGATCCAAACAAAGATGGAATCTCAGCAAAATGGTTTGCATATCCGGTATCACCACTATAATAAACCGATATACCATCACCTTGCAACATAAATGCACCCCATAAGCGCTGTCCTCCATCACTCATAGCCCTTTTGCTCCAGTGTTGTGCCGGCAAGAATGTAATTTTCAATCCATCTTTTTCCAGTTGCTGATACCAGCCGGCCTCCACTACATGAAGTGTAGGAAACCATTTCTGAATAAGTGCTCCGGTTCCTAAACCACAAAACAACGTCATATTGGGGTTATTTCTAACCAAAATGCCAACACTCTTCTTGTTAAGGTGGTCGAAATGGTCGTGGCTTATCAATAGATAGTCAATATTCTTGAAGATGCAAGGTTTAGCTGGGAATTTGCTTTGGCGGCGCACAAAAGGTATACTTCCAAACACGGGGTCGAACATAATACGTTTACCTGCCAATTGCATGAAGAATGAGTTATGTCCTAACCACACAAGTGCATCTCCGACAACAGTATCGAGCGAATGTAATGCTTGAACATGGGGATCCCACTTGATATTACGCTTCTCTTTTCGCTGCGGGTTGGGTGTCAACCTCCATTTCAATATACTCCCAACACCATGTTGATGACGGTGTTGTCGGTTAAAGAAACGACCTTTTAAAGATGGGTTGCCACGCCATTGTGGATGTATAGTGTTAAGCTCCTCGTTTTTCTTGAAAGTTATGCGCTTTGCCATATTCCTCTCTCCTATTCCGTTGGATTTACTGACTACAAATATAAAACAAATAGAAGAGTTATAGGTTGAACAGCCGTCATTCTGCCCCATATTTTGCCTTTTTTTGGACAGAATTTCAGTTCGTTATTAAATAAAGATATAATCGATGGAGATAGTTATTAATTCCATAAATCTAGTGAATTATGGAATAGCAGAAGCAAACAGCGAGCTTCAAACTTGCACCTTCTGTGCTTATCGTGGTGAGCACACAAGATCTGTCTTATACTGGAAAAGGTTGACTCATTTAAGAATCATAAAATTTGAGTTA
>CAMTOQ010000015.1 GCA_947074205.1 uncultured Bacteroides sp. | reverse complement strand
CGTGCGTTAGAGCTGATAGATAAAGGAGAATATATCAACTATGAGAATCCTTTTGTAGTGGAAGAGGTGAATACAAAAGAGGCTTCGGTAGTTCCTATCATCTGTTTCGTTGTGGGAGGTTGCTTACTAGGGTTGCTAGTACATCGTATTACAAAGCGGAAAAATAAGAAAGAGTAAAAGAAAAAAAGGCTATCCAACCTTCAACAGTCGGATAGCCTTTTGCTATTCTATATAATAAGAGAGCTTAAATATTAAGCGTTCTTGTTAGCACGTTTACGTTCGTTCTCGTCAAGGATGATCTTACGAAGACGCATATTCTTTGGAGTTACCTCTACATACTCATCTTCCTTGATGTACTCCAACGCTTCTTCCAGAGAGAATTGGATTGGTGGAATAAGACGAGTCTTATCGTCAGAACCAGAAGCACGCATGTTAGTCAACTTCTTCGATTTTGTAACGTTGATCACCAAGTCGTTGTCGTGTGAGTGCTCACCTACAACCTGACCAGCATACACTTCGTCTTGTGGGAATACAAAGAACTTACCACGATCTTGAAGTTTGTCGATAGCATAAGCAAATGCTGTACCCGACTCCATAGCCATCATCGAACCGTTGGTACGACGTTCGATATCACCCTTGTGTGGTTGGTATTCTTTGAAACGGTGAGCCATGATAGCTTCACCAGCCGAAGCTGTAAGTACGTTAGTACGAAGACCGATGATACCGCGCGATGGGATTGCAAACTCAAGGTTTACACGCTCACCGTTGCTTTCCATCATCAACATTTCACCCTTACGACGAGTTACCATATCGATAATCTTGCTCGAGTATTCTTCTGGTACGTTAACTGTCAACTCTTCGATAGGTTCGTTTCTCTTACCGTCGATCTCTTTGTAGATTACCTGTGGCTGACCTACTTGAAGCTCGTAGCCTTCGCGACGCATAGTTTCGATCAATACCGAAAGGTGCAATACACCACGGCCCGATACAACCCACTTACCATCTTCTTCAGACTTCACCACGCGAAGTGCCAAGTTCTTATCCAACTCCTTCATCAAACGGTCGTGGATGTGACGAGAAGTCACAAACTTACCATCTTTACCGAAGAAAGGAGAGTCGTTGATAGAGAACAACATGCTCATTGTTGGTTCGTCGATAGCGATAGGAGCCAATGGTTCTGGGTTTTCGAAGTCGCAAACAGTGTCGCCAATTTCGAAGTTTTCGATACCTACCAATGCACAGATGTCACCCGAAGAAACTTCTGTAGTCTTTACACGACCAAGACCTTCGAATACGTGAACTTCCTTCACTTTCGATTTAGTGATAGAACCGTCGCGCTTAGCAAGCGATACGTTCATACCTTCTTTGATAGTACCACGGTGAACACGGCCCACAGCAATACGACCTGTATAAGAAGAATAGTCCAATGAAGTGACCAACATTTGAGGAGTACCTTCGAGCATCTCGGGTGCAGGGATATTTTCCACAATGCAATCTAGCAATGGAGTGATGCTGTCAGTTGGCTGTTGCCAATCTGTGCTCATCCAGCCATTCTTAGCCGAACCATATATAGTAGGGAAGTCAAGCTGCTCTTCTGTAGCATCAAGTGCAAACATCAAGTCGAACACCATCTCGTGAACTTCGTCAGGACGACAGTTAGGTTTGTCTACCTTGTTTACCACAACGATAGGTTTCAAACCAAGTTCAAGTGCTTTTTGTAACACGAAACGTGTTTGAGGCATAGGACCTTCGAAGGCATCTACCAACAAGATTACTCCATCGGCCATGTTCAATACACGTTCTACTTCACCACCGAAGTCGCTGTGACCCGGAGTGTCGATGATGTTAATCTTCGTTCCGTTATAGTTGATTGAAACGTTTTTTGATAGAATGGTTATACCGCGTTCACGCTCTAAGTCGTTGTTATCCAAGATCAATTCGCCACTAGTCTGGTTGTCACGGAACAAATGTCCGGCAAGCAACATCTTGTCGACCAATGTAGTCTTCCCATGGTCAACATGGGCAATAATTGCAATGTTTCTAATATTCTGCATAAAATACCTATTATTTGGCTACAAAGGTACTTAAAAAAGCAGAAGAGCGAAAATATTTGCTGAAAATCATTGTGTTATATAAATGTAATGCTTATCTTTGCACCCGCTTAAGAAGCATATTATATATTTTTAAAACTCAATTTTATGTATTTAGACGCTATTAAAAAGCAAGAAATCTTCGAAAAGTACGGAAAGTCTAACACTGATACTGGCTCAGCTGAAGCGCAGATTGCATTGTTTTCATACCGTATTTCTCACCTGACTGAGCACATGAAGCTCAACAGAAAAGATTATAGTACTGAAAGAGCTTTGACAATGTTGGTAGGTAAGCGTCGTCGTCTTCTTGACTATTTGAAGACTAACGATATCGCTCGTTACCGTGCTATCATCAAAACTCTTGGTTTGCGTAAATAATCCACGCATCCCGAAAAGATTAAAAAAGAGCTGTACCCTTATTGGTTACAGCTCTTTTTTTTGGCTATACAACGAGTTGCATCAGTAAAACTAACTGGCAGTTTGCAGTTCAACAACAGTGCACACCCCCTTATGCACCATGGTACACAGCCCTACTCACCGTGGTGCATCGCCCTATGGACTAGAGTACATTGGTGCATGTACAATCATCCACAGCCCTATAGACTAGAGAGAATGTTCATGAATAACGCACTAGTTATACAACTCTTTTTCATATCTTTACCACCGCTACAATACATTAGACAGTTCATTTTCTATGCAAAGTACAACAAAGGTTTTAATAAGCTCCCTACTTTTCACCCTAGCTCTGCTAGTGGCGGGATGCCATTCTGGAGAGGACCCCACAATCGATCCGTCAGAACTCCCCCCTCTCAAAGAGGTGACCATCACCGAAACAAAGTCATGGTCTAGCGTACCGGACAATGTCGTGACCGAAACTTTTGAATATGATATCAATGGAAGACTGACCAACCACACCATCACACAAAATATGAGTGGATATGTACTCCAAACAGCATACACCGTGGAATATGATGGCACCACAGTAACCATCGAAGGCAACGAGGGAAGTAGCTGGATCTATCAACTCAATGCAGATGGCTATGCCGTTTCATCCACCTCCTTTGCCAACAACATAGCCGAGCGCGAGTATTCATTCGACTACATCGACAACCAAGAGAAAAGCCTAAGCTTCCTTGCACGCATGACCGAAACAATCAATGATAATCTCTTTTCTATTATAGAATTTACTCCAAATCAAAACGGCAGGATAGATTGTCAGATCAGCATGCATGGCTTCACGGACACCATCGAGATGTACTTCTCGGGCTCAAACACCAGCCTACTACCCAATCATCTATTTATAGACAACCATCCACTATGCAGACATAAAACCGCAATCTATGCGGGTATACTGGGCAGACAAACAGCTTGGCTCAACAAGTTGATACCTACCAACAACGAAGAGAAAGAGACCATCACATACAGCTACACTACTGACGAAAAAGGATGGCCCACACAATGCAAAGAGACAGTAGAAGCTCCCGGTTATTATATAAACATACGCAATCTAACCTACTCTATTTCACATTATCCGAAATAGCATCCACCAAAAAGCCTAAATATTTCTAAGAATATGTTGCAGGTTAGCTGAAAATTTTCCTACATTTGTGATATACCTTAAATACCCAAATGGCTAACTTATTAAACACTAAAGATTATGGATGCCAGCAAAATTGTAGGAGAAAAAATAAAAGCACTCCGCGAGGAGAAGCATATGAGCATGGAAGAACTAGCCAATCGTTCTGGGCTAGCCATCGAACAAGTTGAGCGTATTGAGGACAATATCGACCTGCCTTCTCTAGCTCCACTCATCAAAATAGCTCGTGTACTAGGAGTAAGACTGGGTACTTTTCTAGACGACCAAGACGAGAATGGCCCAATCATCTGCCGCAAAAAAGAGGTAAAAGACACCATTAGTTTCTCGAACAACGCCATACACTCTCGTAAACACATGGAGTACCATTCGCTGTCGAAGTCCAAAGCAGACAGACATATGGAGCCTTTCATCATCGATGTGGCGCCCACCGAGGAGTCGAGCGACTTTGTACTATCATCGCACGAAGGTGAAGAATTTATTATGGTGCTCGAAGGGGTAATGGAAATTAGCTATGGCGATATCAATTATATGCTCGAAGAAGGAGACAGCATCTATTACGATTCAATAGTTCCTCACCACGTACATGCATACGAGGGTAAACCTGCAAAGATATTGGCTGTAATCTACACGCCAATCTAAACGACTAAATAGAATTGATAATATATTAGGGTGATAGAAAACTTTTCTGTCACCCTATTTTTTCGAAGGAGTGCTGATCTTGAGACACTTTTGCAAGCAGCGGAACAGTGAAGAAGAAGGTAGAGCCATTACCAAAAGCTGAACGTAACCAAATCTTTCCGCCCATTTTCTCTACCAACATCCGGCAGATTGAGAGGCCAATACCCGTACCTTGAACAAAACTGTCTACTTTATCAAAACGTTGGAAGATAGAAGAAGCGCGACTGGGCTGTATGCCTATACCAGTATCTTTGACGTAGAACAATAGATTGTCATCTTTCTTATAGTACCCTATATTGATTACCCCTTTAGTGGTGAACTTCACAGCATTACTCAACAGATGACCACATATCTGCATAATTTTCTCGGCATCACCATCAATCAGCAGTTCGTCATCTACCATATCTATATTAATCTTAACATCACCTACTAATTTGCTTCTATAAAAGCTCACCAGCTGTGTACAAAGGTCAGACACACGTAGAGAGCGAACACTGAAGTTCATTGTACCAGACTCAAGAGCAGACAAATCAAGAATATCATCAAATAGCTTGAGCAGCATATCAGAGTTCTTATCAATAATATCAGCATACATTGTTTGGTCTGATTTCGACTCAGCCTCGGAAATTAGTTTGGAGAAGCCCACGATAGCATTAAGTGGTGTACGAATCTCATGCGTCATATTGGCAAGGAAAGCCGTCTTTAATCTATCCGACTCTTCGGCCTTAGTACGAGCAGCTATCAACTCCTCTTCAACATTTTTGATATCGGTAATATCCCATGAAACACCAACAAGGAAGGTATTGTCGCCACTATCAACTCTTGTTTTTACCGTCTTCACAATGCGTACTTCATTATTCGGCGTAAAATAGCGTTCAATAAATTCTAGTCTGCCTTCGTTAACAGTACGAATATCGTCGGCGCGGAATCGATCCATATCCTCTCTATTAGAGAATATCTCATAGTCGTTTTTACCAATAACACTACACATATCAATGCCCGAATAATTGGCAAAGGTTTGATTCCAATATAAATAGCGGAAGTCATTATTCACATCCTTCATAAAGATATACACCGGCACATTGTTGAGCACAACATTCATCAATGCGTTGAGTTTCTGCATATCCGCTACTTGCAGTCTTAGCTCAGAAAGGAAAGGAGAGTTGTGCTCATGAGAAGCAGCCTGTTCCAGTTCATTGGACAAAGTCTGTTCTTTCACCCGATCTCGCAACATTGCAAGTTCGGATTGAGCATCAGATAGTTGTTGTTTCAAACTATTAATCTGATCTATCAATTGCGTATGTGTATTTTCACTTATATGACCCATAAAAAATTGTCCAGAAAGGCCGCTATTATTATTTGTTTTTATGATAACCGTACAAAAGTATAAAAATAATTTCATATTTTAAACATTAAGTTGTATAAAATATCTAGTTATTATTGATTAAAATAAAAGTAGCACATTGTGCAGCACTATTTATTATCTTATCTTTGTATAAATTAAATATTAAACAACTAAGTTTATGTCCACAGAATTATTCTCTACGCTGCCTTACAAAGTGGCAGATATCACCCTTGCAGACTTTGGCCGCAAGGAAATAGAGTTGGCTGAACACGAGATGCCTGGTCTTATGGCTCTTCGCGAAAAGTATGGAGAATCTAAGCCTTTGAAGGGTGCCCGCATCATGGGTTCGCTTCACATGACTATTCAAACTGCCGTGCTGATCGAGACTCTTGTAGCGCTAGGTGCTGATGTGCGTTGGTGCTCATGCAACATTTACTCTACCCAAGACCACGCTGCTGCTGCGATAGCACAAGCTGGGGTTCCTGTGTTTGCATGGAAGGGTGAAACTCTTGACGAATATTGGTGGTGTACACTTCAAGCTCTTAACTTCCCAGGAAGTAAAGGCCCCAACGTGATTGTTGACGATGGTGGTGACGCTACAATGATGATACATGTAGGCTATGATGCCGAGAATGACGCAGCAATACTTGACAAAACTGTTCACGCGGAAGATGAGCGTTCTTTGTACGCTATCTTGAAGCAAGTATTGGGCAAAGACAATAGCTACTGGCACCGCATGGCGAAAGAAGTTCGTGGTGTATCAGAAGAAACAACTACCGGAGTTCACCGTTTGTATCAGATGATGGAAGAGGGTAAATTGTTGTTCCCTGCCTTCAACGTAAACGACTCGGTGACTAAATCGAAGTTCGACAACATGTATGGCTGTCGCGAATCATTGGCCGATGGCATCAAACGTGCTACCGACGTGATGATTGCAGGTAAAGTAGTGGTAGTGTGTGGCTACGGCGACGTGGGTAAAGGCTGTGCCAACTCAATGCGCTCGTACGGAGCACGTGTTATCGTGACTGAGATCGACCCTATCTGTGCTCTACAAGCCGCTATGGAAGGTTACGAAGTAATGCCTATGGACGACGCTTGCAAGGAAGGTAACATCTTTGTGACTACTACAGGCAACATCGACATCATCCGCATCGACCACATGGAGCAGATGAAGGATCAAGCTATCGTTTGCAACATCGGTCACTTCGACAACGAGATCCAAGTTGATGCATTGAAGCACTTCCCTGGTATCGAGTGTGTCAATATCAAACCACAAGTTGATCGTTACTTCTTCCCAGACGGACACAGCATCATCTTGCTTGCCGACGGTCGATTGGTGAACCTAGGTTGTGCTACGGGGCATCCATCATTCGTGATGAGTAACTCGTTTACCAACCAAACATTGGCTCAAATCGAGTTGTTTGCTAAGGATTACCCTGTTGAAGTTTATCGCTTGCCTAAGCATCTTGACGAAGAGGTAGCACGACTACACCTCGAAAGACTAGGCGTGAGACTAACCAAGCTGACTCCTGAACAAGCAGCCTACATCGGTGTTAATGTAGACGGACCTTACAAGGCCGACCATTACAGATATTAATCACCAAAATAGAATAGACGGTTTGCAGGGGCTACTACAGTGAGCACAACTGCAAACCGTTGTTTTTATCAATAAACCCGACACATCATCGAAATGAAAAAGTTCATACCCGACTTTGTTGCCATACTGGCATTTATCATTCTTTCGTTTGCCTATTTCTTTCCGGCAGTCATCGAAGACCGCGCATTGTTTCAGCACGACACTGTGGCAGGTGCCGGAGCCGGCCAAGAGGTTCATGCCTATAGAGAGCAGACAGGTGAACGTAGCCGTTGGACCAACTCACTGTTTGGTGGGATGCCAACCTATCAAATCTCGCCTAGCTACGACTCTACCGAGTCGCTTCGCACAGCCGAGAAAGTCTACCACTTGTTTTTGCCCAAGTATGTATGGCTGACGTTCATTATGATGTTCGGATTCTACATCCTGTTGCGAGCCTTTGGGTTCTCCCCCTGGCTATCGGGCTTAGGAGGTGTCTTGTGGGGCTTTTCCTCCTACTTCTACATCTTGATATCGGCCGGACATATCTGGAAGTTTATCACGCTGGCCTACATACCACCCACAATAGCGGGTATCGTACTAGCCTACCGCAAGAAGTATCTTCTTGGAGGTGTGATTACCGCCCTCTTCTTGGCACTTCAGATACTATCGAACCACATACAGATGACCTACTACTTCTTGTTTGTCATCCTAGCAATGGTGATTGCTTTCTTTGTGGAAGCCTACCGCAACAAAGAACTCCCTGCTTTCTTCAAGGCTTCCGGAGTACTAATAGTAGCTGCTTTAGTGGGTATCGCAGTGAATCTTTCCAATCTATACCATACTTACGAGTATAGCAAGCACACTATGCGTGCGCCTACCGAACTGGTTCACGAGGGAGCTAAAGCCGCTCAGACTAGTAGCGGGCTAGATCGCGACTACATCACACAGTGGAGCTATGGCATTGGCGAAACCATGTCGCTATGGATTCCCAATATCCGCGGTGGTGCCTCTGTACCCCTATCGCAAAGCGAAACAGCTATGAAGAAGGCTGATCCTAACTTTACAAGTGCCGGCATCTACAACCAATTGACCCAATACTTTGGCGACCAACCTATGACCTCTGGCCCTGTCTATGTGGGAGCTTTCGTGATGGCGCTGTTCATCCTGGGTTGCTTCATCGTGAAAGGGCCTATGAAATGGGCTTTGGTTAGTGCCACTATCTTCTCCATCCTACTATCGTGGGGAAAGAACTTTATGCCGCTTACCGACTTCTTTATCGACTACGTGCCGATGTACAACAAGTTTAGAGCCGTATCGTCAATACTTGTTATCGCCGAATTTACCATTCCGTTGCTGGCTATCTTTGCTCTAAAAGAGATACTTAGCAACCCCGAGCAACTACGCAAAAAGCCAGCCGGCTACATCACCAGTTTTGTGATTACAGCCGGTACAGCCTTAGTGCTTGCCCTTGCACCAAGCATACTTGTACCGTCGTTTATCCCTGCCAACGAACTGGCTGCGCTAGAAAGCGGCATCCCTAAAGAGTATCTAGGTTCACTAGTTAGCAGTTTACAAGAGATGCGTATGGCTTTAGTATCTTCGGATGCTTGGAAGACACTCCTCATCGTATTGGTGGGCTATGCCTTTATCGAGCTCTATCTGCGCAAGAAGCTAGCCCCTATGTACACCATTGCCGGCATATTGATATTGTGTGGCGTAGAGATGTGGGCTGTAAACAAACGCTACCTCAATGATAGCCAGTTTATACCCCAATCGACTCAGATCAACACTTTCCGCCAAACGGCTACTGATAAAGAGATACTGCAAGATGATGCACTAGACTACCGTGTCATCAACCTAGCTACTAGTACCTTCAACGAGAACAATACCTCTTACTGGCACAAGAGCGTTGGTGGCTACCACGCAGCCAAGCTTCGTCGCTATCAAGAGATGATTGAACACTACATCGCCCCACAAATGAACGCCGCTTACCAAGAGATAGCCGGCGCACAAGGCGATATGGAAGCGGTAAACCCAGCCGCCTTTGATGTGTTGAACATGCTTAATACGAAGTATTTCATTCTTCCTATTGACAGACAAGGCAACACTGCACCTATCCCCAACCCCTATGCCTACGGCAATGCATGGTTTGTAGATCAAGTAGAGTATGTAGCCAATGCTAACGAAGAGATGGATGGCATAGGCCAAGTGGATCCACGCTATACGGCTGTGGTAGACAAACGTTTCGAGGAAGCACTAAAAGGTGCTACACTAGGTAGCGATTCTACTTCATCGGTAAGATTGACCTCATATGCACCCAATCAACTCGTGTACGAAACCTCATCGGCTACAGGCGGTGTGGTAGTCTTCTCAGAGATCTACTATCCCGATTGGCAAGCCACTATCGATGGCACACCTGCGCCCATCGCTAGAGCGGATTATATCTTACGTGCCATGTATGTACCGGCAGGAAATCACACTATTGTGATGACTTTCGACCCTAAGAGTGTGCATACCACAGAAGCAATAGCCTATATTGCATTTGCCATCTGGGCATTGGGTTCTATTGCGCTTATCGTGAGCTATTTCATTCAACGCCACCGCAAGATTGAGAAGATGGAAGAGTAGTCTTCTATACTTATATATATGTTAAGCCCAACTTCCGAGTAGTTTTCACCTCGGAAGTTGGGCTTAATATTTTGAGCTTATCCAAGTAGCATCTATTGTAGAACAGAATAAATATATCGTTTTTCGATAAATAATTATCGTTTTCCTTTGGTTGTTAGATTTTTATTTCTTCCTTTGCATATCTTTTAACGATAAAAGAATATATATAATCCTTAAAGAAAATCGCGTATGAGACTTCCTGTTTTAAGCATTTCGCTACTAATTGCAGCTATAACTATGCTAGCTACATTAATTTGTGGACTATTAATACCTAGTACTACAAGCAAATCAACAGCAAAACGTCAAACTACCAAGACCGAAATCAGAGAAAATATCGACAGTAACAGACAAGTGTCGGCATCTACTATCTTATTTGCAGAGTAATGAAGCAGGCATTAAAGATTCTCCTTTTCTACTTCTTTCTTTTACAAATAATTGCGCCACTGGTTATTGGCTTCTTATCGTTTATCTACGCCCTGATCATTAAGATTACTACCGGTGTTTACGATAATAACCTGCCCGAAGCCACAATTCTACTATCCGGCCAATACCTTGGCATGGCGCTTATCACGCTATATCTATGGCGTAAGGGTTATTTCAATAGCAGCCAAATGACAGAGGGGCATGTGAAAGCTAGCAATTATCTTCTTTCAGTTCTGATGATGCTAGCAGGTATATGGATGCTCAATGTATTCACCAACTACACCCAATGGATTCCCGATCTTCTAGAAGATAAATACGACATTATTTTCGGCAGCTGGACAGGGATACTTTGTGTAGCCGTAGTAGCACCCATAGTAGAAGAACTTGTATTTAGAGGTGCCATCACGCGAATATTACTCAAGACTTATTCGCCTTGGAAAGGTATCTTAATATCAGCCGCCATCTTTGGTCTATTTCACATCAACCCAGCTCAGATAATACCGGCTTTTTTAATGGGAATAGTCTTTGCTTGGGTCTACTATAAAACAGACAACATTATACCTTGCTGCGTGATGCACATCCTAAACAACAGTATTGCGGTCTATATCACGAAGAATTACTCGGAGATAGAGACACTAGATGATTTTCTCTCTGTTGGGGTAATATTTGCTTCAGCCTTGGTTGCAGGCATCATCTTTGCTCTATGCTGGAAAGCAATAGACCGCAAAACTAAAGCGATAGATTGGCAGAAAACTACATTAAACGAAGAAACTAATATACTACAGAACTGATGAAAAGAAAACTAAACATACTTTGCGCCTTAGTAATGATAGTACTTGGGGTCTATGTTTCTCAATCGCTAGTTTACAGTAGCGGTCCATTTATAGACGGAATACGCGAAGGATGGAAAACCGCCGAGACGAATACTGAATTTAAGATGGAAGGTAACACCATGTTTGGTGTGGCATTGATGCCCAATAACTACGCTAAAACCACCGATTCTATCTATAATGAGAAGAGTGGGAAACATGTACCGGCTCACAATCATGGAATGGTTATTATACTAGACGAGGAAAGCGATAGCCCTTATGCACTGCAATTCATATTCTATCTTTTGACGCAGATTGCTGTCATTTTAAGTATCATCTGGTTTATACGCATTGTTACCCGAGTGAATAAATCCTATATATTCTGTTGGGATAATGTACGATTGTTGCGACAGCTAGGCTGGATATTGGTAGCAGGATTCCTCTGCTCGCTTGTCAACATTATCGCTGATGCTAAAACGATTGAGCAACTGTTCTCAACACCAGGATACAAGCTCCTATTGTACAACGAGGTCTCTTATATAACACTGATCTTGGGCATTATATCGTTGATTGTAGCCGAAGCATTTGCTATGGGTCTACGCCTACAAGAAGAACAAGATCTCACTATTTAACCCCCCAATCCACCCCCAACATATTATGGCAATTGTAGTAAACTTAGATATTATGATGGCTCGACGAAAGATTTCGCTAGGCGAACTAGCCGAACGCGTTGACATCACTCCTGCCAACCTCTCCATACTTAAAAACGGGAAAGCCAAGGCTATCCGTTTCTCTACCCTCGAGGCTATATGCGAGGTACTAGAGTGCCAACCGGGAGATATATTGGAATATCAATCTGATAAGAAGGAGTAAGGTACCCCATAGAAAAGAAAAAACAATGGGTTGAATCTGCACTAAGCCGATTCAACCCATTGTCGTATATATCTGTCTGAGGATATTATTTTGTCTTACCCTTGCCTAACAAAGGCACATTGCGCTGATAGAAGAACATAAAGTAGAAACCAGCTATTACGAATGGCACGCTCAACCATTGTCCCATATTGAAAGTCATTTGCTCTTCGAAAGGTACTTGGTTCTCCTTGATAAACTCTACAAAGATGCGGAACAAGAAGATGAAGCCGATACACATACCAAACATAAAGCCACGATGCAACTGTTGCGCACGACGCTTATATAAGTAGAACATCACAAAGAACAGTGCGAAGTAGAACAGCGCTTCGTAGAGCTGTGCTGGATGGCGGGGTTGCATATCTACATTCTCGAACACAAAACCCCAAGGCATGGTGGTAGGCAGACCGATGATCTCAGAGTTCATCAAGTTGGCTAGACGAATAAAACCGGCTGTGACAGGCGTAGCCAAGGCTATCATATCCACCACATCGATATAGTTCATCTTCATCTTACGACAATACAGGTAGAGCGAAATCATCAACCCTAATGTCCCCCCATGACTAGCCAACCCTTCGTATCCGGTGAACTTCCATCCACCTCCAGGAAGAAACTTAATAGGCAATATCATCTCTACCGGATGAGCTAAATAGTAGTCTGGCTGATAAAATAGACAGTGACCCAAACGAGCACCAATAATGATACCGAAGAAGCAGTAGAAAAACAGGGGTTCGAACGTCTTCTCAGAGAGATGCTTATCGCGGTATTGCCATTGCACGATATAATAGGCAAATGCCAAACCAATACACCAAAGCAAGCCATAATAGCGTACAGAAATCCCAAATAGGTTGAAGAGCTCAACATTCGGATTCCAGTTGATATACATAAGTGTGTTCATAAAAGGTTGTGTTTATTATAAAAAAAGAGAGACACGACGCTGACCCGATGGGCAGTGGCGTGTCTCGCAGTTTATGATTATACGTTGAAACGGAAATGCATAATGTCGCCGTCTTGCACGATGTACTCTTTACCTTCCACGCTAAGTTTACCCGCTTCTTTCACAGCAGCCTCAGAGCCATAACTGATAAAGTCTTCGTATTTGATAACTTCGGCACGGATAAATCCTTTTTCGAAGTCGGTGTGGATAACACCCGCACATTGTGGAGCTTTCCATCCCTTTTCGTAAGTCCAAGCACGCACCTCTTGTACACCTGCAGTAAAGTAAGTCTCGAGGTTAAGCAATGCATAAGCCGAACGAATCAAACGAGATACTCCCGACTCTTCCAAACCTACCTCTTCGAGGAACATTTGACGGTCTTCGTAAGTCTCTAGCTCAGCGATATCCGACTCAGTCTTTACAGCCAATACTAGGATTTCAGCGTCTTCGTCTTTAGTAGCCTCGCGCACCATTTCTACATACTTGTTGCCATTTACAGCACTCGATTCGTCAACGTTGCACACATACATCACGGGCTTAGAAGTCAACAAGAACAATTCGCGAGCCACCTTTTGTTCGTCTTTCGAGTCAAAAGTAACTGTACGAGCCGATTTACCTTGCTCCAAAGCCTCTTTGTATTTAATCAAGATATCGTAAGTCATCTTAGCCACCTTGTCACCACCAGTTTGCGCTTGCTTTTGCACCTTTTGGATACGAGCGTCAACAGTTTCTAGGTCTTTCAACTGTAGTTCGTAGTCGATGATTTCCTTGTCGCGCACAGGGTTCACGCTACCGTCAACGTGCGTCACGTTCTCGTCATCAAAGCAACGAAGTACGTGCAAGATAGCATCTGTTTCGCGGATATTTGCCAAGAATTTGTTGCCCAGACCTTCGCCCTTGCTCGCACCTTTCACCAATCCGGCGATGTCTACAATCTCTACAGTAGTAGGTTGCACACGCTGTGGATTCACAAGCTCAGAAAGTTTAGTAAGACGCTCATCGGGTACAGTGATTACACCTACGTTAGGTTCGATGGTACAGAAAGGAAAATTAGCCGCCTGCGCTTTAGCGTTCGACAAGCAGTTGAAAAGTGTCGACTTACCCACGTTAGGGAGTCCGACTATGCCACATTGTAATGCCATAAATATCTATAAAGTTCTTTTGTAATTATCTGATTGTTAATTGATACTAGAGAGGCTTTAGCTCTCTATTTCAGGCACAAAGATAGGGAATATAATTGTATGGTGAAAACATTAGACTTTTATTCACGCTATTGCGCAGTCCTGAGTAGAACTTTTGCAAATATTATCATACATATCAAAAAAGAAACTGCAAAGTAGTCAGACAAACTACACCAAATTGATTGCAGACAACTCCTTAGTAAGAGATTGAATACCGTTCTGAATCTTTTCCAATTGTTTTTTTCGTGGCTTATGCACACCGGCGGCATAGTGCCACAACTGGCGTTCGTTAATGCCGGTGATACGACTCAATGCAGCTTTGGTGAAAATACCGCTGTAGTAGTTTATAAAAGTGGCAGCATCAATTTTGAACTTCAGTTCAAACTCACCAGAAAGCAATTCACAAGGGTTGGCATTGTCCTCTAAGTAGAGTTCAATAGCTTCCTTCATGTTATCTTCCAGTTCTCTCATGTCATTACCCACTGTAATGATAGGAGCACCTTCGATATACGCACTCAAATTCTTGCCTGCGTGTTCCACAATTACCTCAACCTTTTTCATATCAATGCTTTTAAAGTGAAACAAAAGAGGCAGGGGCTATTTTAGCCCCGCTTGCCTCAAAATGCTGTAGTTACAACCTCTTTAAGCGATTTGTAACTCATGACATTTCGGACTTAATTACATCACAAATATAGTAATAATACGAATGAAACCTATTTTTTGTTCGTACTATTACTATATTTTAGTCACTTTCTTTGGCTTAAGCCGGTAAGTTGCAGCAATAGTTACTTCCCCTTCACAATCTTCTTTATATCACTCAACTTATTCAGCGCCTCGATAGGAGTCAAGTTGTTGATATCCAAGTGAAGTATCTCGTCACGGATCTGACAAAGCACGGGGTCGTCGAGTTGGAAGAAGCTGAGCTGCATGCCTTCGCGATGCTCACTAACATCGGCCAATGGCTTGCCACCCACACCTTGTTGGCGGTTATCGGTCTCTAGCTGCTTCAATATCTCGTTGCTGCGCTTCACGATGCTCTTTGGCATACCGGCCATCTTGGCTACGTGGATACCAAACGAGTGTTCGCTACCTCCTGCTACTAGCTTGCGTAGGAAAATCACTTTGTTTTCTACCTCTTTCACCGACACATTGAAATTTTTGATGCGCTTGAACGATTTCTCCATCTCGTTGAGCTCATGATAGTGGGTAGCGAATAGCGTGCGAGCACGTGCTTTGGGGTGTTCGTGGATATACTCCACGATGGACCAAGCGATAGAGATACCGTCGTAGGTAGAAGTACCACGACCTAACTCGTCGAACAGCACTAAACTCCTTGGTGATAGGTTGTTCAGGATATCGGACGCTTCGTTCATCTCCACCATAAAGGTTGACTCGCCTACCGATATGTTGTCGCTTGCCCCTACGCGGGTGAATATCTTATCGACCAGACCGATATGGGCACTCTCAGCCGGCACGAATGAGCCGACTTGTGCCAACAGCGTGATAAGGGCAGTTTGACGCAGCAATGCCGACTTACCGGCCATATTGGGACCGGTGATGATGATGATCTGCTGACTCTCAGAGTCGAGCATCACATCGTTGGCCACATATTTTTCGCCGATAGGGAGCTGACGCTCAATCACTGGGTGTCGGCCTTGGCGAATGTCCAGCACATCGTCGTCAGAGATTTGTGGACGGATGTATTTGTTGATACGTGCTACATTGGCAAACGACAATAAGCAGTCTACACGAGCTATCTGGTTGGCATTGATCTGGATGGCAGGGATAAACTCGGCCAAAGCTTGCACCAGCTCGTTGTACAGGCGGGTTTCGAGTGATAGAATCTTATCTTCGGCACCCAATATTTTTTCTTCGTATTCTTTGAGTTCTTGCGTGATGTATCGCTCGGCATTGACAAGGGTTTGCTTTCTGATCCACTCTTGTGGCACTTTGTCCTTGTGAATGTTGCGCACCTCAATGTAGTAACCAAACACACTGTTGAAGGCGATTTTCAAGCTAGGAATGCCAGTCAACTCACTTTCGCGTTGCTGAATTTGTAGCAGATAGTCCTTACCCGAATAGGCAATACGACGCAACTCGTCCAACTCTTCGTTGATGCCCGACTTGATCACTCCCCCTTTGTTGATGAGCAACGGAGGGTCATTGTTCACCTCTTTGTCGATGCGGTCGCGGATAGAGGCACAAAGGTTGAGCTGCTCGCCAATGCGGTTCAAGCTGGCATTATCGGCCTGCAAACAAGCTTCCTTGATGGGCTCGATGGCCTGCAAAGCTATTTTGAGCTGCACCACTTCGCGCGGCGAAACACGACCTACGGCCACTTTTGAGAGGATACGCTCGAGGTCGCCGATACGTTGCAGCTGTTCTTCCATCAGATCGCGAAACTCCGGATCCTTAAAGAAATATTCGACCACGTTTAAGCGATCGTTGATCAGCTTCTCTTCTTTTAATGGAAATACCATCCAACGTTTTAGCAGACGTGCCCCCATCGGGCTGATGGTTTTGTCCATCACTTCCATCAGGCTAGATCCGCCTTCGTTCATACTGCCAATCAGCTCTAGACTGCGTACAGTAAACTTATCTAGTCGCACAAACTTGTCTTCTTCGATACGTGCCAAGGAGGTGATATGCCCAATTTGATTGTGTTGGGTCATCTCCAGATATTGCAAGATGGCACCAGCGGCAATTACTCCGTTGCGCAATTGCTCTACACCAAAGCCTTTTAAGTTCTTAGTTTCGAAATGTTTCAGCAACTTGTCGCGCGCACTACTTTCGGTGAACACCCAGTCTTCGAGCTCGAAAGTAAAAAAGCGAGAACCAAAGTTGCCTTCGAACATCAGTTTTTTGGTGCGCTCGTAAAGCACCTCTTTAGGGGCGAAGTTATTCAGCAGTTTGTCGATATAGTCAAAAGGTCCCTCAGCGGTAAGAAACTCACCCGTAGAGATATCAAGAAAGGCGATACCACAACTGTTTTTAGCGAAATGCACAGCAGCCAAGAAGTTGTTCTCCTTATAGTTCAGCACATTGTCATTGATTGAAACCCCCGGGGTAACTAGCTCGGTGATGCCACGCTTCACCAATTTCTTAGTCGTTTTGGGATCTTCGAGTTGGTCGCAAATAGCTACACGCTTGCCGGCACGTATCAGCTTGGGTAGATAGGTGTCTAACGCATGATGGGGAAATCCTGCCATTTCGATAGTCTTTCCTTTTCCATTGGCACGTTTTGTCAACGTGATACCCAATATTTCGGAAGCTATAATAGCATCTGTGGAGTAGGTTTCGTAAAAGTCGCCACAACGAAACAGCATCACCGCATCGGGGTGTTTGGACTTTAGATCCACAAACTGTCTCATCATAGGGGTCATCTCTATATCATTGGCATTCACCATCATTAGTCGCTTTAATTGTTAGACATTCAACGTCATTGAACCAACAAAGATAGAGCTTTTAGTGCAATCTTGATACTTCGCACACCAACTAATTGCATACTATCAGAACCTTTAAAATGAGTTATAGAAATATTACAAAAAGAAAACAAAAGTATTGCAATTTATAATTTATGTTATAAAACAGTAGATTCCACTGACTAAATTTGCAGATTAGCAAACAATCGCTACCTTTGTACTGTGTTTTTCATAGTATTAGATTTAAGGTTAACAAAGGTTGGAGTCAGGCGTGACTCCTTTTTTTTTGCCCTAAATTGAGCTATGATTTCTCCTCTTGTAGATTAACTACTCATTATCAGCCAATTCGGTCACCTAAATACACCCCCTAAAACCCCGTTTACTGGCAAGGGCTACCCACCGTGGTGGCAAGCTGTTGCCACCGAGCAGACCACAGCTACTCACCGAGCTGGCAAGGGCTACTCACCAAACCCCTCTTTAAAGGGCTATAATTCAACCTTTACTCCTCAGCTCATGACGTAATGAGCCTTACAATTGTGTATAAGTGTGAATAAATTCTACCGTATTGCTAATCAATGTTATAGAAGGTGTGATTTTTACACTAAAATTTGTCTGTTTGCGCACACAGCCATATATTTGCACTGTGTTTTTCATAGTATTAGATTTAAGGTTAACAAAGGTTGGAGTCAGGCGTGACTCCTTTTTTTTTGCCCCTACCCCAACTACTCCGCATATTTGCAAATCAACTCGCACACTTTATTCTGAAACTCTCGCGCTTTAATGGGCTGCAATACATTCTGATTCATTATCACAAAAGCAATGTCGTGACCATCGGCCGTCTGCGTGTATCCTGCGAGGCAGTTGATACCTGTGAACGATCCTGTCTTGGCATGCACATTGCGATGGGCAGCCGTCTGTTTCATGCGATGCTTCAAGGTACCATCCACTCCCGATACGGGCAATGTCTTGTAGAGGGGAAGAAAAATATCATTATCACTATAGGCAAACTTCAACAAATCGAGCAACATAGCAGGCGTCAGATAGTTGTAGTTCGAGAGTCCGGAACCATCGACTACCCTAAACTGCTCACTCTTGTAGCCCAGTCGGCGCAGCAATCCGGCTATCTCTTTCGTACCATCTTGGGCTGTCAACCTCTTTTTATCGGTGCTTCTGGCAGCTAGTCGGTAAAGCAAAGCCTCAGCATAGAGGTTATCACTCTCTTTCATCATCTGCTCCAACACGCGCTGCGTAGGAGTTTCGAATCTACCTATAAGTACTTCTGTGCTATCCGGAAGCAGTTCGCCGAAGGCATAAACTGAGTCGGCCACCACGCCTTGTGCTGCCAATCGCTCCACAAATGTGTGCATAAAGAAGTCTTGCGACGAGTAAACGTTGATTTCGCGCCCCGACGATCGATCTACATTCCCCTTTACCGTGATCATATTGCCATTGTCCAACCAGTTGCGGTCTACTTTAAATCGACCTGCCGAGGATGTTTTAGTCCGACTCATATTCTCTACGGTATAATAAGAAGAAGGTGGATAGACAAACAGTTGAGCCGTATCGCCTATAACATTAGCGGGAGTAGCCGTCACTGTGACAGTTCCTTTGCTGTACATCAACGGAGAAAGATAGGGCTGATAGGCTTCTGGCGTATCGTCCCATGCCCAACCTTGCCCCCAATAAAGAGAGTCTTTCATCGACACATCGCCATAAATCCTTCCGGCAATGACACGGAAGGGCTGCTGCACCACACTACTCACTAGAGTTCGCATCCCCTCCTCTTCGAACTCAGGGTCGAAACCACCCACCACATATAAATCGCCAAAGAGTGTATCGTTGGCTACCGTGCCTTGATACCATACCTCGGTGCTGAAAGGCACATCTCTATCCTTGCGGGCCAAGGTTGCAATGCCCGTGGCCAACTTCATGGTAGATGCCGGACGGGACAATTTATTAACGTTATAGGTGAAAAGCGACTTCTTGTCGGTAAGGTCGTAGATAGATACACCCACTTCCGAACCTTCGGGAAGTGCCGCTATCAACTTATCCAGCTCCTCGGTAAGCAGAGATTGTCCACAAAGAGGAAGCACGGAGAAGAGAAAAAGAGAGAGTAACAAACGATTCATCGTTGCAATAGGGTTTAATAATTGAACTGCAACAAAATTACGCTTATTCAAAAAGAAAGCCGACACCAAGAGCAATTATTTTCTTTTTAGAAGAGGGTTGTGCTTGGTGTCGGCTGGTTGTATGCCGGTTTATAGGTGCTTAGATGGAAGCCAAAGCCTCGCGGAAGATCTCGCCCACAGTGGGGTGAGGCACCACGATACGCATCCACTGATGAGCGGTGAGCCGCTGTTCGATGGCCATCCCTGCAAGGGTGATAATTTCGGAAGCCGGATTGCCCAAGACATGAGCACCCAACACGGTAGTATCCTCGGCTAGCAGAAGCTTGCACACACCATTCACACCTTCATTCTCTGCCACAAAGCGCCCCGAGAAAGCCATCGGTATTTTAATAGTTTTGTAGGCGATGCCTTTGGCAGTAAGCGATTCCTCGGTAGCTCCTACTCCCGCAAATTCGGGATTGGTGTAGACCACTCCGGGTATGGCTCTATAGCTCATCTCATCAGTTCTTCCTAATATATGGTTGACAGCTACCTCGGCCTCGCGCACAGCAGTATGAGCCAACAGAGAGAACCCTGTAAGATCGCCACATATATATACACCGGCCTGAGAGCTTTGCATCTGCGCATCGACTTCCGGATGTCCACGTTCGGTGAGTTTCAAACCTAAATTTTCCAATCCAAAGCCTTGGTTAACGGGTCGTCGACCTACACTCATCAGCAGTTTGTCTACTGCAAGATGCTCTACTGCATCGCCACACTTATAGGTCACAGTGATACCTTCTTCGTCTTGTGACAAGGCGGTGACAGATGTATTTAGCAGGAATTTCACCCCTTTCTTTGTATAGTCGGCACGAAGCAGAGCCGATAGTTCGCTATCCATACCTCCCAATATCTCGTTTTGCATCTCGATAACAGTCACCTTGGTGCCAAGGCTATTGAAGTAGGCGGCAAACTCCATACCGATAACTCCTCCACCTACAACCACCATCGTGGCTGGCGCTTCACTGCAATTCAGTGCTTCGCGATGCGTCCAATAATCTATATTCTGAATGCCTTCTATGGAGGGGATAATAGTCTCTGAACCGGTACAGGCTAGCAGTTTGTCGCACTGATACACCTCTTTGTCACACCTCACGTGGTGACTATCTACTATATAGGCTTCGGCCTGCAACACGGTGACACCCGCATTGGCCAACTTAGCTTTAATTCCCAGCACTAGCTTGCGCACCACTTTATTCTTACGCGAAACCACCTTGGGTAAGTCTATTGAAGCATCACCTACAGTCACACCATACTTCGCTGCAAAGCGTGCATTGTCTAGTGTTTTGGCCGAATAAAGAAGGGTTTTAGTAGGGATACAGCCCTCATTTAGGCACACTCCACCGAGGTTGCAGCGCTCGATGAGCAATACTTTTAAACCTGCTTTAGCGGCTATCTCAGCAGCAGTATATCCTGCCGGTCCACCACCTATTACTATCAATTGGTATTTCATAATATATTTACATTGGTTAGGATTAGATGTTAGATACAGAGGTTCTATCGAGAAGAACATCCTCAATGGCAAATATAGAAAAGATAGTGAACTATAGCTAGCGAATAGTAGCTATTTTAGAACATCATTTAGAAGATTTTGGAGTGGAATTGAGACGCTTATCGATGAGCTGCACGAACTCATCTTCTTTGATGGGCATTACCGATACAAAGCGGTTTTCGCCATACTCCACGAGGATATAATTGGTTACCGAAAAGCTTCCAATTTTCATAGAATGCCCCCGACGTAGTGCAGTGATTTGCGAAATAGGTAGAGTAAATTTACGGCTAAATCGACCTCTATAAATGACAAGCTCATTGTCCTTGGTCACCGTATAAGTGGTATGTATAATCTTCTCAATAACGATAAGGAGCAAAATCACAAGAACAACAGCTGCCAAAATGTACTTAAACCACAGAAAAACAAAGGCTGTAGCAGCAAATACAATCAACAGTAAGTATTGATAAAAAGCTATGCGCGCACGAAAGATACGATCCATATCGACTATTTTTGCTGCTAAGGTAAAGCTTTTATTAATTTATATCAACAAACTGTAACATAGAACAGACTATTTTTGTAGTTTTGCCACAGAAACTTATATCTTATGGTTAAAAAATACGACTTCCTCGTTATCGGCTCGGGAATAGCTGGAATGAGCTTTGCCTTGAAAGTGGCAAACAAAGGAACTGTAGCCTTGATTTGTAAGAGTTCGCTGGAAGAGGCCAATACCTACTTTGCACAAGGGGGTGTGGCATCGGTAACCAATATGCTGGTAGACAACTTCGAGAAACACATCGAAGATACTATGATTGCCGGCGACTGGATCAGCGACCGCAAGGCTGTGGAAAAAGTGGTGCGCGAAGCACCTGCACAAATACAAGAATTAATTGATTGGGGAGTAAACTTCGACAAGAACGAGAATGGCGAGTTCGACCTGCACCGCGAAGGTGGTCACTCTGAATTCCGTATCCTCCACCACAAAGACAATACGGGCGCCGAGATTCAAGACAGCTTGATTGCTGCAGTAAAGAAGCACCCCAACATCACAGTGATAGAGAATCAGTTTGCTGTAGAGATCTTGACACAACACCATTTGGGCATCACTGTGACCCGCCAAACTCCTGATATCAAATGTTATGGTGCCTATATCCTAGACCCTGCTACAGGTAAGGTAGATACTTATCTTGCTAAAATCACCTTGATGGCTACAGGTGGCGTGGGTGCAATCTATCAAACTACCACCAACCCACTAGTAGCTACCGGCGACGGTATTGCTATGGTCTATCGTGCCAAAGGTACGGTGAAGGATATGGAGTTTGTTCAGTTCCACCCCACAGCCCTTTTCAACCCGGGCGATCGCCCTTCGTTCCTCATCACAGAAGCAATGCGCGGCTATGGCGGTGTACTTCGTACCATGGATGGCAAAGAGTTTATGCAGAAGTACGACGAACGCCTTTCTCTAGCTCCTCGCGACATTGTGGCTCGTGCCATCGACAACGAGATGAAGACGCGAGGCGACGACCATGTCTATTTAGATGTGACACACAAAGACCCTGAAGAGACTAAATATCACTTCCCAAATATCTATGAAAAGTGTCTTAGCCTTGGCATCGATATCACCAAAGAGTACATACCTGTAGCACCAGCTGCACATTACCTTTGTGGCGGTATCCTTGTAGATCTCAACGCACAGTCGTCTATCGAAGGCCTATATGCTGTGGGCGAATGTTCGTGTACAGGGCTTCATGGTGGAAACCGACTAGCTTCTAACTCACTGATCGAGGCCGTGGTCTATGCCGATGCAGCAGCCAAACATTCATTGGAACATATCGACAACTATACATTCAATACCAACATACCCGAATGGAATGCCGAAGGCACACACGAGTCGGAAGAGATGATATTGATTACCCAAAGCATGAAGGAGGTGAACCAAATCATGAGTGCCTATGTAGGCATTGTGCGCAGTGATCTTCGCCTAAAACGTGCATGGGAACGTCTAGACTTACTTTACGAGGAGACGGAGGATCTTTTCAAACGCAGCGATGCTACGAAAGAGATCTGTGAACTTCGTAATATGATCAACGTTGGCTACCTTGTAATGAGGCAAGCCATGGAAAGAAAAGAGAGCCGCGGATTGCACTACACAATAGACTATCCGCACTGCAATAACAGTTAGCACATAGAGTAACCTTACAAATACACCTGATCTAATAATGAAAACACACCAATTACTTATACTATTGCTAACATTCCTCTGCACGAGTAGCACTATTCGTGCAGAGGAAAACTATATGTTCAAACATATAGAGACGAAAGATGGCTTATCGCATAGCCAGATTACAACCATCTTCAAAGATAGTCGTGGATTTATGTGGTTCGGCACAGCTGGTGGCGGCCTCAACCGATACGATGGCTACAACTACAAAGTATTCCACAAGGACGAGAAAGTTCCTACCTCTTTAACCGACAACTATATACAAAGCATTGAGGAAGATATTCATGGCAATCTATGGATTGGCACAGGGTCGGGCTATTGCATCTATCTACCTCAAAAGGAAACGTTCATCAGAGACGCTAACGAAGAGCTAAAAAAACTAGGTATCAACGAAGGAGCAAGAAAGATATTCATCGATAATGAGAAGAATATTTGGTCTTATGCCCCAGAAAAAGGTGTGTACAAATATCAGCCCAAGGATGCCACGGTTCTACTATTCCCAATCAATAATACCGGCAATATCACTAGCATCAATGTAAAAGATAGCACTGTTTTATTCTTATTCAACAATGGTGAGCTGATTATTGCAGACAATAACAATCCCCAAAAACAACGTTTGGAGAACTATATCTCCACTCATCAACCGTTAATATCAGAGAAGTACACGATCTTCATTGATCGCGACAGTGACTGGTGGATTTACTCGAAAGATGCTGCGGGTGTGTGGTGGTACTCCCAAAAAGCAAACAAATGGGAACTGTTGAATAATAGAAAGCAAGGTCACTCTAACATATATCTTAAAAGCAGTGTAGTGCAAGGCATCACACAAGATCAAAGTGGCAACATATGGATAGCTACCGACCACGGAGGCATTAACATCATCAAGAAAGGAACAGATCAAGTAGAGAATCTACTGAACGACATTGCCGACGAAAGAAGTATTGCCTACAATAGCATCAACAGCGTCTATTGTGACGACCTTGGTATAGTATGGGCTGGAACATACAAAAAAGGAATCTCCTACTACAACGAGTCTGTATTTAAGTTTGCCGTAGATCATCTTGGAGAGTTCAAGAATATACCCAACTTCGATTGCGACATAACCATCATAGAAGAAGATAAGAATGGAGATTTCTGGCTGGGAACCAATGGAAGCGGATTGGTTCATATCGACCGTAAAACGGGCAAGAAGACTCTCTTTAAGCACAACCCCAACGATCCTCACTCTATATCGAGTGATGTTATTGTGAGTCTGCATAGCGCTAAAGATGGCACTCTTTGGATAGGTACCTACCTGGGAGGACTCAACTACTTTGACGGCAAACGCTTTGGTCACTATAAACACCAAGCCAATAATCCTAATTCGATAGCCAACGATAAAATCTGGGACATTAAGGAGGATAGGAATGGCAATTTGTGGATTGGTACTCTGGGTAACGGGGTACAAATGTTCAACCCCACCACCAAGGAGTTCACCTCTTACCACAATAAAGTGGAGAATAGTTATATCTCTTCTCTATGCGTTGCTAAGGATGGTACGATATATATAGGCACCTCCTTTGGGTTGGCAGTCTATCACCCCAAAACTGGAGTATTCGAAAACCTATACGGCAACCGTGCCAATACAAAGGAGTTCTCTAACCAAAACATCAATCAGGTATTCGAGGATAGCCGAGGATTGATATGGATAGCTACTGTGAGAGGCATCTCAATTTTAGATCCAAGAAGCGACAAAATCATTGTATTGACTACGAATGAAGGACTAGTCAACAATATCGTGAATGCCATTGTAGAAGACAATAACAAGACAATGTGGGTTACCACATCCAACGGTATATCCAACATCACTGTGCAAACAGATAACAAGAATATAGAGCACAGGTTTACATTCAACAATTACGACGAAGCAGATGGCTTGCAGGATAGAGAGTTTAATATGCGTTCGGCCTTACACTCTTCTAAAGGCGAGATTCTTATTGGTGGGATTAATGGCTACAACATATTCCAACCGGAGTCGATCAAGTACAATAATAGGACTCCTGAAATAAGCTTCACAGAGCTCAAACTGTTTAACAAAACTGTTGAGATAGACTCTGTATATAATGGAAATAAGATTCTAAGTAAAGCATTTAGCCAAACAGATAAGATCACTTTAAAGCATTACCAAAATGCTTTTACCATCTCATTCTCGGGGATGAACTATATCTTACCCGAAAAAAACATCTACCAATATAAACTAGAAGGGTTTAGCAACAAGTGGCACGAAGTAGATGGAGCAACACACTCGGTAAGATACACGGGTCTTCCCTATGGTAACTATACACTAAAGGTGAAAGCGGCCAATAGTGATGGTTTCTGGGGCGAAGAGTGCGCTTCGCTCGAGGTAGTCATTTTACCTCCATTCTGGCAAACCGGTTGGGCTTACTGCATCTATGGTATAGTTATCATCGGCCTACTATTATTGGCGCGCTGGTTGGTGCTACGCAACGAACGCTCTAAGTTCCGCCTAGAGCAAGTGAAGCAAGAGGCCGAGCACAAGCATCAATTAGATGATATGAAGCTGAGATTCTTTACGAACATCAGTCACGAATTTCGCACACCGCTTACTCTTATTATCACTCCACTACAGAAGATGATTGAGCAAAGCAATAGCGATGAGCAAAAGAAAAAACTGGAACTTGTGAAGCGAAATGCTACCCGACTACTCTACCTTGTCAATCAGCTGCTCGACTTCCGCAAGCAGGATGTAAGTCAGCACCATCTTACTATTACCGTTGAGGATATAGTGCCATTTGCGAGCAATATCTGCCAATCGTTTATGGAGCTCACCGACCGCAAGCACATCAGCCTGACTTTCCACTCGTGTGAAAGCTCAATAAAGGCCGAGTTCGACATGGACAAGCTAGAGAAGATTATCCTGAACCTTCTCTCCAATGCGTTCAAGTTTACTGAGGAAGGTGGTAGCGTAAGCTTGCAAATGAGGCTCATAGAAGAAGCAGATCAGCAAGATAAGAAACTAGAGATAAGAGTGATTGATACCGGTAAAGGGGTTAGCGATGAGGATAAAGCGCATATCTTTGAGCGTTTCTATCAATCGAACAACAATGATAACAGTGTGACCGGAACGGGTATTGGTCTGCACATGACCAAAGAGTTCGTAACTCTGCATGGTGGAACAATTCATGTGGAAGATAATCCCCAAGGCAAGGGAAGCATATTTGTAGTGGTGTTGCCCGTGATAGACTATATAGAGGAGCAGAATGAATCCACTACTGATTCGCATAGCTATACCACTACTATTGAAGATACATTGAGAGCGGTAGAGGATGAAGAAATGGCACCCGACGATGCACCAACAATACTTCTAGTTGATGATAACAACGATTTTAGGGCGTTTATCAAAGAGTGCTTGCAAGCCAAATACAAAACAGTAGAGGCCACAAATGGTGTAGAGGCATGGAAACTAATTCCCGACCTGCAGCCCGATTTGATTATCAGTGATGTGATGATGCCCGAAATGGATGGAAATCAACTCAGCGTCATTGTGAAGAATGATATGCGCACGTCTCATATTCCTGTGATTTTGCTTACTGCACGCACTGCCGATGAACAAAAAATAGAGGGGCTGGAAACCGGAGCCGATGACTATATCACCAAACCATTCAATCTAGAGATATTGCTGCTTCGTATCAATAAGCTTTTAGAGATGCGCAAAGAAAGACAAGAGTCATTCACGAAGCAGATTGAGCCAAAGCCTAAGGATATCACCATCACTTCGCTCGATGAAAAGCTGATAGCACGGGCCATCGACTATGTGGAGAAGAATATAGACCGTAGCGACCTTTCGGTTGAAGAGCTGAGCAACGAATTGGGGATGAGCCGCGTGCATCTATACAAGAAGCTTACAGCCATCACCGGTCGAGCTCCTCTAGAGTTTATCCGAGTGATTCGCCTGAAGCGTGCTGCACAACTTCTTCGCGAGAGTCAGCTAAATATCTCTGAGATTGCCTATAGTGTAGGATTCAACAACCCTAAGTATTTCAGTCGGTATTTTAAAGAGGAGTTCAATGTGTTGCCATCAGAATATAAAAACCAGAACCAGTTAGTGAACTAAGCACCCGTCGAAACAGTTATCTTATAATAAACTATTCTACAAATTGAATTATGGATAATACTGTTTCTACAACTACATCGCTACAGATGGCGGTTTTTCGTAAGGTGTATTTCTGGCTCAGCATAGCTCTTGCTATTACTGGCCTTACTGCGTATATAGCCTCCAACAACCCCGCTGTGATGAATCTTATCATGGGATCGCGTGCGGGGATTTGGATTTTACTGATCATACAATTGGGTATGGTGATCTACTTATCGGCACGTATCAATACGATGTCGCTACAAACGGCTTCTATGGTGTTTGTGCTCTACTCGTTTGTGATGGGAATTACCTTCTCGTTTATCTTCTTGGTCTATGCCAAAACCACCATTTACACCTGCTTTTTTATCACTGCGGGCACATTCCTGGTGATGAGTCTTTATGGCTTCTTCACCAAGAAAGACCTATCCTCGTGGGGAAACCTACTCTTTATGGTGCTGATTGGGGTAATTATCGCCTCGGTGGTCAACTTCTTCTTGAAGAGTTCCACACTGTATTATATCATCTCTTATGTGGGTGTGTTGGTATTCACAGGTCTTGTGGCCTACGACACGCAGAAGATTAAGGCGCTTATCGGTATGGAGAATAACGAACAGAGCCAAAAGCTAGCCATTATTGGCGCCTTGGCTCTGTATCTTGATTTTATAAATATATTCCTTTTCTTACTCCGAATATTTGGAGGTGGCAACCGAAACTAGCGGTTGCCATTAGGCTTTATTTCTTAATGAAACGGGCTACTTGAGTAGAGTTGTCACATTGTACTTTCACAATATAGACACCCGAGCTCCATTGACTTGTTGAGATGGAGATAGCCTGCTCTTGCGCCAAACCAGCTTTGCTGTAAACTGTTTCGCCTACAGAGTTGATGATTGTAATAGTCTGTGCAGTGGTGTTCCAGCTCACATTCAATCTATCATCTACCAACGCATCATATTCTATGCGTATATCATTATTGGCAGTAGTTCCGCTAATGCCGGACTCGTCGGTAGCGTATACGCTGATATCGTCTAGCGCTACACCATTGCCATTGGCACTATGGGCCTCGAAGGCAATAAAGTACTCGGCAGAGGGGTTGGGTAGCTCCAGTTCAAACTTCTCCCATTCGCGTACATTCTCACCAAACTTGCGCAACAGCGTCCATTCGGCGGCAATGCTAGTGCGATAGTACACTGTAAGGGTGTCTTGGTTGCGCAACTTCATTCTTTGGCTCAACCAGAACGATAGATATGGTGCACCCACTTCGGTCAAATCGAGTTGAGAAGAGATCAATTTAGTTACTCTGCTATCGGTAGTTCCGCTATATTGGAAATAGGCATTATTGTTGCCAATGGCTGCATCTTTAGGATAGTTGTAGCTATTGTCGGGTCTGCTTTGTATCGTCCATTCCATTTCGCCTACTTCATATTGTTGCGACCATCTTATAGGTAGCACACTAGAAGACTCGAAAGTCTCTTGGAATGGGAACTCTACAACTACATCTCCACCAATATAAAGCGATTGATGATAGAGTGCCGAACAGCCATTAGCATCTGTAATATTGATTAAGATAGTGAAGAATCCACCATAAGTCGGAGTTCCCGAGAATGTACCTTCTGCTGTCAACTGCAATCCTTCGGGTAGTTTACCCGATACCACATCGAATGTATATGGTGCTTTACCACCGGTAACATTGATAGTATGGTTGTAGGGCTGACTCACTATACCGCGAGGAAGTTCGTCTACATCAAATTGTGGACAGCTAGAAGCGGTAAGTGTGATCACTGTATTATTGGCAATCTGAGGTTGACTAAGCGTAATCTTTCCTTCGTGTATACCGATATTTTGAGGCATGTAGCACACAGATAAGCTACCACCTTCGGCAGGAGTAGTGATTGTCTTGCTCCACTCTTTATCATCCAATGACAGGGCAAAATCGCCTTCTGCCGTCACCACCACACCTTCGGTAAGGTTGAAGGTTTTCAGTCCAACCGCTTGTATATCTCCCGGCTGATTGATCTTGGTGGAGTAGAACACCATATTCTTTGTATCTACCATTAGGCGGGGTCTGTCCGTCACATAAGGTCTACCTGCTAATGTCTCCACACCGCTATCAAGAGGGTCGAGCCAGGTTTTCATTTGCGTTGCAGGTGTTTCTCCGTATTTGTCCCAGTGGTAAGACATCTTACCGTAATAGTTGCTACCAGCGGAATAAGAACAACTAGAGTTTCCACCGGTAAGTGTACCCGTAACAAGGTGTTCGCTGGTAAACATTGGCGAGCCCGATGAACCACCTTCAGTAACTCCATGGCCATTGATTGTTTGCAAGAACACTAAATTCCAGTGTGCATAGAAGGCACCCATATCGTCTGAAGTCCATGTAGAAGAGGTATAGCTGTCGAAAGTAGAGATCTTCTTAACATCACCTTTTGGATGGTGAATACCAACACCTTGACCCACTGTTCTCTTGTTGCGACGGTCCCAACCATTGAAGTAGAGATCCCACTCCTCGGGAAGTTCTTGTGTTAACTCTAGCAACAATCCATCCGAACCTCCAGCTAGTGGAATAGCCGCACGAAGCACGCAGCCGGTCACCGAATATCTCTCTTTTAGCTCTGCATTGCTACAGTCGGCAGTTTCGTAGTTGAAGTAGAAAAGCCACTTGGGCAAGTCTTGAGTTTCGCGAGCACCCTCGTAGCAGTGATGAGCCGATAAGAAATAGGGTGTATTATCTTCTCTAGTATTGTTGATCAATGTACCGGTACAGAAATACCATCCTGCACCCGAAATGTTACCGCTGATATACATTAACATATGGGCAACACCTTTTTTCTCTTCTTGCCATTCGTCACCTTCTTCGCAGTTGATATTTACCATGCACTGGCCCGATTCGCCGGCGCGTGTAGAGAGTCCGTTGACAGAAATATGATTGTAGCAATAGCCCACTTCGTCTATATTAATACGTGGAAGTAGCTCTTTAGAGGGCGATACATACTCGAATATCACATCATCGCCAGCCACCATCTCAGTGGCAAACAGACCACCCTTTGGATTGGTCTTATGGGTATATGCACCTAGTATGTGGGTACGGTTATTGTTGTAGATATAGAGCGAAGCGTCTTGAGGAATATAGAAATCGGAGTAAGAGAATAGCAAGGCTAAGGCTCCTTCACTGCGCACACGAAGTCGACAAACATAGTTGCCATCGCTAAGTTGCGACCACTCGCCTTGTGTAGCTAAGTCGATAGACAATGCTATAGCTTCGGCTACTCTGGGTGGTTTACCATGAGTTTGCTGACTGTCATTATCGCGAGCAATCATCAAGTTTACATCTTGATTTAGCTTAGCATTGAAAGTGGGCAGATGGCTATCATCAATTTCAATAGAATAGGTAGCAGGTCTACCGGCAAAGGAGACTTGTGCAAAAGAGTTGATTGATAGCATTAAAAGTAATAGTAACAACAAAGCTTTGTGTTGTGCAAACGTTTTTCGAGGAGAAATCATTAGTCTTGATAATTAAAGTTGTCTTATATTTAAGAAATAAGCACAAAACTAAATAATATCCACTTAATATTAGCATATTTATACTAATATCTTACAAAAAACACACATTCTGTTAGAAAAAGTATCCAAGTGTCACGGAATAGCAACGGCTCTGCGGATTTTCGAGCGATGGGTTAAGATCGCGAAGACCTAAGTCGCACTTCACCCTCACGGCTAAATCAGTGTATCTGAAGTCGATACCTACGCTTACTCCCACGTCGAAGCGCTCGAATCCATCGATGGCATAGGGCACCTTATCAAATATATAGGTAAATAGATCATAGGCAGGATAGCTCACTTTGTAGTTGTTGCCTTTCTGGTCGGTGGCACGAATATGCGCGCGCCCTCCCACACCGTAGGCCACCCAGGCACCCACCTTGGGCACAAAACTCCACTCATCCGAAATCTGCACCACGTAGCCAAAGTTAAGAGGCAGACGCAAGTCTTGCATCTTTGCGTTTATCGAGTTCAATGCACTGTGCTGAAGATCGTATATATAGATTTTACCCCCTTTATTGTTGAGGTAGCTTAGCCCACTCTCTATAAAAAGATTGAAGTCTGTGGTATAAGACACGGAGGCTCCGGCCTTTACACCCACTTGGGGACTATTGCTTGTTTCGAGGTTCGAAGCGAAATAGTTGAACCCTACTCCCGCTTCGATGCCATAGTTCCACTGCTGCGCATTTAGCAATAGTGGCAAAAGAGCGAATATCAATAATAGTTTTCTCATAACAGATAGTTTTTTGCTATTCCTATTCTACTATGAAACGAATTGCGGGGTAGCTTTGTTGAGGGTAACAGCCAGTTTTTAGTTGCCTCTGCCGCAACACTCTCCATACCACTTGTTGCTGCCACACGGACAAGGCTCCTCATCGGCAACAATGGTAAGGTCGAAGGGGTCGAGAATAGGTATCATCAACTCCGTGCCTGGAGTAGATTCCACTTCCATCTCAAGCTCCGAACCTTTGGGAACAAGATAGCCATAGACCGATAGAGAGCCTTCTCTATCAATCCCTTTCTGCTTCTCTTCTTCACTAAAACCGTAGAGCGACCACAAAGGTATTTTATCAGCCAAATCGGCATAAACATTCATAAAGGCATTCATATAGCGTTTTTGCATCATCTTATTCATTCCGATAATAGATTCTGCCGTATCCATGAAGTGCATACCGGTTTGAAGATCGAACCAAACACTCATAAACTGGCCATTGGCTAGGTGTGGATGTTTTTTGTTGATACTTAAAAGATAGTTATAGAAGGCTTTTGAAGCATCATCAACAGGGTTAATATAAGGCATCTGTCCGTAGGCCAACACAACGTCTAATGGGAAGAATTTATCGCCGCGATGAGACTCATTTTTATACTGATCGAACCACTCTATGCTTCGTAGAGAGGGATGAATGATCATTACATCTAGCTGTTCGCTACCTTTATCGTCGATACGAGTTTGGTGTGCCAGCATGGATTGCACGAGATAAGAGTTTTCTAAATAGGCGGTTATAGCATCGTTCATCTCATCTGTACCGCCTAAAAAATAGGAGATACGCCCCATCAAATCGCCAAGTTCCACACTACCATACAGATTGAGCAGACCTATCACTATAGTCTCTATCGTTTCACTAAGAGGCACACATCGCTCTGCCATCACATCATCTATACAAGGCACAATGGCAGCGGCAATATCGGATGGAAGAAACAGTTCTACATGATCTTCGTGGTAGGTTTCAATATTAAGTAGTTTCAGTGGGAAAGAGGGGCAGAAAAGGTAGTGACCCTCCACACGTATAGCTTCTCCAGACTTACAGTCGAGCAGCATTTGGAAAAGTTTCAGCTCGAACAGCGATACTCTACTGAGCCAAAACCTCGGATTTTCAATCACCTCATGATAGAGTGTGTCGGCATACTCTTTCTTCTTTAAAGTCTGACGAATAGATAAACCCATAAAGGAGCTGACACTAATCAAATCCTTCTTACTCATCATATTTACAGAGAGGATGTAATCCACTTTTGAAAGAGATCTAATTGAACGGCATTTTTTCATAAGAGAGTGGTTATGCTACTTTTATAGCAAAGATAAAAATTAAACACAATAGTGTATCTCATTTATGTAATCTTTTACAAGCTAATTTCAAATCACTGTATTCTGAGCAAAATGCCCAAAAAGATAAACATTTATCTATCAAACGTTTAGAACCTATGTTTTTACCCACAGCTTGCCCGTTTGGTGGCAACGCCTACTCAGCACGGTGGCAAGGGCTTGCCAGCTCGGTGAGTAGGGCTACTCAGCAGGCTGACTAGGCGTTGCCACCAAAGGGAGGAAATGGAGGGTAATCACAGAGTAAAATATATTGAAGAATTATAGAGTTACAGCTATGTAAAACTAAGAAAACAAAAAGCGGCCCATTCCAAACAGTCTATTACCTCTGTTTGAAATGGGCCGCAAAACAATCCTTACTTACCTATCTTAAAAAACCAATTCGAACTGCGTTTTACCTTTTATGTCTGCTGATGAAGCACCTATCATCGCCTCAAATTCACCGGGTTCGGCTACCCATTGACTAAGTGCGTCGTTGTAGTAACAAAGTTCGGCGGGTGTTATAGTAAAGGTGACTTCTTTTTCTTCGCCGGGCTGAAGATCTACTTTCTGGAAACCTTTCAACTCTTTGGTCGGACGTGGAAGAGACGATTTCTTGTCGCTAATATAGAGCTGAACCACCTCTTTACCAGCTACTTTTCCTGTATTCTTCACTTTCACTTGAACGGTAGCTGTTTCGCCTTCGAGCAGTTTCTTTGAAGATATTTGAGGTTTACCATATTCAAAAGTGGTGTAGCTCAAGCCATAGCCAAATGGATATAGGGCAGGAATCTTCTTCGTGTCGTGCCAACGATAGCCCACCAAGATATCTTCCAGATAAGTTTGATTGATGCTGTCGCCAGGGTAGCTCATTTGTCCGTAGTGGATGGCTCCGTTGTCTTCCAATCTCTTAGGGAAAGAGAAAGGCAACTTACCACTAGGATTAACCTCGCCTGTCAACACATTGGCAAGCGCATTGCCGGCTTGCGAACCAAGATACCATGTCTGCACGATAGCCGGTACACGATCTACCCAAGGCATCTCTACAGCGTTACCACTAAGCAAGGACATCACCATGTTTGGGTTGACAGCTAGCAACTCTTCAATGAGTTGATTTTGCGAGAAAGGTAGTCCATAGGTGATACGATCGCCCGCTTCACAGTCTTGCTCGTGGTTCTTGTTGAGTCCGCCTACATAGATGATGAGGTCAACATCCTGGGCCATCGCTACAGCCTCGGCACGCAAAGCATCTTCTACCGCCGGAGAGATAGGCTCTACATTGCCATACATAGAGCGTCCTGCCTTGTAGCCAGGTGCATAACTAATCTTATTGCCATATACAGCTTTAAGGGCTGCTAAAGGCGACACCTCTTCTTTGGGTTTAAGTTCAGAAGATCCACCACCTTGCGTTAAAGAGCGAGTGGCGTTTTCGCCCACTACCAAGATTTTATTGTATTTGCTGCCATCTATCGGCAACAAAGGAGTTCCCTTCTTAGTTACAGGAGAGTTTTTGAGCAACACGATGCCCTCTTCGCCTACAGTGCGTGCCACAGCAGCATGCTCGGCAGTAGCTTGTGAGCCCCAAGGACGGTCGATATTCATAGAAGTGCGGAAGATGAGTCGCAAAATACGCGAAGCTTTATCATCTACCGTGCTCATTGGCACCTCGCCACTACGAAGCATCTCTAAATAACCATCACCTAGATAGTAGTTGTTATAGCCAAACTCCGACTCCGATGTAAGACCATTGGTAAACGAGCCCATCTCTACATCTAGTCCATAGAGAGCTGCCTCTTTGGTATCGTGTGCACCGCCCCAGTCGGTCACCACTACCCCGTCGAATGCCCAATCATCTTTCAATATCTTGTTGAGAAGAAATTCGTTGTGACAAGCGTGTTGACCACGAACTTTGTTGTAAGCCCCCATGATGGTCCAACATCCACCATCTACCACAGCTGCTTTAAAGGGAGGTAGATAGATCTCATGCAATGCTCGGTCGGACAGCTCCACGTTGATATGTCCTCTCCATAGCTCTTGATCGTTGAGCACATAGTGCTTGGTACTTGTTGCCACCCCATTCTCTTGCACCCCTTTTATATAGGGCACCACCATGATAGAGGCCAAATAAGGGTCTTCGCCCATATACTCGAAGTTGCGACCATTCAATGGATGACGATACATATTGACCCCAGGGCCAAGCAATACATCCTTTTTACGATAACGAGCTTCGGCTCCAATAGCATTACCATAGGCATAAGACAGCTCTGGATTCCAAGTGGCTGCCAAGCAGGTCAAGGCAGGAAATGCAGTTATCGAGTCGTTGGTCCAGTTGGCATATCCCCATGAGTTCCACTCAATTTCAGCACGAACTCCATGCGGGCCATCGCTCCACCATAGTTCGGGAATACCCAATCGAGGAACACCGGGGCTACTAAATTTACTCTGTGCATGTGTCATTGCCACCTTCTCTTCAAGGGTCATACGCGATAAAGCATCTTGCACACGAAGCTCTATTGGTTGGTTTTTATCTAGATAAATAGGAGTTTGTGCTTGTGTTGACAAGGCTGTCAACGCAAAAAATGCACAAGCGGCTGTTAGAATTTTCTTTTTCATAAACGTGTATCAATATATAAGATTAGGGTTGAGTTACTATCGTTAGCTCTTGGGGTGTAAGTCCATCGGATGTGACACGAAGCTTAATCTTTCCGTTATCTCCATCGTTTTGAAGAATCACCAGGCACTTGCCATTAAAAGCTTTGCGCATCGGTGCCTTGAAGCTCTCGTGCGACACAGGATTACCATTGTCCACGCCTGCTATAAAGGCAGGGCCATCTACCTCGAAGTAGATAAGATTGTCGGCTGTGGGTACAACATTTCCATCCTCATCGAGTACCTCCACAGTAACAAAACTAAGATCTGAACCATCGGCTTTAATTAGCTTTCTGTCGGCTGTAAGACGAATATTGGCAGGGGCGCCTGCTGTACGAATCTCTTTAGTCAATACCTCTTTGCCCCCTTTGCGAGACACAGCTTTGACTTCACCCGGCTCAAAAGGTACGCGCCACATCACATGCATCTCATCACCTTGCTTGGTGCGAATGCCTTTAGATTGCCCATTAATAAAGAGTTCTACCTCATCGGCATTATTATAGTAAGCCCAAAGATCAATCTCTTCACCGGGAGTCCAGTTCCAATGTGGGAAGATATGAAGCACGGGCTTGTCCGTCCATTCGCTTTGGTACATATAATAGACATCCTTTGGGAAGCCGGCAAGGTCTACTATACCAAAGTAAGAACTTCTAGCAGGCCACCCATAAGGGGTAGGTTCACCTAGATAGTCGAAGCCTGTCCAAACGTATAGACCCGAGATATAATCGTTGTCGCGCACCCATCGCCAACTCTCTTCGTGGGTAGTTCCCCAAGGCACATGGCAGTTATCATAAGAAGAACAAGCAAATGATGGCTCCTCAAAAGGGATATCCCAACGCACGGGCCATATATACATAGAGTCGCTTTTCATGCGGTAGTAACCACGAGTCATCAACGCTGAAGTACTCTCGGTAATGATAAATGGCTTATTGGGGAAGTTTTGAGGAACGTCTGCATAAGCAAAGTCTTGGTAGTTGAAACCAATCAAATCGAGCGCACCCGATTGGAAAAGATAGTTTTGTGGTCTAGCTTCGTTGCATCCGGCCGTAATGACACGAGTCGTATCTAACGAGCGAACTAGGCTTGCCAATTTCTTTGTCAACAATGAATTGACCCCCGAACTACCCTCTTCATCTTTAGCCAAAAGGCTTTGATCTTGACCGAAGTTTAGTATAAGATTAGCTTCGGCAAGGCTCAAGGTGTCGGCATCTGCATGACTCCATTGCTCTAGCACTTCGTTGCCAATACTCCACATCAGGATAGAAGGATGATTGCGATCGCGTAGAATATGATCGGTAAGGTCGCGTTCGTGCCAATCGTTAAAGTAGTGCGAATAATCGAACTCTGTCTTTCTTTTGCGCCAAATATCGAAGGTTTCGTCTTGTACAATGAATCCCATACTATCGCAAAGTGCCAAAACCTCGGGTGCAGGTGGGTTGTGAGACAATCGGATGCTATTACAACCCATCTCTTTGAGTATCTCCAACTGGCGCTCCATAGCTCGTTTGTTAAAGGCAGCACCCAATGCCCCTAAATCGTGATGCAGGCAGACACCTTTTATCTTCATCGACTCTCCATTGAGAGAGAACCCTTTGGATGGATCAAAGCTGAATTCACGAATACCAACAGGAGTTGTGTAGTTATCAACCAATTTACCATCACGATAGACTTCAGTGCGTAGTTGATAAAGGTAAGGATTATCCACTGACCAACGAATAGGGCTATCTACTGTTAGCTCTTGTTGCATTTGAGTTGTCGAATTAGCGGCAACAGATTGATTATCGCTAGCAGCCTGCGCCACTAGCTTACCTTTTTGATTATATAGTTTGGATATAATCTGTATACTTTCCGATTGATTGTAGTTATTGCTAACAGTTGTAGTAATATCTACTGTAGCCTGAGTGTCTGTTATCGAGGGGGTTGTAACGTACGTTCCCCATTGGGCCACATGTATAGGGTCTGTGATAGTAAGCCAAGTGTTACGATAGATTCCGCTTCCGCTATACCAGCGCGAATTGGGTTGTTTGGAGTTATCAACCTTCACCGCTATCACATTTTCTTGATCAGGAATCAGGTAAGGAGTAAGATCGTACTGAAAAGAAATATAACCGAAAGGTCGTACTCCAAGGGAGTGACCATTGATAAAAACTTCCGAGTTCATATAAACTCCATCGAAGTCGATATAAACTTGTTTACCCTCAATATCTGCAGAAGAGGGAGTGAATGTTTTGCGATACCAACCTAATCCGCCGGGAAGAGCACCACCACCGGCGCCGGCAGGAGCAGTCTCACTAAAAGGTAGCTCGATAGACCAGTCGTGAGGCACGTTGAGTAGTCGCCAATCGGTATCATCAAACTCAAGCGAAAAGGCATCGGCTACATCGCCTAAATGAAAACGCCAATCGGTGTTGAAAGAGGTGCGTTTACGCTCTTGTGCCATGTCATTGGCACAAGAGGTAAAGCATAAAATTAAAAACAAAAGTATGAAATTGCGTATTTTCATAGAGAGCATATTATAATTGAACAGTGATAGCGTCGCCGGTATAATTTACTTGAATACCTTTTGCATCAGGATTATATCCTTTAGGATTGGCAGCATCTACATATATAATGTTGAAATTACGCTGTTCTACCATACCGGGATAACTTCCTTGGCGCTTGCCTATTGTCAATGTCTTATTGCTTTGACTATAGTTTAATGTCGTTTTTGTGTATAATCCTCTCTCATAGTCGTAGTTGGTTCCTTCGTCTTCATAAAGTGTAAAGCTACCATCCTTACCACCATATACATATAGAGTAATATTGTCTAGTGGCTTTTCATCGGTATATTGCATCAATGGGCCATAAGGAATAATAGCTCCAGCGGGTATAAAGATAGGAATACGTTCGTAAGGAGCATCGGCCATCAATGTCTGTCCACCTTGGATATACTTGCCGGTGTAGAAATTGTACCAGCCACTTGTATTAGGTAGGTATACTTCGCGCTCGCGAGCTCCATACTCATAGACAGGAGCAATTAGGAAGCTAGGACCAAACATAAACTCATCACCAATATTTTCTGTAGCCTTGTCTTTTCCGTGGTCCATTACCAATGCACGCATGATGGTATAGTCGTTGAAGTGTGTCATACCTGCCAACGAGTAGATGTAAGGCATCATACGGTAGCGTAGGTCGGTGTACCACACGATAGATTTATAGGTTGGTGTACCTTCGGGGGCGATGTTCCACACCTCACGGTAAGGGAACTGCCCGTGAGCACGATAGAGAGGCGAGAAGGCACCAAACTGATACCAGCGAGTGTTGAGTTCTCTCCACTCTTTATAATCATCATTAGCTTTACCCGTTTTGTTGAGTTCGCGCTGTGCATTTTCGTAGCGTTTCTCCACACAGAAACCACCAATATCCATTGTCCAATAAGGTATGCCACTCATTGCAAAGTTAAGACCTGCAGAGATCTGTGCCTTCAAATCTTCCCAACGTGTAGCAATATCGCCACTCCAAGTAGCTGTGCTATAGCGTTGCAATCCGGCAAAACCCGAACGAGTGAGTAGAAATACACGACGGTTAGGTTCTACCTCACGTTGACCATCATAGATAGCTTCGGCATTCATCAAAGCATACGTATTGAAGTATTTAGCTGCTGGACCAAGTGCTGTGGGTCCCGAAAGAGCTTTACGATATTCTATATCGGTACAGTCGCGCACATTAGGTTCGGAAGCATCCATCCACCACGAGTCGAATCCAAGTGGGTAGTAGTGATCTTTCATCTGGTTCCAGAAGAGTTTACGAGCTTCAGGGTCATAAGCATCGTAGAACGAATAAGTATAACCAGGGCCTACCCAGTCTACAAGCGAATCGACTACTGCTTGCTGATACATCCAGCCTTTTTCATCGAACTCTTTGAAGTGCTCGGTAGTTGTGTAGAACTTAGGCCACACGCTTACCATCACCTTTCCATTCATAGCGTGTATGCTGTCTACCATTCCTTTAGGGTCGGGGAAACGAGCAAGATCGAACTCATGACTGCCCCAAGCATCTTCCGGCCAGTGGTTCCAGTCCAATACTATATTATCAATTGGGATATTACGACGACGGAATTCGCGAAGCACATCAAGCATTTCCTTTTGAGTGTTATACTTCTCACGACTTTGCCAGTAGCCCATCGCCCACTTAGGCATAATCTGAGCTTTACCAGTTAGGGTGCGATAACCACTGATCACTTCATCCATATTATCCCCATAGATAAAGTAATAATCTATCTGATCGCCCATCTCACTAAAGATAGAGAGGCGTTGCTTTTCTTCTTCGCTACGAGGACTTAAAACGCGCAGCCCACAATATGACTCTCCTCCATCGGGTTGCCACATGATACGGATAGGTGTAGGTTGGTCTTTCACCATTTGGAAAGTAAACTTATAGCTGTTAGGGTTCCATGCTGTACGCCAACGTTCGGGAACGATGAGTTGGTTATTCAAGTACACCTTAACATAACCAGCGTAGTAGAGTAAGAAGTTGTAAACACCTGTCTCGGGGGCTTCTAAAGTGCCTTCAAAAAGCACTTCTGAGCCATTCAAAGGGAAACCTTGTGGCAAAAGTTCTTTGTTAGCTTTCAAGTTCTCGAAATAGAGGTAAGGCTCGGTACGAACCAGTTGACTTGCGCCAGAAGATGGAGCAGGAGTCCATACACTTGTGAGTCCACCTTGCTGTCCATTCTTATCGAACACTTTAAATACCTGATTCAGCTGTTCATAATCGCGAGGATCGCCTACTCTACTCAATGAGTAGTTATCCCACAAAATACCGTAATTCTTATTGGAAATTAAGAAAGGAACGGAAACTTTGGTATTATACTGAAACAGCTCTTCGTTTTTACCTTTATAGTTGAATTCGTCGGCCTGATGCTGACCTAAGCCATAAAAGGCTTCATCTGCAGGGCTTTCGAACTCTTGAATCATAGTGTAGCCTTTTGTTCCTTCTACTTCGATCGGTTCAAAGCTCTTTCCCCCTCCTATCTTTTCTGTCAGAATAGGTGTTCCGGTAGAATCGGCAAAGTTAACCTCGCCTGTTTTCTTGTTCACTGAGGCTTTTAACAGAGCCGTAGACAATACCACTTGATCTCCATTATCGGATACAGTAAATGCTGTTGGCTGACCTTGCTGAGGAATCACAATCAAGCTTTCATCTTCAGAAAAATTACTTTCAGGAGTAGCTGATACATGAATCACTTTATCATTAACTACTTGAAGACGAACATTCTTCACATCATTTTGAGTGGGCGATTGTACCTTCACCACCACACCATCTTCCTGGGTTTTGTATCCAGAAGAAGAAGCACATCCTGCCAGGAATAGTGCAACTAACAAAACACCTGTGTTTTTCATTTTGAAATAATATTAGGGGATTATATAAATAGGGCTATCTTTATCTGTAGCAAATTTATCTCTTTTACTTTTTAAACTATTGTTGATTTGTTGTCTATAATATCATCTTTTGTAAGTGGTATAGGTACGATATGTTTCTATTTTATCGTACCAATGTTAATAAGCCTGTACTACACTACTTCATAGACATTAAACACTAGTATTTACTCTTTTGCACCACGCATAATTGCATCTATAGCAGGCTGATCGTATACTTCCAATTTACGACGTTCTATTAGCCCAAATTGGTCTTGACCGTTGCCCATACCTCCATTGTCCCAAACAAATGGTACCATGCCATTCTTTTTAGCGGCTCTTGTTACATATTCCAAATAGTAAGCACGAGAGTTAATCATATTCTGATTGGTTGTTGAATGACGGTTGGCGCCATATTCGCCTAGTACAATAGGAGTACCGTTGTTTACAAACTTGGTTTTTAACTCTCCGTACAAGGCATCGAAGTAGTCTTCTTGGGCAAAACTTGGAATACCAAAGTCGGCATAAGGTTGTCCCCAATAACGGAATTTAATATCACCAGAATAGTCCCAAGGGTCGTAGCAATGCACTTCCAACATGATACGATTGTCGATAACATCGGTAGGCAAAGTTAATTTGTTAAGAGCTAAATCGGGATTTGTATTATACGACTGAACTATAAGATTGCGGTAGGCATTACGACCACCTGTGATACGAACAGCATTGATAAAGGTTTGATTGAATGACTCTTGCACTGCGATATTTTCAGAAGTCACTCTACTATTATCGTACACACCTTCTATATGTACTTCGTTGGTGCCGGCAAATAGTAGGCGTTCATCATAATCTCGGAAATAGTCGGCAATCTGTTTCCATAATAGATATTGTTTACGATTCACCTCTTCTTGCATATCGTAAGTAGGATTAATTTCCAACCATCCACCATCATAATGGATATTAAGGATGGCATACATATCGCGACCCACGCAATAGTCTACTACCTCTTTTACACGTGCTAACCAAGTAGGTTTTATCTTGCAGCTTTCATTGTCTTCTACATATCCATTGAACCAATTGCAAGGAATGCGCACTGCATCAAACCCTGCTGCCTTCACTACATCAATCAACTCTTGGGTAGTTAAAGGATTTTGCCAAGCTGTTTCACCACCACCAGACTCGAGCGAATTTCCTAAATTCCAACCTACAATCATTTTGCCAGCCAATGTCATAGCATCGCTGCTCATACCTGTAGCATCTGCGGCGGGTACTGCGGCAGGTTCTTGTTCGAAGGAGATCGTTATTTCTGAACCTTTCAAGGCGAAGCTCACTGTGCCGGTGCGTTTGCTACCAGTTACATTAGGAACTATAGAGAAGCTTTCGCTAAGTTGCTCTTCGCGCTTGTAGGGAATATAAGTAATCCAGTTTGCGTTAGATGTTACTGTAGGAGTTCCTAACGAATTAAGTTGCACCTCAATGGTTTCGCCCTCTGGTTTAACCGTATACATTGTTTTATCGACAACCAAACTCATCAGTTGGTTGACAATAACTGTATAAGTTCGGTTGGCTGCACTGATATAAAGAATATTATCTCGGTCAGCACCTGTTTGGTTGGCAGCTATCGATACATTTACCGTTGTAGTGGTACCACCATTTCCGGAAGTTGGCGAGGCGCTGCACCAATCTGTTGTGCCGCTTAGCGTCCAGTCTACATTACATTTTACAGTAAAGGTTACATCTTGCCCTTGCTGAGGTACATCCAATATATCGGTTGATATATCCATATCGACCTCTACCGGCTTGGTGTTATCGCTAGAGCACGAAGCAAAAATTGTAAAAGAAAGGAAGGTGAAAAAGGTAAATAGAAAGTACTTCATATCGTCATATTTTTATAGTGAAGAGAAATAAGGATTAACAATAGTACAAAATTACATTACTAGAAATGAAAAGTAGTGGTACATTGATAATTATAATAGATAAAGTAGTTAAGCGAGAGTAACCATTTGTTACATATAGGTATATCAAATGTAATTTACACTCTTTTTGAGCCTTTGTAGCAGGATATAATACAAAAAGAGACGACCCGAAAGTTAATGTTAATTGGCTTTCGAATCGTCTACTATATTTTTAATAAATAGAGGTTACTAGAAATTCTCCTTCATTTGTTCGAAGAAAGCTTGCGGGTGTAAGCAAGCAGGGCAAACCTTAGGAGCCTCTAAACCTGTACTGATATAACCACAGTTGCGGCATTGCCATATTACTTCTCCCTCTTTTGCAAAAACAGAGGCAGTCTCAATGTTTTTAATAAATCGGCGGTAACGATCTTCGTGTCCACGTTCGGCAACGATGATATGACGATACATGGCAGCTACTTCGGGGAAACCTTCTTGTTCGGCCACATCTGCAAAGTGAGGATAGAGATCGTGCCACTCTTCGTATTCACCACCAGCAGCTTCACGAAGATTATCTAATGTGCAGCTAATAACGCCAGCAGGATAACTTGCAGTAATCTGAATTTCGCCACCTTCTAAGAATTTAAACATACGCTTAGCGTGTTCTTTTTCTTGATTGGCAGTCTCTTCGAAGATAGCTGATATCTGTTCGAAACCTTCCTTCTTAGCCTGACTAGCATAGTAAGTATAACGCATTCTTGCCTGTGATTCACCGGCAAATGATTTAAGCAGATTTTGTTCGGTCTGCGTACCTTTTACACTTTTACCCATAGTTCCTTTTATTTAAAAATTGGTTGTATTCACATTTATTCTGATTAACGAAATTCGCAAACATATTGTTCTTTTGAAATTCATTAATTCTACAAAAAAGAATCTTTGAAGGTTTAGATAAGTTTACTCCTCTAAAAATAAGAAATATATCAGATTTATTAAAGAGGTTTTATGTAATTTTGCAGCCGATTTATCTATAACTGTTGTACAACAGTTATTCACATATTTATTTAACATTAGTTTTCAAAGTATTAGTGCATTGTTTATGAAACTACTCAACTTTAACCCTCAGCTTTTCTCAACGCTGAAGCACTACAACAAAACTACTTTCCTTTCTGACCTCATGGCCGGCATCATCGTAGGTATTGTTGCACTCCCTTTGGCCATTGCCTTCGGTATTGCATCCGGAGTATCGCCCGAAAAGGGTATTATCACCGCAATTATTGCCGGTTTTATCATCTCTGCCCTTGGTGGTAGTAAAGTACAGATTGGTGGCCCAACGGGTGCCTTTATCGTTATCATCTATGGCATCGTTCAGCAATATGGCGAAGCCGGGCTCATTGTTGCCACCCTCATGGCAGGTATCATATTGATATTGTTAGGCGTATTCAAACTAGGTGCTATTATCAAGTTTATGCCCTATCCTATCATTGTAGGGTTCACCAGTGGTATCGCCTTGACTATCTTCACTACTCAGATAGCCGATATCTTTGGCCTTACATTTGGCGATGCTAAGGTTCCCGGCGACTTTGTAGGCAAATGGATGCTATACTTCCAACATTTCGATACTATCAATTGGTGGAACACGGTGGTGAGTATTATCAGTATCATCATTATTGCGGTAACTCCTCGTTTCTCTAAAAAGATACCCGGATCATTGATTGCTATTATAGTTGTAACACTAGGTGTTTACTTGTTGAAAACTTATGCGGGCATTGACTGTATCGATACTATTGGCGACCGATTTACTATAAAAGCTGAGTTGCCAGAGGCGGCTATGCCTACTCTCAATTGGGAAGCTATTCAGGCACTGTTCCCTGTAGCTATCACTATTGCCATGCTAGGTGCTATCGAATCGTTGCTCTCGGCTGCTGTGGCCGATGGGGTAACAGGCGATCATCACGACTCTAATACAGAGTTGATAGCTCAAGGTGTAGCCAATGTGGTGACTCCACTATTTGGTGGTATACCTGCAACAGGCGCTATTGCTCGTACCATGACCAATATCAACAATGGTGGTAAAACTCCAATAGCAGGTATCATACATGCAGCGGTGTTGTTGTTGATCTTACTTTTCTTGATGCCTCTTGCACAATATATTCCTATGGCTTGCTTGGCCGGTGTATTGGTTATTGTTTCTTACAATATGAGTGAATGGCGCACGTTCAAAGCGTTGTTGAAAAACCCAAAATCAGACGTTGCTGTATTGTTGATAACTTTCTTCTTGACTGTGATTTTCGATTTGACTATCGCTATCGAAGTGGGTCTTGTATTGGCTTGTATCTTGTTTATCAAACGTGTGATGGAGACTACTAAAATCTCTGTTATTACTGATCAAATCGACCCTAACAAAGAGTCGGATATCGCTCTTCACGAAGAGAACCTTATTATACCAACAGGTGTAGAAGTTTACGAGATCAACGGTCCTTACTTCTTTGGTATTGCTACTCAGTTCGAAGAGGTTATGTCCGATCTTGGTATTCGACCTAAAGTACGTATCGTACGTATGCGTAAAGTACCATTTGTAGATTCTACCGGTATTCACAACTTGACCAATATGTGTAAACTTTCCAAACGAGAAGGTATCACTATCATCCTTTCCGGTGTGAACGAACATGTTCATCAAGCTTTGGAAGGAGCTGGTTTCTACGAACTACTTGGTAAAGATAACATCTGTTCTAATATCAATGAAGCACTTGATCGTGCAAATATGTTAGTTAAGGAGTAATTTTACTTTACCTTATCAATAAACTAAAAGCAGACAGCTGTATGTTGAATATACGGTTGCCTGCTTTTTTTGTATTGATGCATGTTATTCTACTTCTAAAACATAGCACCTCATCAACCGTTTGGTGACCACGCCTACTCAGCACGGTGGATAGCTGTACTCACCGTGCTGAGTAGGCGTGGTCAGCGCGGTGAGTACAGCTATCCACCAACTTGTATATAGATAACTAATAATCAGTATGTTACTGATTCGATTTTTCGCCTTTTATTTCTATACCTTTCATTCTGCCAGACTATGCAATAACACCAATGAAAAAACGGATTTACAGCAGTTATCACACCGCTATAAATCCGTTTTCAATATCTTATCAACAGGGTTGTTTACAAACCCAATGTTTCCGAAATGTCGAGCATTCTTTGGATAGGACGTATTGCTTTTGCAGCCACTGCTTCGTCCACAACGATCTCTGGAGTTTCATCATTCAAGCAGTTGAAAAGCTTCTCCATCGTGTTGAGTCTCATGAAGCTACACTCGTTGCAAGCACAAGTGCTATCGTTTGGAGGCGCAGGAATAAAGGTCTTCTCAGGACACTGTTTCTGCATCTCGTGCAAGATACCCGATTCGGTTGCCACAATGAACTCTGTTTTGTCGCTGTTAACAGCGTGTTTCAACAAGGCAGCAGTCGAACCAATTTTGTCGGCCAAAGCCAAGATGGTACTTTTGCATTCAGGGTGAGCCAACACTTCGGCCGATGGGTGTTCTTTTTTCAGTTCTACGATCTTCTCTACCGAGAATTGTTCGTGCACATGACAGGCACCATCCCAAAGCTTCATTTCGCGCCCTGTAATCGAGTTTATATAATTTCCTAGGTTACGGTCCGGTCCGAAGATAATTTTCTCGTCAGCGGGAAAACTCTCCACAATTTGACGGGCATTGGTCGAGGTCACCACCACATCGGTCACAGCTTTGACTGCTGCGGATGTGTTGACGTAAGAGATAACCGTATGATCGGGGTGAGCCGAAACAAACGCAGCAAACTGATCGGCAGGACAGCTATCGGCCAAAGAACAGCCAGCTTCCAAGTCGGGTACCAGTACTTTTTTGTTCGGACAAAGAATTTTGGCTGTTTCGCCCATGAAGTGAACGCCACACATCACAATGATGTCGGCATCTGTCTTGGCTGCCCATTGTGCCAAAGCCAAACTGTCGCCCACAAAGTCGGCAATATCCTGAATGTCGCCCGACTGGTAGTAGTGAGCCAACACCACAGCGTTCTTCTCTTTCTTCAGCTTTTCAATAGCAGTTATAAGATCATTCATAATAAATATATTTTCTTTCTTCTAATTTAAAAAAATCTATGATGATTATAATAGGCGGTTAATAGTGTTAGTAAAAAAACTGCGTAATGTTTGCATTTTAACTTATTAGTAGGCCGATTATAGTTGTGAGTAGGTTATAAACTAGCTGTAAATGGCATTATAGGCTGAAAATAAGTAGCTTATTGGTAGTTATTAGTAACCTGTTCATAAGCGGCAAAGTTAAAAACTTTATGCTTATCAACGGTTATAAAACTGCTGAAAAAGTGGCTAAGAAGTAGGGCGAAACTTTATGCTAACTTTTTTGCATTGTTAAATGGTCCACCTGCTTAGATGGATTTCTGAATAATGCAAGGATTATTTATAAAAACCTTTTAGCGTGTTATTGACAAGTTTTCCCCTACTATTAACAACGAAATAAACAGAAAGGTTTACTTTTGTAGTAAGAAAATGAGCATATATTTCCGGTCTATGCCGAAAACCCCATAAACAGCTTGTTTTCAATGTTTAAACGATAGATTATTTGTGATGAAAGAGATGCGTAAACTAAAGATTACGGAATTGAACCGTATGGATGCCAATGATTTTAAAGCTTCTGATAAACTACCCCTTGTGGTGGTATTGGATAATGTGCGTAGTTTGCACAACATTGGTTCGGTGTTTCGCACCTCAGATGCTTTCCGTGTGGAGTGCATCTATCTATGTGGTATCACTGCTATACCTCCTCAGCCTGAGATACATAAGACGGCTCTAGGCGCCGAAAACACTGTAGACTGGGTGTACGAACAAGATACCATTAAGGCTGTTGATAAGTTGAAATCGGAAGGCTATACAGTATATAGTATAGAGCAGGCCGAAGGAAGTATCATGCTGAACGACTTGCAATTAGATACTACTAAGAAATATGCTGTGGTACTTGGAAACGAAGTTAAAGGTGTTCAGCAAGAGGTTATTAATAACTCTGATGGCTGTATAGAGATACCACAATACGGTACAAAGCATTCGCTCAACGTATCGGTAACGGCAGGAATTGTGATTTGGGACTTATTCAACAAACTAAGCACAGGTTTTTAACAACGTTGTTGATAACTATGCAATAGATTGATTAGTAGTGTTATATAAGTCCGTTGGCTACTAATAACACTACTCTTTCAGTCAGTTTATCCTCACCTTGTGGGTCGTACTCTTTTTTAAGGCTAGCACCAAACACCGCTGCAAAGGTCTGATAAAAACCGGCCTTGAAAGGACCCATAAAAGCTCTAACCAATTCGTACGAACTCTGGTTGCACTGTCTGTCCACCAATTTAATAAGTAGCTTGCCTTGTGCAAAGGTCAGCTGCTTCATTCGTGGGGTGTATTGCTCCTTCAATCCTTTCTCTACCGCTTTAATATGTCGCTGGCGAGCCTTCTCGTTAGGAAGAGTTTGCAGATATTCGTAAGTCTCTAGTATAGCTTTGTTTATCTCTAATGAAATGGGGTAGACCTTCTTTACGTTGCGCACCAAACGGTAGTAAGCCTGGCGCTCTTTGTCGTTCTTAAAATTCAATGGCTTGAACACATATACGGTAGGTAGCTGCACATAAGGTATAGTGTCACCATTGTGAATAGTGACGGGTACCAGATAGCGTGTGGTTTGCGGAGGCTCATTTTGTGCCGAAACCACCGTTGTTGAGAACAGCAGTATAACTGTTGATATCCACCCTATGTATTTAGCTTTCAGCATGTCGCAAAAATACTATTATATTTCGGATAATCTGCTCGATTGCTTCCTAATACAGAACATTTAGAAGAGTTTATAGTTTGCCGATAACTAGTCTTATTATTTCGCTAAATATTTACTGTTTATATCAGTTTATAGTTATCAACATTGTTAATAGTATATGTTGATAACTGGTTAATTCGCTAATAAACAGCGGTTAATAATTGAATAACTATCTTCTAATTGTGGATAACCATATAAGACACCCTTCTATTAATAGGTAAAATATATGTATATACACTCTCTTCTACCCCCTCTATCTATAAGAATAATTATCATTTCCACTTCACGAACCATTCCCTACCACAGCTGTTTCTATTATTTCAGCTATCTTTGTCTGTTGATAACACTGTGTATATCGTTGTTTAAACTAAGAAAAGAACTATGACCGTCATCTATCCTTCGCCCATATTCGGGCCGATACATTCACGCCGATTGGGCGTATCTCTTGGTATCAATCTACTACCTGCCGATGGCAAATTCTGCTCATTCGACTGTATCTATTGTGAATGCGGATTTAATAAAGATCGTCGCCCCAAACAGAAGTTGCCTACCCGTAAAGAAGTATACGATGCTCTGAAGTCTCGTTTAGAAGATATGAAAGTCAATGGTCCGGCTCCCGATGTATTTACATTTGCCGGCAATGGAGAACCTACTTCGCATCCCGATTTTGCAGGAATCATAGATGATACTATAGCCCTGCGCAACGAATACTTTCCCAATGCCAAAGTAAGTGTGTTGACTAACGGTACACTCATCACCCGTCAACCGGTGTTTGATGCCCTGATGAAGGTAGACAATAATATAGTGAAGCTCGACACCGTAGATGCCGATTATATTGAGTTGATAGACCGTCCAACCGGGAAGTACGACCTACCAGCTATAATTCAGAAGATGAAAGAGTTTGGTGGCCACTGCATCATTCAGACAATGTTTATGCATGGCCAGTACGAAGGAAAGGATGTAAGCAATCTGTCCGATCACTATCTACTGCCTTGGCTACAAACTGTCAAGGAGATTGCGCCTAGCCAAGTGATGATCTATACCATCGATAGAGAGACACCGGCCGAAGGTTTGAAAAAAGCTACCCCCGAGGAGTTAGATCGCATAGTTGAGCTGTTAGAAAAAGAGGGATTAAAGGCATCTGCATCCTATTAATAGGTATGTTGATAACCTGTTTATAACTCATGTTGATAGCAAGTATAAAGCTTGCTATCAGCATTTTATAGTTGTTATCTAATCATTACTATTTTGGTGACTACTCCCTCCTTAGCATTTTGGTCCGAAGCCAATACAAAGTAGACGCCCGATGGCACACGCTTACCCGAACGATTGCAACCATTCCAAGTAAATTGTCCACCCACAGAAGTTCCTTCGAATACCAATTCGCCGGCCACATTAACAATCTTCACATCGCTATCGCGCATTAACCCCGTTACCGTGATTACACCTGTATAGCCCGACTGTACTGGGTTAGGATAAGCATACACCTCCGAAGCCTCATAGCTATCAGCACCTTCAGTGGCATCACCTTGGTAAGTCACCAAGCCTTTATCGGTACCGATATAAACCAATCCGGAAGTGGGATGCACTAACAACGACGTAATGGTATTATCGGGCAACGGACTATTCTCTTTCGTGAAGTGTTCAATTGTCTCCAATCCATCTTCACTTACAAGGTAGACCCCATTTCCGGCTGTACCCAACCATTTACGGTTGCCACCATCAACAGCAATAGAAGTAATGTTATCATTGGCTAGAAGAAAATCGGCAAGATTGGTTCCATCGTTGCGTGGCACCTTTACTTGTGTACATCTATAGCTCGACTCAAAGAAGCGAGATGTATTGTTTAGAACGATGGGCCCTTGAGCAGTACCAATCCAAATGACCCCATTCAGATCTTCCACTATACAATTCATCCCTTTGTGCGAAAGCTGTGTACCATCCTGGTTGATAAAGTTGCTCACAAACTTGTGTTTATCATCGGTGGTATTATCTATAGTACCATTGTAGTCCAAACAAAACACCCCATAATCAAACTCTAGTGAAGAGATAGACCACAACCTACCATAACGATCGAACATACACTCCTTTAAGAAAGTGGGGTTATCTAGAGAAGAGTAGGATAAAGCCTTCCAAGTACCGTCGGCTTTCATCACCTGAATTGCATTCTGCACGTTGCTGTTTACAATCCAAAGATTATTGCTCTTATCCCAACTCATTCCACCAATACGCACATAAGCCGGTTTAGCTTCAGGGTCATCGGGTACGGCACTTTCTAGTGTACTATTATCATAAGTAAATCGGTTGGCATATTTACCATCGTAGAACTCATATAACCCCTGTCCAAACGATGAAACATAGTGGCGGCGTTCGTCATTAGGATCTTCTACAATGTCAATGATATCCTTATAGTTTAGTCCGGTAGTTTTCCAAATATCGTCATCTTGAAAATGGTTCCAAGTATGGTTATCCATTGACATCACCAACCCTTGACGTTCGAAAGCCGCATACGAGCTGACGCCACCCCCAGTGATGAAGAGCTTATCTCCTATAAGTCGCATATTGTAGATGTCGTTACGCTTCGGGCTATTGGGAGTGATAGAAGATACTTCGATTGCAAACTCCCTATTGTCTTTATTGAATCGCATTCCGCGAAGACCTTCGTAGTTGCATGGTGCCCAGTACATCCCGTTCTCATAAGCCAAAGAAAAAAAATTTATGGGCATATCCATATAATACATTTGATTTGGATTATCCCAAAGAGCCAATACATCTCCATTCCCGGCCATCATCTTATCTCCATATTTGTCAAGATATGTGTAATGACCAGAAATCATATTTTCTGACAAATAACTATCCGTATTTATTTTAAAAATGCCAGTTCCCGATATATTACCAATCAGCTTCTCATCATACACCACAATCTTACTAAATACAGTTAGAGCCTCTCTTTTCCAGTTTTTCGAATCAAGAAGGTTGTCGTCGAGATGCCCCACGTACAAGCCATTGTTGCTTGCCGCATATATTTTTCCCTCATTAATTGCGCAACTGTTTACACCTACATTAAGAATGTAAGAGTTGGCAATCTCTTGTCGTTTAAGGTTAATCACCACAATCCCGAAAGCAGTAGATAGATAAGCATTATCCTCATCCAACGATATGGAGTTGATAGTTTTATCCTGCGTCATATTCTTGTTCATATAATCGGGCAGGTTGTACACCTCACTATCATTAACCAATAAGTCAATATTCCCATTGTTATACACAATTACCAATGTCTTATTGGGCTTACTATAGGCTATATCCTTGATGTTCGTATCGTTTAGCAGATTCTCTTTGCAATAGGTAGATACACTCTCGTCTTCCTTATCGTAGGAAAACAAGCCACCATTGCCTATTGTGTAAATAAGTTCACCCGCAGGCTCTACCTTAGAAACGTTGTGGTAAGAAAGTAGGCTATGCCAACTTCCAATAGCTTGTTGAGCAAAAGCAAGAGTAGTTATAATAGTGGAAAAAAACAGTAGGGTAAGGATTCTCTTCATAACGAATATTACAATTAAAAAAGAGCATACAGTAGGGTCTATATGCTCTTTTATTAACTAGTTAATAACTTGTTTATTGTATGTGAGAGAGGAAATTAGATGCCTAACTTAGTCTATATATCTCTACCTACCACTTGCTCGACATAGATGGTCCACTTGGTCCATCTGATTTCCCACTTGATAAGCTTAGTATTGCTCCTTCTATCTCTATCTCTATTACCTCTATTTTTGGAGGTACATATTCTAATCTGATCGATTTAATCTTTATCTCTTTCATAACTAGAGTTTGTTATTAGTGTACTATTACTTTGTTTTGATTAAGGATATAAACACCCTTTTGTAGATTGATGCGATTGCTACCACTCTCAAGAAGTTTCTGATAAAGAAGCTGTCCATTAAGGTCATAGATCCTAATTTCTGCTTTTTCATTGATGTGAATAATGATTTCACCCTTGTTAGATTCAACAGTATATGCTAGCTCCTTTTCTTGATTCAATTCGATAAAGCCGGTGGCACCATCGCTACCGTTGCCAATGCTCAAAGCAGTAGCTTTACTACTCTCTGTGGCTACCCCATCAATAAAGTAGCTGTAAAAAGGTTTTAGTTCCTGATTGGTTACCTTTTCAAATCTATTTTCGCCACTGTTCAATATGTAATAAGCGGCCGTTGTCTCGTCATCTTTCAGGTTATCATAATTTCCTTTAAAGTGGTATCCACTAGAGGTTGTAGTACCTGCTTTGTCTACGTCAAACTCTGCATTTTTACCGCTGAAAGTCACACTCCAATTTTCGGGGAATTCCTCTCCCCAATATTTTCCGGGGAAGGCAATTAGGTAAGGGGTATGTGCTTCAATGGCATTGGCATTATTGAAGTTAACAGTTGTTTCGTTGTTGTTCATATACTTCTTCAACCAGTAGTCCCCCGATTGATCTGGAGTAACAGGTTTCATATTACCTGTATAAGCATACTTAGCTTCACTGACACTGAATGCATTAAAAGGTAAGCAGATTGTTTGCCAACCTCCATCTGCTCCTGCTCCCTTAAACGAGCGAGTATAATGGACATATTTTTCTCCGGTATTAAATGATTGAGCAATACGGAATGGATGCGCATCTTCAATATAAATATCTCCCAGAGCTTGATTCCCGCTTATTATATTCTCTAATCTTCTGTTATCATTAGCAGAAGCCCCTGTGGGAACATATATCAAACAGTTGGGATTCGCTCCACTCTCCGGTCCTCCTTCATAGTTGAGGTGAGGCATGTTGATTGCTGTGATGGCTGCACAAGCATCCAACAACCCTGTCAGACTTCCATCTAAAGTGGCTTCCGTCATATCTACCTCTTGGAGAGTACTGTTGATTTTAGAACCATCTATTATTGGACTATTTTTTTTCAATGCATCATTCATACCTCTAACAGTAGTACCCTTCCATCCACCTGAGCGGTACTTCACTACCTTTTGGGCAGATAGATCTTTAGAAGCATCCGATGAATGCGCTAGATAATATCCAGGATCAAAGTTGACTAACAGCTTGAAGCTATGTGCCGGTACGCTGATATCTCCTGTTATGGAGGTTACATCAACAAAAGTCCCCTCCATTACGTCGTACCACTGCCCTGTATTGGTATATTCAGCATAACAGTTTGCTTCATTGGCTGTAAAGTTGCCCACTATCAGCATAGATTTATCCACTGCTTTGCTTAGAATCATACGTCCACCATCCCAACTACTTTCAGTTACATTCCATTTAAAGCCATAGTCACCACTGAAGTCACCACGCGCACGGAATAGAGCAGGATAGTTTTTTCGTAGGTACAGCAACTTGCTGTAGACATCGAATAGGTACTTTCTATCTGCATCGTCATAGTACTCCCATTTGATAGGTTTTTTCGCGGTGCGGCCACCCGCATCAATAGATATATCATAACCCAACTCACCAAATTGCCATATCATCTTTGGGCCGGGTACAGTTAGGAAGAAGGCGGTACTTGTGGCTAACTGCTTCATGCTGTTAGAAATATTTTCTTTAATAGGTGTGGCACCATACTCAGAAGCTTTATAAGCGATACGCTCTTCATCGTGGCTTTCCATATAGCCCACTAAGCTATTTGTTGGCATACCATTCGTTTCTGTCCATTCGTACATACGACTTAGGTCTGAATCATTACTGTATCCCATTGCTACTTGACCGTATTGCTCGTTCATATTGCGCCACATCATGAATCCTGCTAATCCTAGTTCGTGCTCTTCCATATAGCTTGTTAAGTGTTCACAGATAAGGTATGCGCCTGGGCTTACTTTATCGATCTCCTCCTTCATACGTTTCAGGTTGTAGATGCGACCTCCATCGTAAGCGTTGGCCCATTCATCTGTAGCCATATTGAAGGTAGTATTAGAGAATCCTTTGGTGAAATCGTAGCGTATACCATCTATCTTAAACTCCGTAAGCCAATAGGCATTTACGCGGTCTACAAAGGCGCGGGTATAGAAGCTTTCGTGATTGAAGTCAGCCCCCCATTGTAAGCCTGGGTTTTCTATGTTAGATTTCTGGTTGTACCATGGGCTCTCTCTTAGTGGCGTACCTGTCTCATCTTGATAGAGATGTAATAATGGAGACTGACCAAAACTATGGTTCAACACCAAGTCAATGATAACAGCTATCCCATTGGCATGGCATTCGTCGATAAAAGATTTGAAATCATCCTTTGTTCCATAAGCTTTATCTGTAGCGAAATAGAAGGATGGATTGTAGCCCCAACTATCGTTGCCTTCAAATTCGTTCGTTGGCATCAGCTCTATGGCATTGATGCCTAGTTCTTTTAGGTAAGGTATCTTCGCTTGTGCACCTTTAAACGAACCTTCAGATGTAAAGTCGCGTAGGTGCATTTCGTAGATGATCAAATCTTGTTTCTCAGGGCGAGTATAACCTGTAGTCTCCCAACTGTAGGGGTTTTGATTGGTTTGGAATACCGATACAATACCTTTGCCACCTTCAGGGTATGTCTTTATGTTGGGGTAGATACTTTCACTAATATATTGATCGTTCCAAGGATCCAACACCTTCTCAGTATAAGGGTCAGCGATCGTGATACTGCCGTCTACAACATATTGATAGGCATACTCTTCTCCGGCTGTAAGGTTATCGATCGTAATCCAGAAGATATCCCCGTCCTTCTTCATCTGATAGTCTGGTGAGTAGTTCCAGTTATTGAAGTCACCCACCACATAAGCCTCTTGTTTATAAGGTGCTTCTAATGCAAGAGTTACTGTTCCATTACCATTGTAGTTGATACCGGGTTTGACTCCTTCAGGTAGAGGAGTTATAATCGTTTTATCCAGTACATTTATTTCTATGCTAGTTTCTGCCGTATTAATACCATCGTTGGCAGATAATGTCCAAGTATATGTTCCTGGATTTGAATAACTATGGTTTCCTGATATTGAAGTAGTAGCAGTGGATAATAGGATTGTACTTGTATCATCTTCTAATGTAAGAGTAGAATTACTGGAAGCCACACCGTAGAAGTTTATTTTCTCTCCTTGTTTTACCGTAATACTTTGTTTTGGGGTATTGAAGCTTACATTAAGTCCTGCATCAAATATATCGACGAAGATATCGCTTCCGTTTGCACTCTTGCAGGTGTTGCCTGCTGCATCACGTATCACGAAGCTTACTTTCTCTACCTTTTGCCCTTCAGTAACAGCATAGAAAGTGTTGATGCCATTAGTCATCTCTAGCTTCCATTTGCTTCCGCCCAAGGATGTAAGCTTGTATTTATCATCTAGAGTAGTCCAGCTTGATGAATGTTGCCAATCAGCTCCTCCAATAGTAACTCCAGTATGGGCATACAATTCCGTTTCTGTACTACTTATAGCAGAGTTTCCGGCAGATAGATCGAAAGTGAAAGTTAACGCTTCGTTAGCAGTAGGAAACGATTTGCTTACTTTACATAATTCTGGATAGATAGGTATAAAGATATCCTCAGACTGCTTGCTTCCATCTGCTGCTCTAAATACAAAGTTTAGTTGAGCTACCTCTTCGTTTACTCCATAGAACTCCTCTATTCCATTCGGTATGATGAATTGCCATCTATTCGGGCCTATCTTTTGTAGTTTATATTTATCACTGTTTGTATTCCAATCTGTTTTCTTTTGCCAATTGCCATTACTAGTTGTTACGCCAGTATGTGCATATACATTACCTTCGTACCCTTTTAAGGTTTTACTAGCGTCAACAGGGTTACTAAAGAGTGCATTAAATGTCACCACAATGGGTTCGTTAATAGTAGGTTTTTCAGGGTAGATATCCCATAGTTTACCTACGGAGATAGCAATATCGGTATCTCCTGTACCTTTTACCCAAACAGTACCATCGGCATTCTTGAATAAGATGTCTATCTGTGAGATACTTTTAGATGCAACTACACCATAGAAATTGCGTATACCGTTGGGCATAGTGAGCTTCCACTTGTAATCACCAATGTTGATAAGTTCGGGACTCGTAGTCGGTTGATATTGCCAGCCTCCATCTTCGGTAGTCACACCAGTATGTGCATACACACTTCCCACTACATTGGCCAATGCACCATTGCCTTGCGATGCGTCGAAAATGATGGTAACAGGTTCGTCGTTATCTTCTAGTACCTCGGGTATAGTAGTGATGAGGTAGCGTGGAACTTGAGAGTAGCACAGCGTGGTGCTGAGGACCAATAGAAAACAAAGTAAGGCACAATACCTCCAATAGCAAAGCGGACTTTTTTTCATGGTATTAAGATTGTGTTTAACAAAAGTGATACAATATATACTATTATTTTAAGACAGTTTAATTTATCACATCCTAATTTGTGGGAATATCTTTGCAATCGATTGCATAATAGTGATTTACGCTTTTCTTATATGAAACGAAAAGATGGTGTATTATAGGCTTTACACCCAGAATACACCATCTCAATATTGCTAAAAGGTAGGTTTATCTTTCGTTTAAGAATTGGTTTAGTTTCTCCACAGCTCTAGCTCTATGGCTAATGCGATTTTTTACTTCTTCACCAAGCTCGGCAAAGGTAGCCGATTCGCCTTGCGGGACGAATACTGGGTCGTAGCCAAAGCCACTACCTCCACGCTTTCCTTTGATGATTTCGCCTTCGACTATACCTTCGAACAGATACTCCTTGTTGTCTAGTATCAGTGCAATGACCGTGCGGAAGCGAGCCTTACGATTTTCCTTGCCTTCTAGCTCTTTGAGGAGCTTTTGCATATTGGCTTCGGAGTCGTGAGCTACACCTGCATAGCGGGCAGAATACACGCCCGGAGCACCATTTAGTGCCTCTACTTCTAGGCCGGTATCATCGGCAAAGCAGTCGCAGTGGTAACGCTCGTGTATGTAGCGAGCTTTCATTAGAGCGTTGCCCTCTAGCGTTTCGGCTGTTTCGGGTATGTCATCGTTGCAGTCGATAGCCTTGAGGCTAAGAAGCTCTACTGAGTTGCCCAATATAGCAGATACCTCTTCTAGTTTATGGGCATTGTTTGTTGCAAATACAAGTTTCATGGTTCTAACTTATTTTACTTTAATGCGATCGAAGCCTTCACCATATACACCGATAACGAAACTTTGCGATACGAAAGCGTTGGGGTCAACGTCTTTAATCAAACGAAAGATTTCGACAGATTGTCCTTTAGAGGCCATTACTACCAATACTTTAACTTCGCTTTTGCTGTACCAACCTGTACCATCTAGTACTGTCACTCCACGGTGAGTTTCGGTAGATATGCGGTTAGCAATCTGTTGATACTCTTTGGAGAAGATGAGAAACTGAACCGATCGGCGGGCGCTCATCATAATGTAGTCTAATACAAACCCGATGATGAACAGTGTGACGAAACCAAAGATCACGCGCTTCCAGTCGTGGAAGATGAAGTAGCACGATGTGATGATGAATACGTCGCAGATCATAATCATACGACCCATTGTCACGTCTTTGTACTTGTTTACAATGGCTGCGATGATGTCTGTACCTCCGGTGCTACCGTTGCAATTGAACACAATACCCAGGCCTATACCACACATCAAAGCTCCGATAAGACAAGCCATAAAGTCTTGGTTTTCGCCTAGCACAAGCGGTGGTATACCATCAGGACCGTTAATGACCTTCTGTAAGAACCAGAGCAGAAAGGTTAGCATCACAATGGCAAATCCGGTCTTGAGACTAAAACGTGGTCCTAGAATCTTTACGGCAAAAGCCATTAGTACTAAGTTGATTAAGAAATAAGACCACTGGATAGGGAATCCGGTAGAGTACTGAATAATTGCACTGATACCGGTGGTTCCTCCTGTAGTAATTTCATAAGGAATAAGGAATGCCGCCCAGCCTAGTGAGTAAGTAAATAGTCCGACTGTGATGAAGAGGTAATCTCTTACCTCTCTCATCACTTCGGTTTTTGTCGGTTTATACATATCTAAATTATACTAGATTACGATATTAACAATCTTCTTTGGTACGATAATCACCTTTTTAGGAGTTTTGCCTTCTGTCCACTTCTGTGCACGTTCGTCGCTCAATACTGCGGCTTGAATCACGTCGTTAGTAGCTTCTGTAGGGAACTCCATGTTGAAGCGCGCCTTACCGTTGAAAGAGATGGTGTAGTTCACCGCATCTTCTTTGAGGTAATCTTCGTTGAAAGCTGGCCATTGTGCGTCACAGATAGTCGTTTCGTTGCCCAATGTGTGCCATAGTTCTTCGCAGATATGTGGTGCAAAAGGAGAAAGCGTAATCAATAGTTGCTCCAATACTTCCTTCTTGCTGCATTTCAAAGTAAATAACTCGTTGACACAGATCATGAAGGCACTTACAGATGTGTTGTACGAGAACTGCTCAATATCGCTTGTCACCTTCTTAATGAGCTTGTGTAGCGATTTTAGTTCTTCTTTGGTAGCTGGTTCATCCTTCACCAAATACTCGCCCATACGGTCGTAGAATAGCGACCAGAATTTGCGCAAGAAGCGGTGTACACCATCGATACCGTTGGTATCCCAAGGTTTAGATTGCTCTAATGGGCCAAGGAACATTTCGTACATACGAAGTGTGTCTGCGCCATATTTTTCAACAATCATATCGGGATTCACCACATTGTACATCGATTTACTCATCTTCTCAACTGCCCATCCGCAGATATATTTGCCATCTTCTAGGATGAACTCTGCAGTAGCGTAGTCGGGACGCCAAGCTTTGAAGGCTTCTACGTCTAGTATATCGTTCGATACGATGTTCACATCCACGTGGATAGGAGTGGTATCGTACTGATCTTTTAAGTTATAAGATACGAATGTGTTAGTATCTTTGATGCGGTATACAAAGTTACTTCTACCTTGAATCATACCTTGGTTCACTAGCTTTTGGAAAGGTTCTTCGACCACAGACACGTTGATGTCGTGAAGGAATTTATTCCAATAGCGAGAGTAGATTAAGTGACCTGTAGCGTGCTCTGTACCACCCACATAAAGGTCTACATTGCGCCAGTAAGCATCTATTTCAGGAGCCACCAAAGCTTTGTTGTTGCGTGGGTCCATGTAGCGCAGATAGTAAGCCGATGAACCAGCGAAGCCAGGCATTGTGTTGAGTTCCAATGGGAAGATTGTCACATGGTCTATTTTGCTGTTCTCTACCACTTGCTTGTTCACGGTGTCCCAAGCCCATACCTTAGCGTGGCCCAATGGAGGTTCGCCCGATTCGGTAGGAAGGAACTTCTCTACCTCAGGTAGTTCCAAAGGCAAGCAGCTCTCATCAATAGCGTGAGGCATACCATCCTTGTAGTAGATAGGGAATGGCTCACCCCAGTAGCGTTGGCGTGAGAAGATAGCGTCGCGTAGGCGGAAGTTCACCTTTACACGGCCTAGTCCCGATTCCTTGATATATTCTTTAGTTTTGGCAATCGCCTCTTTTATAGTGAGTCCGTTTAATACCAGGCCACCTTCCTCGGCACCCGGACGAGGTGAGTTCATCATGATGCCCTCTTTAGCATCGAAACTCTCTTCGCTCACGTCGCAACCTTCGATCAATGGACGAATCTCCAAACCGAAATGTTTAGCAAAAGCGTAGTCGCGGCTATCGTGTGCAGGTACAGCCATGATAGCACCTGTACCATATCCAGCCAATACATAGTCGCTGATCCATACAGGAATAGCCTCTTTTGTAAGTGGATTGATGGCATAACTACCCGAGAATACACCGCTCACGCTGCGGTCGGCAATACGCTCGCGCTCTGTACGTTTCTTAGTGCGTTCGATGTAAGCATCTACTTCTTCTTTTTGATCGGCAGTAGTCAGTTGTGCTACTAGTTCGCTTTCAGGAGCTAGTACCATGAAAGTAACACCAAATACAGTGTCGGCACGAGTCGTAAAGATGGTGAAGTCGATATCCGAGTCTTTCACAGTGAATTGCATCTCAGCACCTTCGCTGCGGCCAATCCAGTTGCGTTGTGTCTCTTTTAGCGAATCGCTCCAATCCACTTGGTCAAGACCATCGAGCAAGCGTTGTGCATAAGCCGATACACGCAAACACCATTGGCGCATCACTTTCTGAACCACAGGGAAGCCACCACGTTCGCTCACACCGTCTACCACCTCATCGTTGGCAAGTACAGTGCCTAGTTCAGGACACCAGTTCACCATTGTGTTGCCAAGGTAAGCTATACGATAGTTCATCAACGTCTCTTGTTGCTCTTTGTCGCTCATAGCTTTCCATTCGTCGGCAGTAAAGGTCATCTCTTCGCCACAAGCAGCGTGTACATCCGCTGTACCGTTGGCTTCGAATTTACCAATGAGTTCGCTGATAGGGCGAGCTTTTTGGCAAGGAACGCAGTAGTAGCTTTCGAACATTTGGATGAAAGCCCATTGTGTCCAGTGGTAGTATGAAGAATCACAAGTACGGATTTCGCGGCTCCAGTCGAAGCAGAAACCAATTTTATCGAGTTGTTCGCGGTAGCGATCGAGGTTTTGCACCGTAGTGATAGCAGGATGCTGTCCGGTCTGAATAGCATATTGCTCGGCAGGCAGACCATACGCATCGTAGCCCATAGGGTTCAACACGTTGAATCCACGTTGACGCTTGTAGCGAGCGTAAATATCCGAAGCGATATAGCCCAGCGGATGTCCTACGTGCAAGCCTGCTCCCGATGGGTAAGGGAACATATTGAGCACATAGAATTTCTCTTTCGAAGGATCCTCTTTCACCTCGTAGGTGTGGTCTTCAATCCATCGCTTTTGCCACTTCTTTTCAATCTCTCTGAAACTATATTCCATAGCGATAATCCTTTTGTTTATAGTGATTTATATTATTCTTCCTGTAAATTTCCGCAAATTTACATCAATAATTTCAGATAATGCTTGCAAAGGGGTAAAATATGGAAGTATCTCTAGCTAGTTTGTAGGCAATATATCTATGTCGATGCCTATTTATGATTACTCTACACTCTTTTTATATGTATGAAAAAAGGGTTCCCAAGTTTAGAGTTGGCATAAAACCAAACTGAACTTGAGAACCCGAGTATTGTTTATTAGCTAAATCTTATTTGTCGTTTTTTTTGATGGCTAATATTTGCTCTTTTATACTATCGATAGTACCATTTTTGTGGTATGTAAATATGTCTCCACTCATTGTCTCTCCTGTAGTGATCACGGCGAATGTACGTTCAAAGTGTTCTTCCTTTTGCTTGTTATCTAGACCTTTGCCACCTTTCAACGATCCACCAGCATCGACCCAAGTGCCGCTGTTAATGTATAGTTTGCCATTTGCACTATAGTAATCAGGCATATGTGTATGCCCAAATACTACAACATCTACATCTTTATTGCTGTCGTTAAGATGTTGATCGTTAGCTTGTTTGGCAAAATATTCTGAGCTGAGCGCACCAGCCGTAGCTGTGGCAAATGGGACTTTAACATTTACTTTATTATCTTCCTGGCGTAGCTCCCATGTGCGCTGCAAGTTTTTATACAATTTAGCGTAAATGCCATCCTCATGTTGTTTTGGAAAGAAATCTTCGAGTGAATAATCGTCATCGAATCCTGCAAAATGCATTTTATATGCTTTATCCTCGAATTTTATGTTAGTTGCACAATGGTGTGCTGTGGCCATATTAAGCACCTTATAATAAGTGTAAGCATTGTTAAGGTCATCATCATCACCTGATGGTTTCTCTACTATCGGACGTTTTTTCACTTCTGTTGAGTCTACTATTGGGAGAGAGCCGTCAATCACCCATTGTGCTGCATTTATTGCATAGAAGAATCCTGCAGGTAGAATTGTATTATTTTTATTTCCACAAAGTTCTTCATTGGTGCGGGTATCTGGAGCCGAGAACACATCATATCGATGGCTATGCTCTATGGCTATATTTTTCTTATCCCCTGCATAGTATGTGCCTAACCCCTTTGCATCGATTACCTGTTGAATACCAGGAATATATCTGTCTACTACATTTTCCTTTACTGTCATGTCGTGATTACCCACCACATAGGTCAACTTGATGCCACTTTTAATAACATGGTTTAATTCTTCGATCAGTAGATGATTGTTGGTTAGTACATCTTCATAAAGTTTACCATCATCACTAAGTTTCTCTGTATAGGAGAAAGGTAAATACCACTCATCAAGAAAGTCACCGTTAATAACAAGTTCTTTTACATCTTGTGTTGATTGTAGCTGTTTTAAGAAGTTTATCAAGTATTTTCGGTTATCAACTATCTCTGCGAAAGAATCGTCAACACCTAAATGCAAGTCGCTGATAACTACAATTTTGTTTTTAACTTCGGATGATGGCCATAATGGACGTTTTTCAAAATCTGTATCATCTTTGTCGTCGCATGAAACCAAGGATAATGATGTTGCCACTGTGAATGCTACTGAAGCTGCAGCAAGAGCTTTTCTAAATCTCATATACAAATGTGTTTATTGTTTTTATATGCTTATATTTTCAAAAGGTGTAGTAGTATTGATATTGTGCAAATTTAATTAAGTAATTCTAATATTTATTATATATAGACATGTTTATATGGTGGTGTGCTCTATTTTTTAGCAAAATACAACAAAACTGGAAGCGCGATTGTTTCCTCTTTATAAATCTGTTAATCAACCCTATTCATTTTATTATAAACTATTTATATGAAGATATCTGATTTTAGCAAGGGACATATATTGATGTTTACTGCCACCGTTTTTTTCAGTTTCAATTTTATAGTGTTAAAGCATCTGATGCCTACTTGGATGAATGGTTACGATGCCACCTTCTTTCGTATTTGTGGGGGGATGGTTCTTTTCTGGATATCTTCTCTATTTGTTAAAGGTACACCTATTGCGAAAATTCACCATAAGGATATATTTTTTGCTGGGCTACTGGGGCTGTTTCCCTTTATGATTTTCTTTAATATGGCCCTAGAATATAGCTCCATCATCGACGTCTCCATTATTATGACCACCCCACCTGTACTAGTAGCTATAGCGTCGGCTTTTCTGTACAAAAGAAAGATTTCCTTTCTCAATGGCTTAGGTATATTTCTCTCTTTGGCCGGAGCTATCTTCTTGATTCTGATTGGAAAGACAGGTTCTGGTACGGGACGTGATATGCTAGGCAATATATTTGCTATCCTCAGTTCATTTGCCTATGCTTATTACCTTATTGCGATGGGTAAGCTCTCTACACAGTATCACCCCGTTTCGCTTTTGCGTTGGGTGTTCTTAAGTGCCGCCATTGGAGCCATTCCATTGGGTGTTGTCTTTTTAGGAAAATCACATATCGTTCATGATCCTAGCTTAGTGCCTATTTTGCTAGTGGCCTTTATCATCATCTTTCCGTCTTTCCTCTCTTTCTTGATGATACCGGCATCGGTGAAACGCATTGGTCAACAGTTGGTGTCGATGTATCAAGACCTTATACCTGTGCTCGCCACTATTCTTGCTGTACTTCTTAAGATGGATACGCTTCATTGGGATCAGCCCGTGGCTATTGTTATCATTCTAGTGGGTGTATATATCAGCTCTAAGGCTGTGAAGAAAGAGCAGTTTTCGGGGAAATAGCTTGATTCTTAGATAGATTTAGCTCAATTTAGTTGTATTATAATACAATTATCCCTATATTTGGGATATGAAAAGCGAACGTAGAATATCTGCCTATAAATCTTATTTCATTGACTTTATTCACTCTATAGATAGGGAAGA
>CAMTOQ010000014.1 GCA_947074205.1 uncultured Bacteroides sp. | reverse complement strand
GTGTTCTTTGGCAAAGGCAAGAATAACAGCATCACTTGGAATATCTCTACAGGTTTGGCGCAAGTCTATGCTCTACGTTTTAAATATATGAACACATCGGGCAAACCTTTGCGTCTACGTGTTCGATTGATTGACTCGAAAGATGGTGTGTTGAAAGACGATGTATTGACTTTTGGTGAAGCTCCGGAGAAGTGGCGCATGTTGAGCACCACAACGGGTGGTTTTATCAATGCAGGTTACTATAAAGTAGAAATCTCGGGCGAAGATATGGACGGCATTGCATTCGATGCATTGGACGTACAATAATAAACTCATTACTGACGCTGTTTTTATGAAACGATATAAACTATTAGGACTAGCTCTTTGGTGCTCGGTAGCTATGGCGCAACAAACAAATGATTGGGAAAATCACCATGTGTTGCAGATCAATCGCGAACCGGCTAGGGCTGCTTTTGTTCCTTACAGAAACATTGCTGGTGATCGCTCAATGTCGCTCGATGGTAGTTGGAAATTCCGTTGGACGCCAACTCCTGAGGGGCGCGTACTCGACTTCTATCGCTCAGACTTTGATGATAGTGCATGGGTAAATTTCCCAGTGCCTGCCAATTGGGAGATCAATGGTTATGGTACTCCTATTTATGTGTCGGCCGGCTATCCATTCAAGATAGACCCTCCACGTGTTATGGGTACTCCAAAAGAAAACTATACTACGTTCACAGAACGTAATCCTGTGGGGCAGTATCGTAGAGAGTTTGTATTACCCGACAGTTGGAACAATGAAGGCCAAACCTTCATCCGTTTCGAGGGTGTGATAAGTGCTTTCTATATCTGGATAAATGGTGAGCGAGTGGGCTATAGTCAAGGTAGTATGGAGCCCAGTGAGTTCCTGCTCACTCCCTACCTAAAGCCGGGTGTTAATCAAATTGCCCTAGAGGTCTACCGTTATAGCGATGGGTCTTATTTGGAAGATCAAGACTTCTGGCGTATGGCCGGTATTCATCGTAGCATCAACTTGTTTCATACTCCTGATGTGCGTATTCGCGACTATGCTGTGCGCACGCTTGCTGCAAATGACAGCTGCACTAACTTTACGCTTCAAATCGATCCACAGTTTAGTGTATATGGTGAAGAACGTGGCAAAGGTTATCAACTTAAAGCAACTCTTTTCGATAACGACGGAGAAGAAATCACTACGCTAAGCGGAGATGTGGAAGAGATAATGGACCTTGACAACAAAGCTAGCCGCATGAACGAGTGGTATTCGCAACGTAGCTCGCGCAAGCTAGGCCGTTTGTCAGCTATTGTTGAATCTCCTAAACGTTGGACAGCCGAAACCCCTTATCTCTATGAATTGGCATTACAGTTAGTCGATGCCAATGGTGAAGTGGTAGAGCAAGTCAATCAGAAAGTAGGTTTCCGTCATATAGAAATAAAAGATGGGCAAATGCTTATCAACAATCAACCTATACGTTTTCGTGGTGTAAATCGTCATGAGCACGATCCAAATTTAGGACGCGTGATGACAGAGGGACGTATGCTTCAAGATATTCTGTTGATGAAACAAGCTAACGTTAATGCCGTTCGCACCAGTCACTATCCTAATGTGAGTCGCTGGTACGAGCTATGCGATAGCTTAGGTATGTATGTGATGGATGAAGCTGATATAGAATCTCACGGTCTTCGTGGTAAACTGGCCAACACACCCGAGTGGCATGCTGCATTCCTAGATAGAGCAGTTCGTATGGGCGAACGTGATAAGAACTATCCTTCCATCGTGATGTGGAGTATGGGTAACGAGAGTGGCTACGGTGCCAACTTCGCTGCTGTCTCTGCATGGCTCAAAGAGATGGACCCCACACGCCCTGTGCACTATGAAGGAGCTCAAGGTGTAAATGGCCAACCGGACCCTTATACAGTAGATGTGATTAGTCGCTTCTACACACGTGTAAAAGAAGAGTATCTCAACCCGGGTATTGCTGAAAACGAAGATAAAGAACGTGCAGAGAATGCTCGTTGGGAACGCCTACTCGAAATAGCCGAACGTGACAATGACAACCGTCCGGTGATGACAAGTGAGTATGCGCATAGCATGGGTAATGCATTGGGTAACTTCCAGGAGTATTGGGATGAAATCTATAGCAACCCTCGTATGTTGGGTGGTTTTATATGGGACTGGGTAGATCAAGGTATCTACAAAACCTTACCCGATGGTCGTAAGATGGTGGCCTATGGTGGCGACTTTGGCGATAGACCCAACCTAAAAGCTTTCTGCTTTAACGGGGTAGTGATGAGCGATCGTGAAACAACACCAAAGTATTGGGAAGTCAAAAAGGTATATGCTCCTTTAGCTTTGCAGCTAAATGAAACGATGTCGAACGGTAAAAAGCAATATTCGTTGAGTGTTATCAATCGCAATCATCATGTCACTACAGCCAACTATCAGTTTGTATGGAATCTCACAGAGAATGGAAAGATCGTACAAAAAGGCGAATTTTTACTTCCTAATATTGGCCCAGGAGCTATCGGACAGTTTATTCTTCCTACATTAAAGGTTACAGATTCGGCCGATGTTCGTCTTAATGTTGTAGCTCTTCTAAAAGAGAATACAGATTGGGCAAAAGCCGGATTCGAAGTTACCAGTGAGCAGTTTGTTATCAACGACAATATGCTGGCGGTAGCACAACAGTCAATGAAGTCTAAATCAAAGGCAGCACTAAGCGATATGATTCACTACGATGACTTCCAAGCTTTCCGTGCTCCGACCGATAACGATAGAAGTTTTGGCAATTGGTTGGCTAAAGATTGGAAGAACAATGGTCTTTCGGAGATTAATAAGAGTGTTGTATCTGCTGAGAAGGTAATCAAAGAAACCTCTGACGCGGTGACAACAGAAACTATCGAAGAGTATAGTTATGCCAATGGTTCAATTCGTGTTATAACACGTAGAACGAACTATGCTGATGGCACCATCGACTTTGAGCAATTTTATCAACCTCAGGGAGAATTACCGGAACTGCCACGACTTGGTGCATTATTCACTGTGAATGGTGCTTACAATCAATTGTCATGGTATGGACGTGGTCCTCACGAAAGTTATCCAGACCGTAAGCAATCGACTTCAATTGGAAGATGGGAGAGTAGCGTAGATCAACAATATACGCATTATCCACGTCCACAAGATGGAGGCAATCACGAAGAGGTGAGCGAAGTGATTCTAAAGAACAAAAAAGGAGAAGGTGTTCGTGTAACAGCCTTGGATAAGCCTTTCTCGTTCTCGGCATTGCCCTACAAGGCGATTGACCTTAGCGAAACCACTCACGACTGCGATTTACGGCCTCGTGATGAAGTGATGCTAAGCATTGATGCAGCTGTCCTAGGATTGGGTAACAGTAGTTGTGGCCCAGGCGTTTTGAAGAAGTATGCTATCGACAAAACGAAGACACATACATTGAAAATAAGAATAACAAAATTATAAGCAATCAAATTAAAACAGTAACTATGAAAAGAGTAACCTCTATTTTAGCTGCTTTAGCTTTAACCTCAAGCCTATTTGCACAATCGAATGTGGAAACGCAACGCCAATATCTTTCGGGTAAAGGGTGTGATGATATGGTGGAGTGGGATTTCTTCTGCACAGGCGGCAATAATTCAGGCAAATGGACCAAGATTGGTGTTCCTTCATGTTGGGAGCTTCAAGGCTTTGGTACTTATCAATATGGTATGCGCTTCTATGGCAAAGCTTTCCCCGAAGGTATTGCCGATGAGAAGGGTCTATATAAATATGAATTTGAACTTCCAGCCGAATGGAATGGCCGTCAGATAGAACTTGTATTTGAGGCTTCTATGACTGACACAGAAGCTAAGATCAATGGTCGTAAGGCTTGCGAACCTCATCAAGGTGGTTTCAACCGTTTTGTGAGCAATGTGAGTGATCGTGTGTTCTTTGGCCCCGATAAAAAGAATGTACTCGAAGTGACAGTGAGCAAAGAGAGTACTAATGCAGGGGTTAACCTTTCGGAACGTCGTGCTGACTACTGGAACTTCGGTGGTTTGATTCGTCCTGTATTCATTATATCGAAGCCTGCTATCAACATCGGTCAAGTTAATATCAATGCTTTAGCCAATGGTCAATTTACTGCTGAATGTAATTTGAGCAGAGCACTAGAAGGTGCATCTGTAAAGACTATCATTACCAACAAAGAAGGTAAGAAGGTAGCAGAACAAACTACTCCTGTTCGTACCTCTAGCGATATTGCTTTGGTGCAAATGGATGTGAAGTCTGTACAACCTTGGTCGGCTGAAACTCCTAATATGTATACGGCTACCTTTAGCTTGATGGGTAAAGATGGCAAGGTGCTTCACACAGAAAAGCAAAAGTTCGGTTTCCGCACTATCGAAACTCGCGAGAGTGACGGCCTTTATATCAATGGCGAACGTATCCTTATTAAAGGGGTGAATCGTCACAGCTTCCGCCCTGAGAGTGGTCGTACATTGAGTAAAGCTAAAAACATCGAAGATGTATTGCTTATAAAGAGCATGAATATGAATGCTGTTCGTTTGAGCCATTACGCTGCCGATCCTGAGTTCTTGGAGGCTTGTGACTCGTTGGGCCTTTACGTAATGAATGAATTAACAGGATGGCATGGAAAACACGAAACTATTGTAGGCCAAAAGTTGGTGAAAGAATTGGTTACTCGTGATGTTAATCACCCTTCAGTGATTTGGTGGGCCAATGGTAATGAAAAAGGTTGGAACACTGAACTAGATGGTGAGTTCCACAAATACGACCCACAAAAGCGTCCTGTGATTCATCCACAAGGTAACTTCAGTGGTTATGAAACTATGCACTACCGTTCTTACGGAGAGAGCCAAAACTATATGCGCCAACCCGAAATCTTTATGCCTACTGAATTCTTGCATGGTCTTTATGACGGTGGTCATGGAGCTGGTTTGAATGATTACTGGGAGATGATGCGCAACCATCCTCGCTGCTCAGGAGGTTTCCTTTGGGTATTGGCTGATGAAGGTGTGGTGCGTGTAGACATGGGTGGCTATATCGACAATGTAGGCAACTTTGGTGCCGACGGAATTGTGGGCCCTAATCATGAAAAGGAAGGTAGCTACTATACTATCAAACAAGTGTGGTGTCCTATCCAAATCATGAACAAGGAGATTACATCTAACTTCAATGGTACGCTAGAGATTGAAAACCGTTACGACTTCCTTAACCTCAATACTTGTCGTTTTAAATACGAATATGTTACTCTTCCTTCGCCTACCGATAAGTCGGCAACTAAGGTATTGAAGCAAGGTGAGGTAAAAGGTCCTAATGTTCCTGCACGTTCTGCCGGAACAGTACAAATCCCTGCTGCAGTGAAAGGTGCTAATGCATTGATCGTTACAGCTTATGACGCAACAGCTCAAGATTTGTTTACTTGGGTATACAAATTGGATAATGTAAATCAGGGTTCATGGGCTAACGCAACTAAACCTAGTTTCAGCGAAACTGCACAACTGTTGACTGTAACAGCCGGTAGCGATGTGTTCACTTTCTCGAAAGAAGATGGTGAGTTGAAGAGTGTAGCTGTAAAAGGTCGTACCATTGAATTGAGTGATGGTCCACGTTTTGTGGCAGCACGTCGTTCAGACCGATCTTTGGATCAGTTCTACAATCACGATGATAAAGATGCTGAAAAGAAGAAAACGCAATATAGTACTTTCGAAGATGCGGGCAAATTTGTAGGCTTCACAACTGCTAATGCGGGTGATAGCTTGGTAGTAACAGCTACTTATCGCCTTGGCTCATTGGATAAGGTAGTTTGGACTATCGCTCCTAATGGTACAGCAAATGTTGACGTTGCTTACAACTTTAATGGTGTAGTCGATCTTATGGGTGTTATGTTTGACTATCCAGAAGAAAAGGTACTCAGCAAGAAGTGGGTTGGAGCCGGACCATACCGTGTATGGCAGAATCGTCTTCATGGTCCTCAGTTAGGTCTTTGGGAGAATGATTACAACGATCCAATCCCTGCCGAAAGCTTTACATACCCTGAATTTAAAGGTTACTTCTCTAACGTGCAATGGATGCAAATCAAGACTAAAGATGGTGTGATCAACTTTATGAACCGTACTCCCGATGCTTATGTAGGTGTATATCAACCTCGTGATGGCCGTGATGAGTTGCTTTATAAATTACCATCAACAGGTATCAGTTTGATGAAGGTGATTCCTGCTGTGAGAAACAAGGTGAACACTACCGATCTTGTAGGTCCATCGTCGCAAGCATATTGGGCTTCGGGCGTGCATCATGCTAGCTTCACTTTGAAGTTTGAGTAATAGACGACTGTTTAACAATAAACATACGAATTATGAAATACAACGAAATCGGTAAAACCGGAATGAAGGTTTCCGAACTTAGCTTTGGCGCTTCTTCTTTGGGTGGTGTATTCCATTCAATCAAAGAGACAGAGGGCATTGATGCAGTCTTTACTGCTATCGACCTAGGCTTGAACTTTATTGATGTATCTCCTTACTATGGACACTATAAGGCCGAGACTGTTTTGGGCAAGGCACTGAAAGATATACCACGCGACAAGTATTACCTATCGACCAAAGTTGGTCGATATGGTGAGAACGGGGTAAACACTTGGGACTATAGCGCTAAGCGTGCTCAAGAGAGTGTTTATCAAAGTTTGGATCGCCTTCATGTAGACTATATCGATTTGATTAATGTACATGATGTTGAGTTCTCGGATATGAATCAGGTGGTGCAAAAAACACTTCCTGCTCTAGTAGAGCTTCGCGAGAAAGGTATTGTGGGCCATGTGGGAATTACCGATTTGCAGTTGGCCAATCTTAAATGGGTTATCGAGCATGCTCCAGCAGGTAGTGTGGAATCAGTATTGAACTTCTGCCACTATTGCCTATGCGATGATGAACTTGAAGACTACATCGACTTCTTTAAGTCAAGAGAGATTGGTATTATCAATGCCTCACCTCTTTCAATGGGCTTGTTGAGCGAACGTGGCATTCCGTCTTGGCATCCTGCTCCTAAACCGCTGGTTGAGGCTTGCGAAAAGGCTGCGGCTTATTGTAAAGAGAAGAACTATCCTATTGAGAAGTTGGCTGTACAATACTCGGTCAGCAACCCTGCCATTAGCACTACACTTTTCAGTACTTCTAATCCTGCCAACGTGAAGAAGAATGTGGCTTACCTTGAGGAACCAATCGACTGGGATATGGTGAAAGCGGTTAAAGAAATCATTGGTGACCAACAGCGTGTAAGCTGGGCAAATTCCTAAACTTATGAACTACACGGTAATTGATGCTCATGCTCATCTATGGCTGAAACAAGATACAATTGTAGACGATTTAGCCATTAAGACACTAGATAACGGACGTTCACTCTTTATGGGTGAAGTCCGCCAAATGGTGCCACCGTTTATGATTGATGGTATAAACAGCGCCGAAGTGTTTCTTTCTAATATGGACTATGCACAGGTTTCGGCTGCTGTCATCACACAAGAATTCATCGATGGTTTCCAGAATGACTATCTGCTAGATGTGGCGCGTCGCTTCCCCAATCGTTTCTTTGTTTGCGGGATGTGCGAGTATCGCCAGCCAGGTTATTTTGAACAAGCTAAGCAACTCATTGCTCAAGGTTTTAAAGCCATCAAGATTCCTGCACAACGTCTGTTCTTAAAGAACGGTCGAGTGATGCTGACGTGTGATGAGATGATGCAGCTATTCCATTATATGGAGGCGCACGACATTATTCTCTCCATCGACTTGGCTGATGGCGATTTGCAAGTAGCCGAGATGGAAGAGGTGATTAAGGAGTGTCCAAACCTCAAGATAGCTATTGGTCATTTTGCTATGGTGACACGCGAACGTTGGGAAGAGCAAGTTAAGCTGGCTCGTCATCCCAATGTGATGATTGAGTCGGGTGGCATCACATGGTTGTTCAACGATGAATTTTATCCTTTTCATGGTGCGATAAAAGCTATTAAAACTGCTGCCGATCTTGTGGGAATGGATAAACTAATGTGGGGATCGGATTACCCTCGCACCATCACTGCCATCACCTATAAGATGTCTTATGACTTTGTGGTGAAATCTACAGAGTTGACGCATCAAGAGAAAGCTCTTTTCCTTGGCCAAAATGCTGTAAACTTCTATGGCTTTACCGATTTAGTTCGCCCCGAGTATATAAAAAACATGTCTGAATAGAAGACTTTAGATAACAATTGAAAAACAAAAAAATGAAAGCTGTTCAAATCACCAACCCTTCGGAAATGAAGGTGGTAAACATTGACAAACCTACTATCGAAGCAGGTAAAATATTGGTAAGAATCAAATATGTAGGCTTTTGTGGTTCGGATCTTAACACCTTTTTGGGTAAGAACCCAATGGTGAAACTTCCAATCATCCCAGGTCACGAAGTGGGTGCTGTTATCGAAGAAATAGGTAGCGGTGTTCCTGCCGATTTCAAAGTGGGTATGAATGTAACGCTTAATCCTTATACTAGCTGTGGCAACTGTGCTTCATGTCGCAACGGGCGTGTGAATGCTTGCGAACGCAACGAGACTTTCGGTGTGCAACGCAACGGTGTGATGTGCGAGTATGCACTTGTGCCTTGGGAAAAGGTAATCCCAGTTCACCATCTTTCGGCTCGCGACTGTGCGTTGATCGAACCGATGAGTGTAGGTTTCCACGCTGTATCGCGTGCACAAGTGGCCGATAACGAAACTGTGATGGTGATTGGTTGCGGTATGATTGGTGTAGGTGCCATTGTACGTGCTTCGCTTCGTGGTGCTATCGTTATTGCAGTCGATTTGGATGATGACAAGCTAGAACTTGCTAAGCGTTGTGGTGCAAGTTTCGTGATTAATTCGAAGACTGAAGATGTGCACCAACGTATGTTAGAAATCACCGAAAACCTAGGTGCAGATGTGGTGATCGAAGCAGTAGGTAGCCCAACTACCTATGTAATGGCGGTTAACGAGGCTGCATTTACAGGGCGTGTGGTTTGTATTGGTTATGCTAAGAGCGAAGTGGCTTTCCAAACCAAATACTTTGTTCAGAAAGAATTGGATATTCGCGGCTCGCGCAATGCCTTGCCTAACGATTTCCGTGCCGTGATTCACTACCTAGAGCAATGTAACTGTCCGCTAGATGAACTTATTTCTAAGGTGGTTCAGCCCGAAGATGCCTTGGCGGCCATGCAAGAGTGGGCTGCCGATCCAGGCAAAGTCTTCAGAATACTAGTAGAATTTTAATAGATATTCTAATCCCCGATAATCGACTACAAGATAGATTATCGGGGATTTTTTTGTGCTCTACTTCCCTCTCTTTTCTGTCATTTCTCCTTCTTTTGTTATCTTCCTTATTACTAGATTGTTACGGTTTTGTGTGCCACCTCTCTAAAGGTGCTTTGGTGAGTAGCCTTTGCTACCGTGCTGAGTAGCCCTTGCTACCGACCAGGCAAGCCCTTGCCACCACGGTGAGTAGCCCTTGCTATGTTTTAGTTCATAGCTACTTCCTCTGTCGTTTACTAAGCTTTTGAAAATCAATCGTATATGTGCATGCTGATGTAACTGCTTCTTTGATTGGGTACAAATGGCTTTTTCTACCGTCTTTTGTAAGAGACAAATAAAAAGAATAAACGGAAGTATGAATATAAAAAAGATTCTTGTAGCGGCCTGCTTCGTGGCTTTTGCCAATGGGTTGACAGCACAAAATACAATAGAACAGCAATTTATAGCTCCACAAGGAGACGCCAAACCTTGGACATTCTGGTACTGGATGTTTGGTGCAGCCTCTACTGATGGTATCACTGCCGATATGGAGGCCATGAAAGAAGTGGGCCTCGGTGGTGCCTATCTGATGCCTATTAAGGGGGTACACGAAGGTCCTCAATATGGTGGGACTGCCCAGCAACTATCACCTGAATGGTGGAGAATGATCAATCATACTTTCAAAGAAGCCAAACGTCTTGACTTGAAGCTGGGTATGCATATCTGTGATGGATTTGCCTTGGCAGGTGGTCCTTGGAATACACCTAAAGAGTCGATGCAGAAGGTGGTGTGGAGCGATACTATTGTAAAAGGTGGTCGTCTAAAAGACTTAATTCTACCTCAGCCCGAAAGCTTCGAAGGCTATTATGAAGATATTACGACGTTTGCTATTCCATTGCATCGTCAGCCAAGAAATACTGAACAGACTCCAACTATAACTTATGGCACAATAGAGAATGCTGCTTATGCCGGCAAACGTACTATTGAGCGTGACGATCAAGGTCGTTTCCGTTCTTCCTCTCCTTGCTGGATTCAATATGAATATGCTAAACCTATTACGGCACGCAATGTAGAGATTATCTTGGCAGGTAATAACTATCAAGCTCATCGTCTAAATGTGTTGGCTAGCCAAGATGGAATCAATTTCACACAGGTGAAACAGTTGGTTCCTGCTCGTCAAGGTTGGCAAAACAATGATTTCCAATCTACTCATGCCTTGCCCGAGACTACTGCTAGGTTCTTCCGCTTTGAGTGGACGCCCGAAGGTAGCGAACCGGGAAGCGAAGATTTGGATGCAGCTAAGTGGAGTCCTAATTTAAGAATCAAAGATATTGTATTACACTCTAATCCACGTATCCATCAATGGGAAGGCAAAGCCGGACTAGTGTGGCGCGTGGCTACGGCTACTACTCAACAAGAGGTGGCCGATAAGGAGTGTGTACAACTAGATGAACTCATCGAACTACCTGTGGTAGATGGACAAATCAACGCTAAACTTCCAAAAGGGGAGTGGCGCATCTTGCGTATGGGCCACACTGCAACAGGCCATACTAATGCTACAGGTGGTGGTGCCAAAGGTTTAGAGTGTAACAAGTTCAGCAAGGAAGCAGTAAGAAAACAATTGGACAACTGGTTTGGCCAGATGTTCCAGATGACAGATCCCGGTCTTGCTCACGAAGTATTGAAATATATGCACGTGGATAGTTGGGAGTGTGGTAGCCAAAACTGGAGCGACAACTTCGCTGCTGAGTTCAAAGCGCGTCGCGGATACGACTTGATGCCCTATCTTCCATTGTTGGCGGGTATACCTATGGAAAGCACTACACGCAGCGAAGAAATATTGCGTGATGTGCGTACCACTATCAGCGAATTGATTACAGATGTATTCTTTACCACTTTGTCGGAATATTCTAAACAAATGGACTGCGAGTTTACTGCCGAATGTGTTTCGCCAACTATGGTGAGCGATGGTATGTCGCACTATCAAAATGTAGATCTACCAATGGGTGAGTTTTGGTTGAACAGCCCTACACACGATAAGCCAAACGATATGCTTGATGCAATTAGCGGTGCGCGTGTGTATGGTAAGAACATTATTCAAGCCGAAGGATTTACTCAGGTACGTGGAGTTTGGGATGAAGATCCTGCTGTTTTGAAACCTCTATTAGATCGTAACTTTGCGCTAGGTATCAATAAGCTATTTTTCCATGTTTACACGCACAATCCTTCGATGGATAGAAGTCCGGGTATGACACTCGATGGTATTGGTCTATTCTTCCAACGCGATCAAACTTGGTGGTCAGAAGGTAAGTCGTTTGTAGACTATATTGCCCGTAGCCAAGCTTTGTTGCAATACGGTCACCCTGTGGTAGACATTGCAGTATTTACGGGTGAGGAGATGCCACGTCGTGCTATTCTTCCAGATAGACTAGTTCCAATGCTACCCGGCATTGTTGGTGCCGAACGTGTAGCTAGCGAACGTGCTCGTCTAACTAATGTAGGTCAACCCACACGTGTACGTCCTGTTGGTGTGACTCACTCAGCCAATATGGCCGACCCCGAAGATTGGGTAGACCCATTGCGTGGCTATGCTTACGACTCTTTCAATAAAGATGCATTGGTGCGTTTGGCGCAAGGTAAAGATGGTCGTATCATTTTGCCTGGTGGTGCAGAGTATCAGATATTGGTGTTGCCAGGTGCTCACCCAATGAACCCTGATAATCTTCCTTTGTCGCCCGAATCAGCTGCTAAAGTAGAACAACTTCGTAAGGCAGGTGTGGTGATTCCAACTCTCCCTTATGTGGCCGACGACTTCTCGGTGTACGGCATCGAACGCGATGTAGTGTTGCCCAAAAATATGGCATGGACACACCGTCGTGGCGAAGAGATGGATCTCTACTTCATTGCCGATCAATCGGGAAGTAAAGTCAATACATCAAAAGAAATCAATGCTTTGGGCGAACGCCGTTTCACGGCCTCGTTCCGTCAATCGGGTCGTCAACCCGAGCTTTGGGATGCCGCAACGGGTGAAGTCCTTATTCCAGCCAATTGGCGCGAAGTAGATGGTCGCACCGAAGTAGATATGGTGCTTCCTGCTAATGGCTCTGTGTTTGTGGTTTTCCCTAAAGAGGCACGTTCGATAGAGCTACCAATACAAACTACACAAGTAGAAGAGATACCTCTAACTATCAACAATTGGGATGTTCTTTTTGTAGAGAACGATCAGCGTGTACAGCGCGATTCATTGTTTGATTGGAGCAAAGAAGAGAACGAGAAGATTAAATATTACGCGGGTACTGCCGAGTATAAATCGACTTTCAAATTGAAAACTGTACCATCGGGCCGCATCTATCTTCGTTTAGGCGATATTGCCAATGTGGCAACTGTCTATGTAAACGGTAAAGATTGTGGAGTGGCATGGACTTCGCCTTACGAGGTGGATGTGACAGATGCCTTGAAGAAAGGCGATAACACATTGCAAGTAGATGTAACCAACACATGGGCCAATGCACTACGCGGATCGGATCAAGGAAAAGCTCCATTCGATGGCATTTGGACCAATGCTAAGTATCGTCTTCCAGGTGATGGTTTGATTCCAGCCGGTTGGTTTGGTCCTTACAGTCTGATCAGAAAATATTAATCGATATCTAAATAATCTAGTACATTAAGCTATGAGAACAGGAACGAAACGACAGATGTTGTTTTTAGCACTAATCTGCCTATGCTCAGTGATGCGTGCCGAAGTTAAGCTTCCCGCAATTTTTACAAATAATATGGTGATGCAACAAAGCTCCAAAGTCAATCTTTGGGGCACTGCCACTCCTAATAAAGCCGTAAAGGTGCAAACCAGTTGGGACAACAAAAGCTATCAAACCAAAGCCGATGAACAGGGCAACTGGAAGTTAGCTGTTAGCACTGTGGAGGCCGGTGGACCTTATGCCATTACTTTCGACGACGGTAAGAAGACCACTATCGAAAATATATTGCTAGGCGAGCTTTGGCTTTGCTCAGGACAGAGCAACATGGAGATGCCGTTGAAGGGCTTTAAAAATCAGCCCGTAGATGGTGGCAATATGGATGCACTTCGTGGTAAGAACTCAGATATACGTCTGTTTACTGTTAAGCGCAACTCTAGCACCACGCCAAAATATGATGTAGATGGTAGTTGGCAAGAAGCTACACCTGAGTCTTTACGTGAGTTTAGTGCTACTGCTTACTACTTTGGAAAACTACTAAACGAGCAACTCAACGTTCCTGTAGGTTTGATTGTAACTGCATGGGGAGGCTCATCTTGCGAAGCATGGATGAATGCCGATTGGTTGAAAGCATTTCCAAACATTACCGTTCCGCAAACAGATGCTGATGTAACATCGAAGAATCGCAATGCAAACTTGCTATACAATGGTATGTTGAAACCACTCATTGGTACAACTATCCGTGGTGCTATCTGGTATCAAGGCGAAGAAAACTACAATAGAGCTTCGACCTATGCCGATCTATTTACAACAATGGTAGAGGGATGGCGCAATGAATGGGGACAAGGTGAATTTCCTTTCTACTACTGCCAAATTGCTCCTTATGATTATGCTATATTCAAAGAAGAGGGCAAGCCGGCTATCAATTCAGCTTTTTTGCGTGAGCAACAGCTAATCGCTGAAAAGCGTATTCCAAACGCTGGTATGGCTGTATTGCTTGATGCCGGTATGGATAAATGTATTCATCCAATGGATAAAAAGACACCGGGCGAACGTCTAGCTCGTTTGGCTCTTGTCAACACTTATGGAGCCAAAGGTATTGTGGCAGAAAGCCCATTGTACAAAGAGATAGAGATTAAAAACGATACAGTGATAGTTTCGTTCGAACGTGCTCCTATGTGGGTAAATACCAATGGAACCTATGAATCTAAACTGTTCAAGGTAGCCGGAGAAGACAGAGTGTTCTATCCTGCCAAAACATGGATTAATAGAAGCAAAGTCTATGTAAAAAGCGAGGAAGTTCCCAATCCGGTTGCAATACGCTACGCTTTCGAAAACTGCGTAAAGGGTGACTTATATGGTGAAGATCTTCCTGTATCTTCTTTCCGTTCGGACAATTGGGAAGAATAAAGTACTTAAGCCGATAATTAATTAGAATTGATGAAACGATATATTTTAACTTATCTATTTTTAGCCTTAACTGCATGCGGCCTAACAGCTCAGCCTGCCAAATATACGTGGAGCACTCCTAGCAAAAACTCTTCAGAATCAATGCCCTTGGGTGGCGGTGATATGGGACTGAATGTGTGGGTAGAAGATGGTGATATCTTGTTCTATGTATCTAGAACAGGTAGCTACGACGAGCACAATACACTCCTCAAGCAAGGGCGCTTCAGAGTTTCAACTACACCATCTATCTTCCAAAACGATGCCGATTTTCGTCAAACTCTCCATCTCAATGATGGTTATATGACTGTAGAAGGTACAAATGGCAAGGTTTTGATTTGGGTCGATGTGTTTCATCCAGTGGTGCACGTAGAAGCGAAGACAAAAACGGCTAGCGTGCTCGATGTGACTTACGAAAACTGGCGTATGGCCAATCGCCCTATACGAAAAGTAGAGGGACAGCAATGTTCTTATAAGTGGGCTTTACCTAAAGATATAGCGACTACGCGCGATTCTGTTCGTGCTGATGAGGCTACTATTACTTTCTTTCACCGCAACCCCGAAACAACTGTGTTCGATGTTTCTGTGGCTCAACAAGGCATGGAGAGTGTGAAAGATCAAATGTACAACCCTCTTAAGAACTTGACTTTTGGTGGTCGTCTTAGTGGTGGAGATCTTCAGTTAAAAGAAACGTCAACAGGTATCTATGCCGATACCGACTTTACAGCGTGGCTCTATCAAAGTAAGAAAGCAAAGCGCGATCATAACTTTAAGATTGCATTACACACTGAGCAAGGAAGTATTGAGACTTGGGAACAATCTCTAGCGGCAACTGAACAACAAGTTAAGCTCGCTAAAGACCGTGTGGCTACTCGCCAATGGTGGAACAACTTCTGGAAACGCAGCTTTATTGAAGGTGGAAGTGAAGAAGGTGCCGATGTGGTACGCAACTATACACTGTTCCGCTATATGCTGGGCTGTAATGCTTATGGCAAAGATCCTAGCAAGTTCAATGGTGGACTCTTTACTTTCGATCCTGTGTATGTAGATACTAAGATGCCTTTCACGCCCGATTTTCGTCGTTGGGGTGGGGGTACAATGACTGCGCAAAACCAGCGCTTGGTCTATTGGCCAATGTTGAAGAGTGGTGATTTCGATATGATGAAGTCGCAGTTTGACTTCTATAATCGATTATTGCCAACTGTAGAACTTCGTACAAAGGTTTACTGGAATCACGAAGGAGCTTGCTACACCGAACAACTCGAAAACTACGGTTTGCCTAATCCTGCTGAATACGGCTTTAAACGTCCTGAAAATTTCGATAAAGGCATTGAGTACAACGCATGGTTGGAATACCAATGGGACACTGTACTAGAATTCTGTCAAATGATTCTCGATGTGAAACGTTACAACAACACTGACATCTCGGAATATATACCCATGATAGAGAGTGTGGTTCGCTTTTTTGATGAACACTACCGCCAACTAGCCGGCCAACGTGGTCGCAAAAATTTGGATGGCGATGGTAAGCTAATCATCTACCCTGGTACGGCTTGCGAAACCTACAAGATGGCGCACAATCCAGTGACTACAATTGCTGCATTGCGCTCTGTACTTGAATCGTCAGAAGTCAATCCCGACATGCTGGGACGTATTCCTTCTATGCCACAACGCACAGTAGATGGCAAAGAGATGATTGCGCCTGCACTATCTTGGGAACGTGTCAACAACATCGAAACGCCACAGCTTTATCCTATCTTTCCATGGCGTGTATATGGTGTAGGTCGCCCCGACTTAGATCGTGCTATCAATACCTACTCTTATGACCCCGATGCCTTGAAATTCCGTACTCACATCGGTTGGAAACAAGACAATATCTGGGCCGCATGCTTAGGTTTGACGGATGAAGCTGTAGACCTTACATTGAAGAAGATGGGCAATGGCCCACATCGCTTCCCCGCTTTCTGGGGGCCTGGCTACGACTGGACACCCGACTTGAACTGGGGTGGCAGCGGAATGATTGGTATGCAAGAGATGTTGATGCAAGAAGTAGGCGATCAGATACTACTGTTCCCTGCTTGGCCTACTAATTGGGATGTACGCTTCAAGCTTCATGCAGCTCATCAAACCACAGTAGAAGTGACGCTGAAAGATGGCAAAATCACACAGCTTGAAGTCTTCCCTAAGGAGCGCGAAAAAGATATTGTAAACTACCTAAACTTAGAAATTATAAAATAATAAATGCATTACATGAGAAAGATAACTGCTCTATTCTTATTAATCTTGTCTGTAGCGCTGCATGCACAGCAAGATATATCTATAGCGGGTTTCTACCCATTGGATAATAGTGGCCGTATGGTCTACAACTTCAATCCTGGATGGCGTTTCCATAAAGGCGATGTTCAGGATGCAGGTGCTTTAAACTTCGACGACTCAGCTTGGGAAGTGGTTTCAACTCCTCACACGGTGCAATTGATGCCTGCCGAGGCCAGTGGAAATCGCAACTATCAAGGTCCGGCATGGTATCGCAAACGTTTTGTGGTTCCTGCCGAAGCTGCAGGAAAAAATGTCTCTTTGCATTTCGAAGCTGCAATGGGCAAACAAGATATCTACATCAATGGTAAAAAGATTCAAGAACATATCGGTGGTTATCTGCCTTTTATAGTGAATCTCGATGAGTATGGTGTACAATCAGGAGACAGCTGTCTTATCGCTGTGATGACAGACAATAGTGATGACAAAAGTTACCCTCCAGGCAAACGTCAATATACGTTAGACTTTGCTTATCATGGTGGTATCTATCGCGATGTATGGATGATTGCCAAATCACCCGTGGCTATTACTGATGCTGTAGAGGCAGATAAAGTAGCTGGTGGCGGTGTGTTTGTACACTATGATAATATCAGCAAGAAGAGTGCCGATGTATATGTTAATACAGAGGTCGCTAATAAAGAGAATGTAACTCGTAGCGTAACTGTAGAAACTACTTTAAAAGATAATACCGGTAAAGTAATTAAAACGGTGTCTCAACGCATCAGCCTAAAACCTTTAGAAAATAAAACGATCGAACAAAAGTTTGTAGTGCGTAACCCTAACTTGTGGTCGCCTCAATCTCCTTATCTTTATAGTGTAGAGTCGCGTATTAAGCAAGGCAATCGCTCTATCGACGGAGGTACTACTCGTATCGGTATCCGCAAAGCTGAATTTAGAGGCGAAGAAGGTTTTTGGTTGAACGATGAGCCTTATGGCCAATTGGTAGGTGCCAACCGCCACCAAGACTTTGCTTATGTAGGCAACGCATCTCCTAACTCACAACAATGGCGTGACGCAAAGCGTTTGCGCGATGCAGGTTGCACCATCATTCGTACGGCCCACTATCCACAAGATCCTTCGTTTATGAATGCTTGTGATGAGTTGGGACTCTTTGTAATCGTAGCTACTCCGGGCTGGCAGTATTGGAATAAAGATTCAATCTTCGGTGCGCGTGCGCAACAAAATACTCGCGAAATTATCCGTCGCGACCGTAATCACCCTAGTGTATTGATGTGGGAACCTATCCTTAACGAAACGCGCTTCCCATTGGATTTCTCTATGGAAGCTCTACAAATCACTAAAGATGAATTCCCTTATCCCGGTCGCCCTGTGGCAGCAGCCGATGTTCATTCGGCAGGCGTTACAGAGCACTATGAAGTGGTGTATGCATGGCCAGGTGATGACGAGAAAGAAGATAAACCAAAACAGTGTATCTTTACACGTGAGTTTGGTGAGAATGTAGACGACTGGTATGCACACAACAATAACAATCGCGCTAGCCGTAGCTGGGGCGAACGTCCGTTGACTATCCAAGCTCTTTCTTTGGCGAAAAGCTACGATGAGATGTATCGCACTACTGGCCAGTTTATCGGAGGTGCACAATGGCATCCGTTCGATCATCAACGTGGCTACCATCCAGATCCATATTGGGGTGGTATCTTCGATGCCTTCCGTCAGCCTAAGTATGCCTATTATATGTTCCGTAGCCAGAGTCCTGCCGACTTCCAATCGGAAATAGTAGAGAGTGGTCCGATGGTATTCATCGCTCACGAAATGTCTCAGTTCTCTGACAAAGATGTAGTGGTATTTACTAACTGTGACTCAGTGCGTCTGTCTATGTATGATGGCACTAAGTCGTGGACACTTCCAGTGGTACGCGAAAAAGGGCATATGCAAAATCCACCTGTAGTGTTCCCTAATGTATGGGATTTCTGGGAAGCACGTGAGTATAGCTATCTTCAAAAGAACTGGCAAAAGGTAAATATGGTGGCCGAAGGTATTATCAATGGTGAAGTGGTTTGCACCGCTACCAAAATGCCTTCACGTCGTAGCACCAAGCTTCAGCTTCGTGTAGACACAAACGGGAAGCAGCTAGTGGCCGATGGCTCTGACTTTATCGTTGTGGTGGCCGAGGTGACTGACGATAACGGTAATGTGCGCCGTCTAGCCAAAGAGAATATTGTGTTCACAGTAGAGGGTGAGGGAGAGATTATTGGTGATGAAACGATCCATGCCAATCCTAGACCGGTAGAGTTTGGTTCGGCACCGGTATTGATTCGCTCAACTCGCAACGCAGGTCCAATTAAAGTAAAAGCTCATGTTCAGTTCGAAGGAACACATGCACCAACAGAAGCGGAACTAGAGTTTGAAAGTATCCCTGCAACTTTGCCATTCTGTTTTGTTGAGGAACAACAGTCTGTTTTATCGCGTGCTCGCACCGCTGGCAATAGTACTTCAACACAGTTGACAGAAGAAGAAAAACAGAAACTTCTTCAAGAAGTTGAGCAACAACAAAGCGATTTCGGAATAGCCAATTAAAACGACTATTTCCAAATATTTTTTAAATATAGTGAGTACGTATTAATTTGATATACGTCCTCACTATATATTTTTATGCCTTATTGGATTAATTTGATCCGTTTATGAAAAACAAAATAACACATGCTTATCGCTATTTGATAGGTTTTATTCTCTTCTTGCTATCTGCACAAAACACAATAGCATCTAACTTTTCTTTTGCCGAAATTACGTCAAATGACCAAGACTATAAAGTGGCTGTTTGTGACTGGATGGTACTAAAACGACAAAAGATAGGAGTCTTTCAGCTTGCTAATGAGCTGGGTAGCGATGGCGTTGAACTCGATATGGGTAGCCTTGGCAAAAGAGACTCTTTCGATAATAAACTACGCGAAAAACATTTCCAAGAACTCTTTCAACAAAAATCTTCCGAATATAATATAGAGATTGCCTCTATTGCTATGTCTGGCTTTTATGGTCAGTCATTTGCCGTTCATAGCAATTACAAAGAATTGGTACAAGACTGTCTCAGTACTATGGAGGTGATGAACGTGAATACCGCTTTTCTTCCTTTAGGAACAGGTTGCGACCTACAAAAGAATCCTGAAGTTCGCCCTGAACTTGTACGACGGTTAAAGGAAGTAGGCGATATGGCAGCTGCCAAGGGTAAGGTGATTGGTATTGAAACTTCCCTGCCGGCAACTCAAGAGATTGAACTTCTCAAAGAAATCAACTCCGATGGAATCAAAATTTACTTCAAGTTTCAAAATGCACTTGAAAATAATAGAAACCTCTATAAAGAACTCCGCACTTTGGGCAAAGATAGAATTTGCCAAATACACTGCACCGATACCGATGGTGTGACTCTTCCTAACAACGAGCGCATAGATATGAAGAAGGTCAAAAAGACTTTGAAGCGTATGGGCTGGAAAGGTTGGTTAGTAGTAGAACGTTCTCGTGATAAAGATGATGTGAGAAATGTAAAGAAGAACTACGGAGAGAATGTAGAGTATATTAAAACGATATTTCAGAAATAATTAATGCCATTAATATTTAATTCTATGAGTCAGAAAATAAGTAAGAACCGATTGCTGCATGATTTTAAAATGCGCAAATCTCTTTGTGCTGCTATGATTTTATGCTCGTGTCTTGTTGGATCGCCTGCGTCAGTTTTGGCAGCTGATGACGTAACAGCAACACAAGCAGTGAACCAGCAGATTACAGTTAAAGGTACTGTTGTTGAACCCAATGGTGAACCAGTTATTGGTGCCAGCGTAAAAGTAGAGGGGGGAGCAACTGGTACTATAACCGATTTGGATGGTAACTTTTCATTAACTGTTCCACAAAATGCGAAACTAATCATTTCTTTTGTGGGCTATCAAACTAAAGTAGTTCATGCTAAAGCAGGTGCTCACCTCAAGGTGGTTTTAGAAGAAGATTCTAAAGTGCTTGATGAAGTGGTGGTTGTAGGTTATGGTGCTGTTAAACGCGCAAACTTGACAGGTGCCGTTACTAGTGTGAAGATGGACGAACTAGACGATATGCCTGCAACAAACCTAACTTCAGTTTTGATGGGTACTATGGCAGGGGTAACAGTAGGTGAGTCTACCGGTAATCCTATCGCAGATGCTTCTATCAAGATTCGTACTAGTGGCTCGTGGAATGCGGAACCTCCTTTGTATGTAATCGACGGTTTTATTCGCGAAGCTTCTGACTTTAATCTTTTGGATGCTTCTGAAATTGATAATATCTCTGTGTTGAAAGATGCTTCGGCAGCCGTATACGGTGTGCGTGGTGCCGGTGGTGTTATCTTGGTTACTACCAAAAGAGGTACGGAAGGTAAAACTACTATTAACTATTCTGGGTCTGTAGGTTTCTCGGATGGTTTGTCTATGCCTAGCATGATGTCTGCTTACCAACAAGCTTCTGCTTTGAACGACCTTTGGCGTGAAGAAGTTTACAGTGGTTTGGGTGATGCCAGCAACTACACATTCTTCTCTAATCAGGAGCTAACTGATTTGCAAGGGGTGGGTTATAACTGGTTGGACGAAGGATGGAAGACAGCGCTAAATACTCGTCATACATTGAATGTTAGTGGCGGATCAGATAAAGTGAAATACTTTATTGGTGGTTCATATACATTTGCTGATGGTAACTTTGCTAGCCTTAATGCCAACCGTTTCAATGTTCGTATGGGCTTGGACGTGAAGTTTACTCAGAACATTCGTGGTTCGTTCAATATGAGTTATGCTACAAAAAGCACCTCAATGCCTTTGAATAATAAGGATAAAGAACCACAGCTAATGTATGGTACTTTTAGTGATATGGCTCGTATGCCTCAGTGGATTCCTGCTTATATCGACGGATTGCCTGTAGGTAACGGTATGGACTCATCAGACACTCACCCACTAGCTATTTTCGATAGTGGTTCATCAAGAAAAAAGCGTGATGATAATACATCTATGAGTGCTAAGTTCGACTACGATTTACCATGGGTAAAGGGTTTGACTGTAAGCTTGTCTGCTAACTACGCGCGTACAGGTGCAACTGGTCGTAACATTTACCGCCCTTATACAGTATATAACTTTGAAAATATCCAATATCAAAATGCTGACGGTACTTATTATGATGGTCGTTTGACTAATAATACGGTAGCTGGTACTACTACATTGAATAATGGTCAAAGTTATCAAGATGGTGCCGATTTTAGCTACTCTTATCAAATCAACCCTCAAGTAAACTATAACGCTAAGTTTGGTGATAACAATTTATCAGCAATGTATGTATTTGAGGTGGCAGAGTCTAATTCAAACGGTTTAAGTATCACTGCTCAAGATGTTATAATTGACAATGTCAATTCTCTTCAAGGATTTGATACCAACAACCTTACCGGTACATCATCTTTCCAACCCTTATCGCGTCGTCTTTCTCATATTGGTCGTGTAAACTACTCGTATGCCGATAGATATTTGTTCGAAGGAACTCTACGCTATGAAGGTTCTACAAACTTTGCTCCTAAACATCGTTGGGGTCTGTTCTATGCACTATCTGCTAGCTGGCGTATTTCAGAAGAAGCTTGGTTTAAGGAAAATGTTCGTGGTATTGAAAACCTCAAACTACGTGCTAGTTACGGACGTATTGGTAACGACAAAGCTATTCTTGGACAGTGGAGACAATCGTATGGATTTGGTTCAGGTAATCTCCTTTTCGGCGGTGGTAATCAACAAACGATTCTTCAACCAAACTTAAGTGGGCTAGTAGCTCTTAACTCTACTTGGGAGAAGACTGATAGCTACAATGTGGGTATTGATATGATGTTGGCCAACGGATTTACTTTCGAAGGTGACTACTTCTTTAAACATACATTCGATATTTTGGATGATGCTAAGAGTACATTCCCCCAATCGGCAGGTATTTCGGGTAGCACACCACGTATCAACTATGGTGCACAAAATGCTTGGGGACTTGAATTTGCTTTAGGCTATAGAAAACAGCTTAATAATGACTGGTCTATTAATGCAAAAGGTAACTTCTCTTTCTCACGCAGTAAGGTATTGAAGAAATATCAAAACCCTGGTATCATTGGTACATGGCAAGATGAAGAAGGACGTATTCGCGGTGGCGAAGTTGGTTACAAAGTTTGGAAAGGTCCAGATGGAAAAGGCGATGGTATGGCCCGTACTTGGGATGATGTAAATAACTACATCGACTATTTGGCTGCTAATACAGCGTCTGGTAATAAAGAAGACATTAGCGTTCTTGGTTTGAGCTGGAATCAATTGCGTCCAGGTATGTTGATGTACCAAGACTTAGGTACTACTGTAAGCAATCAATCTCCCGACGGTATCATCAATGCTGATGGTGATAACTGTATTATTAGTAAATTTGATAATGCTCCTTATAACTATAGCTTTAACTTAGGCTTTAACTGGAAAGGTGTTTCAGTATCCTTGCTGTTTAGCGGACAGTTTGGTAATGATGTAGTATTTGATAAAGGTTTCTATACAACTGCTTCTGGTGGTGGACGTACAGGCGACTTCTTGTCAATCCGTTCAAACCAGTTGAGCGAATGGTATGGTAACTATGCTATATCAAACGAAGATGGTTCATTGATGAATCCTGATGCAAAGTATCCACGTTTGGATAGTAATTCACTTCGTGGTCAGCGCTCTGACTTCTGGATGCGCGATGGTCATTCATTGAGATTGAGAACAGTTAATATCTCATACTCATTGCCTAGAGAGTTGATGAGTAAAGCTAGTATTGCATCTTGTCGTGTATTCTTTACCGCTAATAACTTATGGACAATTGTCAATCCATTCGATTATAAAGATGCTTATGTAGGTTACTGGAGTGACTATCCACAGATCAGAACATTTAACTTTGGTGTTAACATTGGATTTTAATAACGATACAGAATTATGAAACTAAATAGAAAACTAATTGGACTATTGTGTCTGCTGCCATTCTTTGCAGGTTGTAGTGATTTCTTGGATGTGCAAAACGACTCGGAAATCAGTACCAACATCTGGGATAGTCAGCAATCGGCCCAATTGTATGTGAACAACATATATGTGAAGACACTTCCGGAATTTGGTGGTGATTATGTTTACTCTTCGGCTCGTGCTACAGCTTGTTCGGACGAAGTAGGTGGTAACTTGAATACTTTATTAGAAGGTACTATGGGCTTTGGTGCAGTGGGTACTTTCTCGGCAGATAACTATGCTGTAATCCGTTACATCAATATTGCATTCGATGAAATGCAGGGAAGTAAGATGTCTACTTCTTCGCGCAATGCTATCGAAGGCCAGCTTTACTTCTTCCGTGCTTATCAGCACTGGAAGATGATTCTTAGCCACGGTGGTATCCCATATATGAAAGATGTAGTTGGTTATACCACAGATGAAGAATTGAAGAATGCGAAACGTAATAAAACTTCTGAGTGTATTCGCTTCTTGAAGGAAGACTTAGAAATGGCTATTGAAATGCTTCCAGCTAAGTGGAGCGATGCTGAATGGGGAATGATTACCCGTTCTACCGCAGCTGGTATGCTCGGACGTATTTTGCTGTACTATGCAAGTCCACAGTTTACTCCCGATCAGTCATCGCAAACAGCGCGTGATAGATGGAACGATGCATATCAAGCTAACAAGCGTGCAATGGATCTTTGTGCTCAGGATGGCTTTAAATTGCTGGATTGCTCTACAACAGTAACAACTCAATGGCCGGTTAAAACTGATATCAATAAAGTTTTCATTGAAAGTGGTTATGCCAATACTGAAGCAATGTTTGTTACTGTTTATGATGGCTCAAAGAGATATCATGGATATGAGAATAGTGTTCGCCCAGGTTCTCAAACCGGTAATACTACCTCTCGTCCATCTAATCTACCAAGTTTGCCTTTGGTAATGGCTTTCCCTAATGCAGACGGTACACAGTATACAAAAGAGGGTAAAGACCTAAACTACTGGAAGGATCGTGATCCACGTTTCTACTCTACTATTGTTTACAATGGATGTTACTTCCCTTATAAGGGCAATAGCTCTTATCGTCAATGGACATATACTAATGGTGATGCTTCTGGTAATGCCACTACAACTACAGGCTACTATTGTAGAAAAATGTTGAATGGCTCTATCCTAGACCTTACAAAAACTAGCACTAACTGGATGGAGATGCGTTATGCAGAAGTTCTTCTTAATATGGCTGAAGCTGCGTTGGAAACTGGTGATGAGGCTAAAATGTACGATTGTTTAGGCCAGTTGCGCCAACGTGCAGGTATTCCTGAAGGTGACTATTATTATGGTCTTAAAGATCCGAACTCAACTTTCAGCAAGTTAGAGTTGGTGATGAACGAAAGATTTATTGAGCTAGCTTTCGAAGGTAAGCGTTTCCATGATCTTCGTCGTCGTAATATGTTTAGCAATGACCTTGGTCCAAATACTAGCAAGCTTAATGGTGAAAAGAAGGTAACTTGGGCTATAAAGTATCAGTTAAAGCTTGGAACTAATGCTAATACTTTTGCTGGTATCCGCGAAGGATTAAGTATGGATGAGGTGACCACATATATGAGAGCCGCACAAGGTACTGCTACTGATGTTGCCGCTGTGATAAACTATCAATGTGTTACTACTGAAGATGAGTTGAGAAGTTCTACTACTGGTAGCTATAATTTCTTTGATGTGACTGATGGTATCTTAACGCGTAGCCCTGGAATTTTGCAAACTATGGGATGGTCGTATGATGAAACTAAAGGTTGCTTTAACCCATTTGAATAATAAACAACTGTATTCTAAATAGGAGGAGAGTGGAGAATTGATAAAGAAATTCTCCACTCTTTTTCTGTTTGTTTTGGTCTTGTGATTAAAATAATTAAATTTATGTAGATTTTAATGAGTACATAGATTTGATACTATAGTCCTATTAAGTGACAAGAAAACCAAAAATAATCTTAAACATACGTATGAAGAAGTATTTACTACTCACTTTTCTGTACTTCGCATCTATTTGCGGAGTATTTGCACAAACGTCTAAAGTATATGTTGTTGCCGCCGATAATACTGGCGACTTTACTACCATACAGTCGGCTATAGATGCAACTCCCGATAATACTACAGATCGTAGTATCATCTTCGTTAAAAATGGTACCTATAAAGAAATGGTCAATGTGCCTGCTACAAAGCTTGTCAGCATTGTAGGCGAGAGCAAAGATAAGGTTCTCATCACTTTCGATCGCAACAGAGGGAGTGGCAGCGAGTTTACTGACTTTAGGGATATTACTACATGCCAGTTTTATGGCAAGGATATGTATGTAGAGGGTATTACTATTGAAAACTCTGCGGGCAATGTCGGTCAAGCTGAAGCACACTACGTGAGTGGCGACCGTCAGACCTACAAAGATTGTCGTTTCTTAGGCTATCAAGATACTCAAAGAACCAACAATGGTGCTCGTGCCTATTTTAAGAATTGCTTTATTGAAGGAGCGACTGACTTTATCTTCGGCTCGGGTATGATGTATTACGAGCAATGTATCATCAATTGTGTTAAGGGTGGTGGTTACGTCACTGCGCCAGCCGAGAGAGCATTCGCTTTAAAGAAATCTGATACTGCAACCGGACGTATTTTGAGTTTTACTTATATCTTCCGTGATTGTACAATCACTGCTAATCCTGATGTAGAAGAAGGAGCATATTCTCTTGGTCGCCCTTGGAAAGAGTTGTCGGGTGTTCATTATATCAACTGTAAGATGGATAAGCACATCAAGAAAGAAGGATGGAGCGCTTGGAGTGATGAAGCAACTAACAGTGCTTGCTTTAGCGAATACAATAGCCGCGACTTGGCAGGCAATCTTCTTGATGTTTCTCAACGTATAGATTGGAGTTTTCAGTTGGCTCAAGCAGATGCTGATAAGTTTACTCCTGAGTATATTTTTGATAAGGCTAATACGAAAGACTATTATGACCCTCTCACTCTATGTTTGCCGGTTCAATCTCCTAAATATGTAGAGTTATCTGGTGCCGAATTGACATGGACTCCCGTTGAAGATGCTGTAGGTTATGCAGTATTCAAAAATGGCGTGTTCGTAGCTTTTACCTCTGACTCTAGCTACTCGGTAGATGACGCAAAAGGAAGATATGCAGTAAAGACTATGGCAGCTCATGGCGCTTTAAGTCAATCTGCTATTGCGCAAAGCACAGACGACAATATGCTAAAAGCATTCCCCACTGCCGAAGGTTTTGGTAAACTGGCTACAGGTGGTCGTGGTGGAGCGGTAGTTACCGTTACTAATCTTGAAGATGATGCTGCAGGTTCTATCGAAGGATCTTTGCGTTGGGCTTTGAAGCAACATGCAAGCGATTTTACTATTGTATTTGCTGTATCCGGACGTATCGAACTTGCCGCTACATTGAATGTTGCCAAGAAGAACTTTACTATTGCAGGTCAAACAGCGCCGGGCGATGGTATTCTTATCACCAAGCATAAAACTAATTTTGGTGGTTCTTCGAACTTTATTCTACGCCACATACGTTTCCGTATTGGTGATAAAGATTTGAATGGTGAAATTATTCCTGAGAATGCTTTTGGGGCAGAGAACGCCGAAAACTTTATCATCGACCATTGTACTTTTGGTTGGTCGGTAGAGGAGAATATGAATACATTCGATACCCACTTCCAAACAGTGCAGTGGTGTATCATCCATGAAGGTCTCTACGATGCGGGTCACTCTAAAGGTGCTAGAGGTTATGCAGCTCAATGGGGTGGTTCATCTGCAACTTATCACCACAATCTACTTGCTAACAACTCTTCACGTTCTCCTCGCTTTAATGGTTCGCGTGGTGGCACTGTTGGACAAGATATTAGTGTTTTTATCGAGTATATCAATAACGTAAACTATAACTGGGGACGTCGTAACTCTTGCTACGGTGGTGAAAATACTTCTGAAAATAAGAAGTACTTTGGTCACGAAGCTAATTTTGTGAACAACTATTATAAACCCGGTCCGGCTACTCCAACCTCTACTATGGTGTTTTTTAGCCAGTCTCTAGCTCGCGAAGGAGTAAGTTCTGTAGGTCCATCTCAATGGTATTTCAACGGCAACATTATGGAAGGTTCTGATGCTATTAATGCTGACAACTGGAAGGGCTTCGAAAATGGCACTTCTTATTCTCTTAGTGAAATTCGTGTAGATACATTGATTCAGCCAACAGGTAAGAGCGATCACTCTCGCTATCATTATGATTGGAATCAATACTCGTACAAAAATTTCGAGTCGGCACAAGATGCATATGAGTCTGTATTGGCAGGTGCTGGTGCGTGGCCTCGTGATTTAATCGATACACGTGTAGTGAAAAACGTAAGAGAGGGCACTGCACCTTATGGTAACAATGGTATTATTGATGTGCCTTCTCAAGCAGAGGGAGATATCGCTTATGATACCTATAATAGAGTAGTGGACAATGATGCCGACGGTATGGACGATGCATGGGAGTTGGCTAACGGTTTAGACCCAGAGAATGGCGAAGATAGAAACCAAAAGAACGAACTTGGATATACTGCTCTTGAAATTTATCTGAATAGCTTGGTAGGTGAGAATATTAAGCATAGTTTCACTGCAACGGGTATTTATGGCGATCGTATAGAAAAGAACTCTATCGAACTGGAGTCGACCTTTGTAACAGACAGACTGCAAATTGTAGGTGGTGAAGATCTAGATGGCGCTTATGTTTATAGTGTAACAGGTCAAAAGATGGAGTCTAAGAAATTTGCTGCTGACTATACATTCGATGTTTCGGCGCTTCCTTCTGGTTATTATCTACTTGTGGTCTACACCGTGTCGGGTGAAACTAAAACGGCCAAGTTTATTAAGAAGTAAAAATACATCAAAGAGTTTGCTTGCTTCATTGATTGAGCTTTGTAGCAAGCGGGCTCTTTGTTAAGATACTGATTTATTTATTTATTAACTCTAAATTGTGATTTATGAAGACTATTACAAAATCATTTTTTATTGGTGCAGCTGCTCTTGCTGCATTGTCTTTCGAAGCATCGGCACAGTGCGCGGGCTTTACCTATTATCCGGTTGGACAGCAAATAGGCTGGGAATCATCTAATAACTACCTAGTGCTTGATATGGATGCAGAGAAGTTGACTGACCCTGCTTATCCTCGTACTGGTGCTGAAGATGGTAAATCGGATAACCTAAACTATACTGGTGGTCCTGATAATACTACAAAAGCACCCGTTGGCTCAGGTAACATAACTCTTCCTTTGATGGACTTTGAAGCATCAACAGGCTATGTGGAGTCAGGACATACATATAATATTCAGTATGTAAACTGTGTATTTGCTCCTGATCATAACACTAGTGCTTATACTAAAGTTGAAGAATGGGGTGAGGCTCCTTCAGGAAAGAATGATGCTTGTACGATCAATGATAACTCTGCATTGATTGGCAATGTATATGGCAAAACAGGTTTTATTGAGTTGAGCCGTCAGGTTGCTCCAGAAGGTGAACCTCTAAACTCACTTTGTGGATACATTCAACTAGACAACTTGCATGGTGTGGAAAAAATCCAATGGTCTTATTCTAGCACAAGTTGGAAGCGTGGTATTATCTGTGAGATTAGATATGGTGGCGAAGAAGAAGAGTGGATGCCTTCTCGCATTATGCCTAGTGATGTAAATAGTTATTCAATTTTCTCTGAACAAGGTTATGAGTTCGAAGAGCTTATCGGTGCAGATGATCCAGACGTATATGATGTACCAGTTTCTGTTCGTTTCCGTATTTTCGATTGTGACACTCTTACTTTTGCTCACGAATATGAGCTAGACCCATCTGAAAGATCTCCTGAATATTACTACAAGCCTACAAGCAGTCTACAAGTAGCACGTATACATCAGATTAAGGTATTCTCGGCTTTGAAAGGTTCGCAGATGGCTGAGTATCTTGATGCAACAGGTATCGAAAACCAGGTAGTTAATTCGTTTGTAGTAGAAAAGTTGGGCAACGTTGTTACAACTTCTACTGAATGTGATATTGAACTTTACAACCTTGACGGACAACTTTTGAGAAAGGTTCGTGGCACAAGTGTTGATACTTGGGGATTACCAAGAAATGTTTATATCGTAAAAGCTACTTCTATCGAGAATGGTGACGCACAAAAAGTAAAAATGCCTTTAGGACTATAAGTCTAGGATAAGATATTTTTTTAATTCCCACTGTACAGCTTATAAAAGTTGTGCGGTGGGATTTTTTTTTGATTAGCTTGAAAAGCCTGATTACAAAGGCTTTTCTCAAACGTCCTTTAAATATATATTCTTAAAAATAAACTATAAAAACTAAAATGAAAAAGAGAATAGCTGCTGTAGCTTATACTGCTCTACTGTGTGCGCCTACTTTGATGGCGCAGTATCCTAACCTGACTCCAGAAGCCAAAGAAGAGTACAAAACAATGATGACGCTCGAAGAACAGCGATCGGATGAAGCTTGGGAAAAAGCCCTACCTATAGTAATGCAAGAGGCACAACAAGGTCGACCTTATATACCATGGGCTTCTAGGCCTTACGATCTTCCTCAGGCCAAAATTCCATCATTTCCAGGAGCCGAAGGTGGCGGTATGTATAGCTTTGGTGGACGTGGTGGTAAGGTGATTACCGTGACCAATCTTAACGACCGTGGCCCGGGCTCGTTTCGCGAGGCTTGTGAAACTGGCGGTGCTCGTATCATTGTGTTCAATGTAGCGGGTATCATACGCTTGGAATCTCCAATTATAGTACGTGCTCCTTATGTAACAATTGCAGGTCAAACTGCACCTGGAGATGGCGTTTGTATTGCAGGTGAATCTTTCTGGGTAGATACTCATGATGTGGTGGTTCGCCATATGCGTTTCCGCCGTGGCGAAACTAAGGTGTCGCACCGTGATGACTCTTTTGGTGGGAATCCTATTGGTAACATTATGATCGACCACTGTTCCGCTACATGGGGACTAGATGAAAATATTTCGTTCTATCGTCATATGTTTAGTCCGGGCGAAGGATATAATGATGAAAAACTAGCTACGGTAAATGTAACTATCCAGAATACTATCTCTGGGCAAGCGCTAGATACTTATAATCATGCCTTTGGTAGTACATTAGGAGGTGAAAACTGTGCTTTTGTTCGTAATCTTTGGGCTGGAAATTCTGGACGCAATCCATCTGTGGGTTGGATGGGTATTTTCAACTTTGTGAACAATGTGGTTTACAACTGGGTGCATCGTTCTACTGATGGTGGCGACTATCGTGCTATGTTCAATATGATTAACAACTACTACAAACCAGGACCGCTCACTCCAAAAGATAAGACAGTGGGTCATCGTATCTTGAAGCCCGAATCGGGTAGAAGTAAGCTTAGCTACAAACAATATGGACGTGTATACGCCGATGGCAATGTGATGGAAGGTTATCCTGAAATTACCGCTAATAACTGGAATGGTGGTATTCAAGTTGAAGATCAGCCCAATACAGATGGTTATACTGAGCAAATGAGAAGCTATGAGCCTTTCTTGATGCCTTATGTACGAGTGCTTTCTGCAAATGATGCCTACGACTATGTACTTAATAATGTGGGTGCCACAATCCCAAGTCGTGATATTGTAGACCAACGCATTGTAGACGAAGTGCGTACAGGCCAGGCATATTATGTGAAAAACCTTCCAAAAGATGCCCATGGCGATGTTAGCGGTCTAGCTGATAAATCTAAAAATGAAGATGGTCACTTCAAATATCGTCGTTTGCCAAAAGATTCTTATAAATATGGTATCATCACAGATATACGTCAAGTGGGTGGTTACCCTGAATACAATGGTACTCCTTATGTAGATACAGATGGCGATGGTATGCCTGATGCTTGGGAAATTGCTAACGGTCTTAATCCGAACGACCCTGCCGATGCAAATGGCGATTGTACTGGTGATGGTTACACAAATATTGAAAAATATATCAATGGTATAAGTACTGTTCACCGCATCGACTGGACTGATTTGAAGAATAATTATGATACACTTGCCGAGAAAGGTAAGTTGATGTAATTGCCTATATTTATTCAGTTTGGTGGCAAGGGCTACTCTGCTTGCTGAGCAGCCTTTGCCACCGTGCTGAGTAGCCCTTGCCACCACGCTGATAAGGCGTGCTCAGTAATTGTAATTTTTGTGTTCTGATAAGTGTTTAATAATCAAATATATATCTAAATAACTAATACTGACGTGATGAACATTATTTTAAGACGTACGACTCTTTTCCTGAGTCTTTTTATTCTTTCTATTCTAAATGCTCGAGCTGTTGAGCTCGACTCGATTAATCGTGATCCAGATTATGTTTCCAGCATTGTAAGCCGATCTAAGAAGATTGTGGATGGTCTTGAGTTGACGAACCAGCAGGCTGCTGATGAAGTGCTGAAAATTCTTGCCAACCGTTACTTTGCACTAAATGACATCTATAAGATACGTGATGTAAAGATAGCGCAGGCTAAAGAAGCTTTAGAGGGTAATGCAAAAAAAGAAGCTATGGAGTCTGCTCGATTTGAAGCTGATGCAGCTCTTTATCGTTCTCATTTCGCTTTTCCTGCTGCGTTATCATTATACTTAACTAATGATCAAATTGATGCAATCAAGAATGGCATGACTTTCAATGTGCTTAATGTGACCTATACGGCTTATCAAGATATGATTCCTACATTGGCCGAAGAAGAAAAATCGCAGATTTATGTATGGTTGGTAGAAGCTCGCGAACTAGCCATGGATGCTGAAAGCTCCAATAAGAAACACGAGACATTTAAAAAATACAAGGGTCGTATTAATAACTATCTATCTGCCCGTGGATATGATTTGAGTAAGGAGCGAGAAGCATGGGCTGTAAGAGTTAAAGCTCGTGGAGGTACACTGTAGATTTCTTTATTATTTTATGATATTAAAGAAAAAATAGAAAAATAAATTAAAATAATTGAGTACAGCAGTTTTCTTGCTTCGTCTTGATTATATCTAATTGTAGATATTTGTTAATTAAAAATTTGATGTATGAAAAAACAATTTTTACTCTTGGCTGCATTTTGCAGCGTTTCGTTTGTGTCGTTGAATGCACAAATGCAGTACAATAAAGTTGATGCTAACGTAGGTTTCACCGGTCAAGAAGCTCTTGAAAATGGCAACTTCCGTATGACGCACAAATTCAATCTTTCAGATGATTGGAAGGCTGCAAAAAGACCTATAACAGAAAAACTATCTTCTTCTAACGGTAAGGGTGCTTATGGTATTGCTATTACTACTGAAGGTGTAGCAAGTAATGTAGCTCAATGGATTAATAATGGTAAAACTCAAAATACAGGTAGCAATATGGCAGCTATTTGGGTGCCATCGGCAGCAGAGTTAAGAGATTCTTTGTCTAAAGATGCTGATCCATTGAAACATGAATATTGGAAACAAGCTAACTGTCTTTGGGATGTTCCAGGAACAGGTGGTGCAGACCAAGCGTTCACTGTATGGCCAGGTATGGCAAAAAGATCAATCATCGGTTTCCAAGTTAAAGCTCAAGATTTGATGGCAGGCCTTGTAAGCGATATCGAATTTGAAATGTTGACTCTTGATCCAGGTAACACTGGTGCAGCAAGCACTTACAAAATGATTGTAGACTTGAGCAAACAGCCAGCTTTCCCATGGGTAAATGCATCTTATAATAGCACAGGTGATGATATTGCTTTGCTTGACTCTATTAGCGAAGCAAATATTGATGCTGTAAATGCTGCTCTTAGTTCGAAAATGTATGTAAAAGACAATGTTTATGTATCTTCATTAGAAGGTGATGTAAATCGTGTAAAAGTGAATATCGCAGAAGCTGTAGGTTTAACTATGGCCGATCTTCGTGGTAAGAAAGTGATGGTTACACTTTATACTACTACTTCAGAAACTGCAGTACAACCAGGAATGTACGAACCAATCGTAGGTATCGACAATGTAACAGCAGAATATGCTACTGCTTCTTGGGTTGAGCCAGTTGTAGAAAACAATGGTAGAATTGAACAAGCGGCTACAGCATACTATGATGTTGAAACTCCTATTACATTTAACTTGAAAGGTAAGAACCGTTTTGCTAATTTGTCAATTAAGAGTGATGGTGACAACAAAGCTAGCTCATCTTTTTATTTCAAATCTGAAGGTTGCGTAATGGCTAAAGATGCTGAAGGTAACTATACTGTGCCAGTGGCTTATACTTATACTCCAGTTGAAGGCGAATCTGCTTTGAGCATTGATATCCCAGCTGACGCTAACGGTAACGCTGTTGATGATGATTTGCAAGTTACATTGTACACTAACTTCGCTAAAGGCAACCGTACTTATAGCCTTGAAATCAGCAATGGTGCACGTTTCTGGTTAGACCTTACAGTGAAGGGCGAAGATACTCCAACTTCTATCGAAGGTGCTGAAGTTACTACTTATCAAGTAGCTGTTTCTGAAAACCAAATCTATGTGACAAACGCTTTGTCAACTGTTACATTGTATGACGCTGCAAGCGGTCAACTTATTCGCAGTGTAGCTCCAGAAGTGGCTGCTCAAGGTGTATATGTAGGCACTGGTATCTATCTTGTAAAGGTAGCTGACGAAGTAGAAAAAGTTATCGTAAAATAATAAATGATAGTTTAAGAGGAAATTAATACTTCCTATTTTTAAGACAGCTTCTGTAGTCAATACAGAGGCTGTCTTTTTGTCATTATAAATGGAATTTTATCTATCTGTTGTTTTGTTACTAGCTTCATCAAAAACTTAAGATGATTGTCTAATATTATGAATGTTTGATTCTTTATCATTTATTCTTTAACATGCGAATTTATTGTATAAAGTTTTAATTAGTGGTTATTTCTTCTATTTTTGTCTATAACATATTCTGTGTCAGCCGGAGAAATATTCTATTATAGTGCAAGAATAATATATTTACCAAGGTGTTTATATATTTGTTTATCTCTTTAATGTATTGAAATATAGTTTGTTGCTTAAATGTGATGCAGTTGTTTTGTTGTTTTGAACTCTTATAGCTTTTATTGATGAAGACATTATTTATTCTCACATTATCGCTTCTGTTATCGGTAACAGTTTACGGTTATAGCGGAAATATGATTGTAGAACACTATTCTACAGATCAAGGATTACCCAATAACGTTGTAAATTGTTCTTTAAAAGATAGGGATGGCTTTTTGTGGTTTGGCACATGGTATGGCTTGTGTCGTTTTGACGGTCTTAAGTTTCGTACTTACAACAAACTGGAAGACATGGATACCGATTTACCTCCACGAAAAATACAACGTATCTTAGAAGATAAGAATGGGTTTATTTGGGTGAAAACCATTGATAGAAAACTCTACGTTTTTAATAAAAAGAAGGAAACTTTCCATGCCGTTTTTGATGATGTAAAAAGCTATTCGGGCAATATACAAATACTAAAACTTCAATCGACTTCCGATGGCGATATCTTGCTTCTCACTCGAGATAAGAACTTGCTTGTTGGCCAAACCAATGAGGAAGGTGAGATAAAAATAAAAATGATTTTCGACGCAAAAGACGATATTGTTCCTACAACATTCCAGTTGAAAAACAATGTGTTTAGCGAAACTAAAGATTACATTTCCTGGATTGGAGCCGATTATAGGATATTGACTTATAAAAAAGGGAAAGCCTTGCGCGAACGTCCTGTCGACTACGTTTCAAATAAAATGAATATGTCTGACAATCCGGTATTTACTGCCGTTTATGCCGACAGGAAGAAAATGTGGGTGGGCGAAGATACTGGGGTTTTCTATTCCATCGACATCCACTCTGGGTCAGTCGACAAGTTTGATCTTTCTGAAATTCATGGTACTATAACAAATATCATGGTTACCCCCACCGGCTACGTATATCTTTCGCTTGCCGGCAAAGGTGTATTTGAATATGACCTGAAAGAACGTAAAGTGAAAAAGTTGCCGCTCGATATAGATGATCGTATAGTGGCTAATATCTATATGGATAGATATGATAAGATATGGTTTCACGAAAACGAAAAGGCTGTAGTCTATTATGATCCTCAAAATAATGTCACTAAGCGATTCCCATTCTCTTTATCGGGTAAAATAGGTCTTTTCCATATAGAAGACGCAGGTGAGAGGGGACTCTTCTTTCTTACTTCTACTGGGGAAGCTTTGATGTTCGATCGTGAAGGCTTGAGAATGATCGGAGTTAATGGTTTTAAGCAACTCAAAAACACTGAGGAAAACCAACGTTTCTATCACATGTTTCAAGATGCCCATGGTGGCATATGGCTATCTTCTGCTACTCAAGGTGTATACCAGCTAAACTTTCCACGCAAGCAGTTTAGACTCTTTGTGCCGGGTGCTACTTCTCAAAAAACAACCACCGAAGGCATGGAGGTTAGAGCTCTATGCCAAACTAAAAGTGGCGATATATGGGTTGGTACTAGAAATAAATCCATTTATTGGCTAGACAAGGATGGTAAGACAAAGAAGGTTTTTACTTCTGAAACTCATAACACCGGTGCTATTTATAAGATCATGGAAGATCGAAATGGTAATCTCTGGTTTGCTACCAAAGGAAACGGTTTGATTAAATGCACTCCCGATGATAAATCCTCTGATGGCTATCAATTTCAGTACTTCGTTAGTGATGATAATGATCCCACTTCTTTAAGCGGTAACGATGTTTACTATATTTATGAAGATAAAAAAGGTCGTATATGGGCCGGATTATTAGACGGTGCGCTGAATCTGCTCTATGAGGAGGATGGAAAAACCAAATTCTGGAATGTGAACAATGGGTTTAGAAGCTATCCCGACAATGGTCTCTACATGGAGGTGCGAAATATCTTGGAGGATAACAACGGACGTATATGGGTGGGTACAATGGACGGTTTGATTTCCTTTGATAGCAACTTCGGGTCTGTAGGCGAAATAAATTTTGAATCTTATAGAAAGAAGAATAGAGGCTTTATTGATAGTGATGTATATATGCTCTTTAAAGACAGCTATTCGCAAGTTTGGGTCTCTATGTTTGGTGGAGGCTTAAGTAAAATGGTTGGTTACAATAACGTAAATAATACGCCGGAATTTAGGTCTATTGGCTTGCGCGAAGGTCTTACAAACGATGTTGTTGTCTCTATGGTTGAAGATTCTAAGGATCAGCTTTGGTTTACCACCGAAAGTGGTCTGTCATACTATGATTTAAGAACCGATAGAATTAGAAACTTCGATGCTTATGATGGTCTTCCATCTGTGGCAGCCGAAGACAATGCAGCTATATTCACGCAAGAGGGAGAAATTTGGCTAGGTTGTCGTAATGGGGTGTTAATCTTTTCGCCCGATAAACTAGAGAGTCAACAAAGTAGGTATAAGACATTTATTGTTGGTTGCCGTGTTTCAAATACAGAAGTAACAAGTGCTTCTGCAAGCACCATCATTGACTACGCAATTCCTTATGTGGACGGGCTCATATTGGAACACAATCAGTCTATGTTTACTTTCGAATATGCCGCACTCAACTTTAGCAATCAAAATAGAATCTCTTACAAGTATATCCTAGAAGGGTATGAAAAAGAATGGCATTATAATGGCAAAAACCGTATTGCCTCTTATACTAATGTGCCTCCAGGAAAATATAATTTTGTAGTAAAAACTATTGATGAGGCAAACCCTGATGTGGAGTCTTCCAGAAGTATATCTGTTACAATTCTTCCACCATGGTGGGCTAGCTTCTGGGCTTATGTGGTATATGCAGTATTAGCCATAGTGCTGCTCTATCTGGCTTTCAGACTATCATACTATATGATTAGGATGAAGAATGATATCTATATCGAACAAAAGCTTTCCGAATTGAAGATTAAATTCTTTACCAATATATCGCACGAGTTGCGTACGCCATTGACTCTGATCAAAGGCCCTATTCAGGAGCTAAAGGAGAAGGAAGATTTGAGTGAAAAAGGTAAGCAATATGTCGATTTGATGGAACGCAACATCACTCAGATGGTGCAATTAGTCAATCAGATTCTAGATTTCAGAAAGATTCAGAATGGAAAGATGCGCTTGCATGTATCCTTGATTGATATTAATCAGCTTTTATCTTCATTCGAAAAAGAGTTTCGTGTTTTAGCCCATGAAAACGAAGTGAGCTTTCTGTTTCAACTTCCGGAAGAAGGACTTAAGGTTTGGGCCGATAAAGATAAACTTGGGATAGTGGTTCGTAATATTTTATCGAATGCCTTTAAATTTACCTCCTCGGGTGGGAGTGTGTTTGTATCTACCATGCTTAGCGATGATAACTCTCAATGTATCATTCGTATTGAAGATAATGGTGTAGGCATTCCTCAAAGTAAACTAGCAGTGATTTTCGATCGCTTTGCGCAGGCCGATAATGCTAGAAGCACTCAGTATCAAGGCTCAGGCATTGGACTGGCTCTCTCCAAGGAGATAGTTAATCTTCATCATGGCAACTTGTCTGTGGAGAGTACAGAAGGGGCAGGTTCCACATTTGTTATTACCCTTCAAATGAATAAAGAGCACTATAAGACTTCGGATGTAGATTTCTATATGGGTGAGAATGATGATGTCTCTACTCTCGAATCGGAGGAAACCAGTATAGAGAGCGAAGACTCTTTGGAAGAAGTTGTTGTTGCAGACACATCTTTGCCCAACTTGCTAGTAGTGGAGGATAATAAAGATCTTTGTAATATGTTGCGTCTGCAATTGGAAGATAGCTATAATGTTTATACTGCTTGCGATGGTGCAGATGGTCTAAAGAAAATTCACCTTTATCATCCTGATATCGTGGTTACCGATCAGATGATGCCAAACATGGATGGTTTGAATATGTTGAAGCATATCCGTAGCGATTTCCAAATTAGCCATATTCCTGTAATCATTTTAACTGCTAAAGGTAATGACGAGGCGAAGACCAAAGCGATAAGCATGGGTGCAAATGCATACATCATCAAACCATTCAGCAAGGACTACCTTATGGCTCGTGTAGAACAACTACTTAGCGAACGTAAGCTTTTCCAAGAGAGAGTATGGAAGACGGATAGTCAGGAGGTAGATGCTGCATGCGAAAAAGATCAATATGAGCAGTTCCTTGTAAAGAAGGATGTGCAGTTTATCGAGAAGATACATGACGTCATCGAGAGCAATCTGGAGAATAGTGATTTTAACATTGACACTATTGCCACTACGATAGGGCTTAGTAGATCGGCTTTCTTTAAGAAGCTAAAAGGACTTACCGGTTTTGCACCGGTCGACTTAGTGAAGGAGATCAGATTGAACAAATCGCTAGATATGATTAAAAATTCAGATTTATCTATCGCTGAGATTGCTTATGCTGTTGGCTTTAAAGACTCAGGGTACTTTAGTAAGTGTTTTCGCAAGAAATACAATCAAACTCCGCGCGAGTATATGGTCGAGTGGAGAAAAGTGAAACAATAAAGATTACAAAACCTTTCGCTATTCGTCTTTAATGAAAAGAATGACTTCTAAATTTAGACGATAATTAATGAAAGCTATTAAGAAAGTGGTAGCTACAGCAGTGATAGCTGTTGCAGCGCAAACAGTATCGGCACAATATCCTACTATTCCCGATTCGATTAAGCAGAGAGGTAAAATGCAAGAGGCAGAGTTCGAACGCAAATCTGACGCTGCTTGGGAGAAGGCATTGCCCATTGTTTTAGATGAAGCATTGAAAGGAAGACCATATAGGCCTTGGGCTTCGAAACCGGAGGATTTGGATGCTGCTAATATCCCGGCTTTTCCTGGCGCTGAAGGTGGTGGCGCTTACACACCTGGTGGACGTGGCGGGAAAGTGATTGTAGTAACATCTCTCGAAGATAGCGGTCCTGGTACTTTGCGCGAAGCATGCGAAACGGGTGGTGCTCGTATTGTTGTTTTCAATGTGTCAGGTGTTATCAATCTAAAAACTCCTATTAATGTTCGTGCTCCTTATATTACTATTGCAGGTCAAACCGCACCCGGCGATGGTGTTTGTGTCACTGGGGAGTCTTTTTTACTAGATACACACGATATTATCATACGTCACATGCGTTTCCGCCGTGGTGCAACCGATGTAGCCTTTCGTGAAGATGCATTAGGGGGTAACACTGTTGGCAATGTTATCCTCGATCACTGCTCGGCTAGCTGGGGATTGGACGAAGTGATGTCTATCTATCGTCATGTTTACGACCGCGATGAAAATGGCAAAGGACTTAAATTGCCTACTGTAAACATAACAATTCAAAACTCTATCTTCTCTGAAGGTTTAGATACTTACAACCATGCTTTTGGAGCTACTATCGGTGGACATAACAGTATGTTTGCTCGTAATCTATTCGCATCAAACATCAGCCGCAACTGCTCTATTGGTATGGATGAGGATTTTAACTTAGTGAACAATGTGATCTTCAACTGGTGGAATCGCTCTGTAGATGGTGGTGATAAAACTAGTCGCTATAATATCATCAATAATTACTATAAACCTGGTCCTATCACGCCTAAAGATCAACCTATCTCTTATCGAATTCTAAAACCTGAGGCAGGGCGTGATAAAAGTCAGCCAGAAGCATTCGGTCAAGCTTATGTAGCCGGTAATATAGTAGAAGGCAATAAACAGGTAACTGCAAATAACTGGGATGGTGGTGTGCAAATACACAAGCAACCCAACGCAGATGGCTACATGGAGAAAATAAAAGTAGATGTGCCTTTCGAGATGCCTAACGTAACTATTATGGATACAAAAGATGCCTACAACTTTGTATTGAACAATGTAGGTGCTACTTTCCCTAAACGTGATGCCGTAGATACTCGCGTGATAAAGACAGTACGTACGGGTAAGGCTATCTACGAGAAAGATGCTCAACCATTTGAAACTCCTTATGTAAAGCGTAGACTTCCTGCTGATTCCTATAAGAATGGTATCATTACACATATTAGTCAGGTGGGTGGCCTGCCAGAATATAAAGGTACTCCTTATGTAGATTCTGATGGCGATGGTATGCCTGATGCTTGGGAAATAAAGTACGGCTTGAATCCAAACGATCCTTCGGATGCAAATCTTGATATGAATGGTGATGGCTATACAAATATTGAAAAGTATATCAATGGCATCGATCCTACAGTTAAAGTAGACTGGACTAAGGTGGAGAATAACTATGATACTTTGGCGAAGCGTAAAAGCTTGATTCAATAATTCTTGTGAATTAGAATAATAATGAGAAAAAGACTAGGCGTAATAGCTTTAATGAGTTTAGGGTTTGTGCAAGGTTTTGCGCAGACCCTTGCTTTAGATGTAAAGAACGATTCGATAATTTATAACCTAGATGAAAAGGGCAATCGAGTGATTGACTTCTCTTACTGTGGTTATAAGAGTTCTGAAGCAGAAATTCCCAATGTGCGTAATGTGGTTTTTGTAAGTTGGCAAGAGGGTGATAACTCTGAGCGCATACAGAAAGCACTGGACCATGTAGCATCATTGAAGATGCAGAAAGATGGGTTTAGAGGTGCCGTTCTTTTGGATGAAGGTGTGTTTCAACTCAAAGAAAGTCTTCGGTTAACTACAAGTGGTGTGGTGCTACGAGGTAAAAGTAGAGGCAAAACTATATTGCAAAAGGATGGAGTAGACAGAGGTGCAATTGTTTACATAGAAGGTAACAGAAATATTGCTCCTTTGGATACTACTATGGTTGCTGCAGATTATGTGCCTGTCAACTCTATGTCTTTGCAGTTGGCTAGTGTAGCCGGCTTGAAAGTAGGCGATAGAGTTCAGATTGTTCGACCATCTACTAAGGAGTGGATCGAGTCTGTGGGCTGCTATACCTATGGAGGAGGTATTAGTGCCTTAGGATGGAAACCCGGTGACATCGATTTGCGCTGGGATAGAATGATTACTGCTATAAACGGCAATGATATTACTATTGATGCACCTTTGACGCTTGCTTTAGATAAGCAATGGGGCGATAGCTATGTGGTCTCTTACATCTGGAAGGATAGGGTAGAGAATATTGCTGTTGAGAACTTGACTCTTTCGTCTAGCTACAATCCTAAATACCCTAAAGATGAGGATCACGCATGGGTAGGAATATCTATTGATAATGCGGAGAACTGCTGGGTGAGAGATGTAGATTTCAGAAACCTTGCTGGTAGTGCTGTCTTCGTGCAATCGTATGCTTCTAAAATAACAGTTCAAGACTGTGTATCTCTTGATCCTGTGTCTGAAATAGCGGGTATGCGTCGCGAGACCTTCTTGACGATGGGCCAGCAAACTCTTTTTCAACGTCTTTACTCTGAGGGTGGAAAGCACGACTTTGCAGTGGGTGCGTATGCCGCAGGCCCTAATGCTTTTGTGCAATGTGAGGCAAAAGATAACTTTAGCTTTAGTGGAGCGATAGGTGCGATGGCTCCCGGTATCTTATTTGATATTGTGAACATCGAAGGCAATAACCTTTCATTTAAAAACCTAGGTCAGAATAAGAATGGCGCAGGTTGGAATACGGCAAATAGCTTGTTTTGGCAATCTACCGCATCAGAAATTGAGTGTTATAGTCCTGCTGAGGATGCCAAGAATAGAGCTTATGGCACATGGGCACAGTTCTCGGGCAATGGAGAGTGGGCTCATTCTAACAACCACCTTCGCCCTCGAAGTATTTTCTATTATCAATTAGCTCAGCGCTTAAATAAGGATGTGTCGGAATCTGCGAGAATCCTTCCCCTTTCAACTAATAGCACTAGTAGTCCAACAGTAGAGGTAGCCCAGCAAATGGCCCGTGAATCTCTCCTTCCTAGATTGCAACTAGTAGACTGGATTAGAAATGCTCCGGCTTCTGTCGATACAGTTTCCAACAAACTGCTGTCTGTCGATAAGATTAAAACTACAAAAACGAGAGTTACTAACACTCCTACTCCAAAGATAACTATCGAAAATGGTCGCTTAGTTGCTGATGGTGCACTGATGGTAGGGACCAAACATGATGCGCCTTGGTGGAATGGTAGTTTGAAAAATTCTTTCCTACCTAAAGCGAAGCCACACATTACTCGTTTTGTTCCCGGTCGTGAAGGGCTTGGGCTAACTGATAAGGTGGACACTCTAGTTGCAACAATGGCTGATAATGATATTTTAATATTAGATCATAACTATGGATTGTGGACTGATAGACGTCGTGATGACCACGAACGCATCAAACGCCGAGATGCTGATGTTTGGGGGCCATTCTATGAACAGCCATTTGCTCGTAGTGGTGAAGGTGTGGCTTGGGATGGTTTGACTAAATACGACTTGACTCGCCCTAATGCTTGGTACTGGGATAGATTGAAAGAATATGCAGTAAAAGGAGGTGAAAAAGGACAGCTTTTATTTCATCAAAACTATTTTCAGCATAATATTCTTGAGGCTGGTGCACATTGGGTAGATTCTCCTTGGCGATCGGCAAATAATATCAATAATACAGGTTTTCAGGAACCGGTAAATTTCAGTGGTGACAAGCGCATTTTTGTTGCTGATGAATTTTATGATGTCACTCACCCTGTACGTCGAGAATTGCATAAACAGTATATTCGTCAATGCTTAGACAACTTTGTCGGCATGCCCAATGTGGTGCAACTCATTAGTTCAGAGTTTACCGGTCCTCAACATTTTGTGGAATTCTGGTTGGATGTAATCAAAGAGTGGGAACAAGAAACTGGCAATGATGCCGTAGTTGCCTTGAGTACTACAAAAGATGTTCAAGATGCTATTCTTGCAAATCCAAATTATACAGATGTAATCGACATTATAGATATTCGTTATTGGCACTATAAAACCGATGGACTTTATGCCCCTCAAGGTGGTGTGAATTTAGCGCCAAGACAACATGCACGAAAGATGAAGGTAGGTAAGGTTTCTTATGCAGAAGCCTATAAGGCAGTGAGTGAATACAAAACTCGATTCCCTGATAAGGCTGTTACGTTCTTTGCACAAAATTACCCTGATCATGGTTGGGCCATCGCTATGGCTGGTGGTTCATGTCCAAATATTCCGGTTAAAGATTCTACTTTATTGAGTGCTATTGCGCAAATGGAACCGGTAGAAACACTTAATACGGATTATGAAATATTGGTAAAATCTGATATCGGAAGTATCATTTATTCCCATTTGGGAACAAAAATTCCCATAAATATGGAGAATGGTGAATATAGTCTATCATTTGTTAACCCAAATACGGGGGAAACGGTGTTGATTGATAAGTCTATTAAAATCAAAGGTTTATACTCTTTAGATACTACTGAAAACCCAATTGGTATTTATTGGTTTAGGAAGATTAAGTAGTCTTTTGATCTTCGATTCGGGTATTTTAAGAAAAAGGCATCACATTGTAAAGGAGATGTAATTTTAAATAAGATGTGTTTTACAACAGCTTATCTATAATTTCAGTTCCTGGACCAAAATTTACCTGATATAGCTGAGCTAACACTCTACATTTGCATCATCAAAACTATTAAATGTACTGTGATGAACAAATATTCAAATGATAGAGTCGTTAGCTTAATTACGGATTTCCAGTCAGGAGATGTGACTGCCTTTTCTACTTTGTATGATATGCATATTAATATATTGCTTAATTATGGAAGTAAGCTGACTACAGATAAAGAGCTTCTTAAGGATTGTATTCACGATGTGTTTGTGAAACTATACTCTAAGAAGAACGAATTGGATATTATCAACAATTTTAAATCCTATCTTTTTATATCATTAAAGAATAAAATTTTTGATGAGTATCGTAAGAGAATGTATATTTCAGATACAGCGGTGGATGATTTAAACACAGCTTGCGATGCGGGAGACTTGGAGCAAAGCTATCTAGTTAAAGAACAAACACAAATTGAAAACCTGATGGTGAAAAAGCTTTTAATACAGCTTTCTCCTCGCCAGCGCGAAGTTCTTACGCTTTATTACTTAGAAGAAAAGAAGTATGAAGATATTTGCGTTATCATGAATATGAACTATCAATCAGTTCGAAACCTAATGCACAGAAGCCTCACCAAACTACGTACACTTGTAGGCTAAAATCTCATTTAAATTAATTGTTGAGTACACTATTCTTTTATGTTCGTCTTTATTTAAATGAGAAGAACGAAAGTAAAAAGATATGATGATGTACAATAAACTAGAAGATTATCTTACTGATGATACTTTTATCAAATATGTTTTAGATGGTGAAGCCAATAAATGGCAAGAACTATCGTTAGGGAATATACAATATAGGGATATATACGACGAAGCTATACAGATACTATTAGCCTCCGAGAGTGTGGAGGTATGTTTGAATAACTCAGAATGCAACGAGCTTAAAAACCGAATATTCGACTCGTTGGCACTCGAGAACTAGAAAATGAAAATAATTATTTATTAATTTGTTAACTGATATAAAATGAGAAAAGACATGATTAAATGTCATGATGCATTTTTATTAAGAAAAGTAACCAACACCTTTAAACTACTATGCTTGTCGGCTACGATGAGTTTATTTGCGGGTTTTTCTTATGCTACAGAGAGTGCAAACTATGATGTGAATGATGCTATTAGCCAAGAGGCTAAGCAGAATCGTACAGTAACAGGACAGGTTTTAGATGAGACAGGAACTCCGATGATTGGTGTGTCTGTTCTTGTAAAAGGAACATCTGTGGGGACTGTAACCGATTTTGATGGTAACTTTACTCTTAACTTACCTTCGAATTCTAATACACTTGAGTTTTCTTACATTGGATACAACCCTAAAGTTGTAACTGTAGGTAATAATACTCAGTTTAACATTAAACTAGATCCAGATACTCAGGCTCTAGATGAAGTTGTGGTTATTGGTTATGGTACAGTAAAGAAGCGCGACCTAACGGGTGCGGTGTCTTCTGTAAAGAGTAGCGATATCACTCTTTCGCCTAGTTCAAACCCTATGGCTGCGTTACAAGGTCGTGTGGCTGGTCTAGATATTACTCAAAGTTCAGGTCAAGCAGGTGCCGGAGTAAATATGCAACTTCGTGGTAACCGCTCTTTCTCGGCTAGTGGCAACCCAATGTTTATCATCGACGGTATGCCTGGCGACTATTCTACATTAAATCCTAATGATATTGAGTCTATCGAAGTATTGAAAGATGCTTCTTCTACAGCTGTATATGGTTCGCAAGGTGCCAATGGTGTAATCATTATTACAACTAAAAAAGGTAGCGAAGGCAAGATGGCTGTTAACCTAAATATTCATGGTGGTTTCAATGGCTGGTCTAAGCTTCCTACTATGCGTATGGGAGACTCTTATGTAGACGTGTTGCGTCAAGCCAATCAAATTGCTGGAACTTATTCGAACGATGAGGGACTTTTCTCTTCTCCTGAGGCTTATCAAGCTGCCTTGAATAATCAATATATCAATTGGGGAGATGAGTTGTTGCAAAATGGCTTTGTACAAAACTATAGTGTATCTGTTTCAGGCGGTACCGATAAGACAAAAGCTTACTTCTCTTTGAACTTCTCAGACGAAAAAGGTCAATATTCTGGTGACAACTATAAGGTATACTCTACCAACATGAGTATCGATCAGAAAGTAACTCCTTGGTTGAGTGCCGGGGTTAATATGCAAGCTTCTTATGTACACCAAGATAGAGCTTACTCTCGTTTGATCAATGCATTGACTGCTGTACCTCTTGGTACTACTCACAATGAAGATGGTTCAGTGAATATCACTCCGGTTCCAGGTGATGGTAACACTATCAATCTTATGCTGAACGAAGATAAGAGTGTATACAGAAACAATGTACAAAACTTCAAGATGTATCTTAGTCCTTACATCGAGGTACGTCCATTCAAGGGTTTCTCTATTCAATCTCGTGTAAATGCTAGTTTGAATTTCAATCGTACTAACTACTTCCAAGGTATTGGTTCTTATCAATATTATGTTGCCGATGGTCCAGATGCAACAAAAACATCTACAAATGTTTTTGCGCGTATCAACAACAACAGATCGTACAACTACAAGTGGGAGAATATCTTCAATTATGGTTTTACCATCAATAATGAGCACAATATTGCTATTACCGGTGTAACATCTTGGAATCATAACCAAAACGATCAAGCTCAACAGTATCAAGATAATATTAAGAACAACTCTTATTTGTGGCACAACATGAATGGTAATGGTCAGGTTTACTCCAACTATACCATGTCAAAAGGTATGGGTCTTGTAGGTCGTGTCAATTACTCTTACTTGAGCAAATATTTATTCTCGGCTTCAGTTCGCCATGATGGTTCTTCTCGTCTTTCTAGTGATAATAGATGGAGCACTTTCCCTGCTGTCTCTGCAGGATGGGTTGTATCAGAAGAGAAGTTTATGGAGCCAACCAGAAAATATTTGGATAACTTCAAGATTCGTGTAGGTTATGGTGTGACTGGTGCTGCTTCTATCAATCCTTACTCTACTGTAGCTACTCTAGAAGATGGTTACTATAGCTTGGGTGGTGAACTGGTTCCTACTTACCTTTTTTCTCAGAACATTTCGAATACAGGTTTGACTTGGGAGAAATCTCACAATACAAACTTTGGTGTAGACTTGGCTTTCTTTAACCGTCGCATCGATTTGACAATGGACTACTACATCACTAAGACGGATGGTGTAATCTGGAATCAAAGTCTTCCTATCGTGAATGGTGGCTACAACTCTACTACACAGTATACAATCGCTCGTAACATTGCTAAGACAAAGAACAACGGTTTCGAGATGACCTTGAATACTCACAACTTTGCTACTAGAGATTTCACTTGGGATACTACGTTGACTTTTACTTTGAACAACGAGAAAGTTGAATCACTAGTAGGTGGTACTTCAGATCACATCAAGAATGCCAATACTGATTATTGGTTGAACATTGGTCATCCTGTAAACTCTTTCTATGCTTACAAGATTGACGGCATGTGGCAAAAGAACGAACTAGTTGATGCTGCAGCTTTCGGATCAAACCCTGGTGACATCAAGATCAACGTACCTAACATGAAGAAGTATGCTGATGGTCAGTTCTACAAAGTGGGTGCTGATGGCCAACCATTGACTAATGCTAATGGTGAGGTGATCTATTATAACGCTGAGAATCCTTACGCTTATAGCGAAAATGATAACCAAGTAATTGGTCATAACTCACCAAAATGGACAATGGGTTTCCAAAATCGTTTCACTTATAAAGGCTTCGATTTGACAATCTATGCATTCTTCCGTTGGGGACAAATGATTAAGTACGATATGATGGGTTACTATGATCCAACAGGTGTTGGCAACTTCCCAACTTATTTCAACTACTGGACAGAAGACAATCCTTCGAACGACTTCCCAGCATTGAACGCTAATCGCAGCATTAATAGCTACACTGGTTATGCTTCTTTGAACTATGTTGATGGTTCGTACTTCAAAATCAAGAACATCACTCTGGGTTACACATTCCCACAGAGTGTGCTCAAGAAAGCTCGTTTCAGCAACTGCCGTGTTTATGCTACATTGACCAATCCTTTGGTTATTGCAAAAAGCCATTTGTTGAAAGACTATGACCCAGAAATGAACGGTAGCTTTAACTATCCATTGACTAAACAATTAGTATTTGGATTAAACTTATCATTCTAACTAATTAAAGCGTAAAACAATGAAAAGTACTCTATATAAGATAGCGATGTTTACGTGTTTGTCGGCTTCAGTTATGTCTTGTGGCCTCGACGAATACAACCCTAGTGATACATCTGGCGGTGAAGAACTAAAGACTGTGGACGGTTTGAAACAGTTGTCTTCTTACTGCTACACTCCACTTTACGAACAATTGTTTTCAGCTTCTGACTACCTATCGGTAGCAGAAGCAGGAACAGACCTTTGGTTAACAGCCAACAATAAGACTAATACACAGCAGCTTTTCTATTATGAAGGGTTGACTACAAGTACCAATGGTACTAACAAGCTGTTTACTCAGGCCTATACCATGATCAATACTTGTAATGCCGTGATCAATAGATCATTGGATGTAACAAGTGGCGATATGGGCACTCTTGCTACTGTTGTAGCAGAAGCTAAGTGTTTGCGTGCATACTATTACATGCTTTTAGTAACTCAGTTTGGTAACGTAACTCTTACTACTACAGAATCTTCTGAAAACCCTGTGATGAATCCTACGCGTTCTACAACAGAAGATATCTATAACTTGATCATCTCAGATTTGAAAGATGCTGCTCAAGTATTGGGTGTAAACCCAATGGACGGCAACTATGCACGTGTGAGCAAGAAAACAGCTTTGGGCTTGATGGCAAGAGCTTATGCTCAAGGCGCTGGCGAAGGTCTTTCAGAAAATGGTGTATCTTATTGGCAACGTGCTAAAGAGGTTGCTGAAGATTTGATTGCTAATCAAGCAGCTTATGGTGCATATCTATATGATGACGTGGCTGATGTATGGGCGCAAGCAAACAACCGTAATAATAAAGAAGCTTTATTTATCGCAGGTGGTCCTCATGCAGGTTCTGAGTCGTATATTTATGGTTTCAATGCGAATACACTATTTACTTATACATTCTGTGATCCTAACAAGTTGAATGATATCTATTCTGTATCAAACAAGCAAAACTATTTGTATGGACGTGTAAACAACAACCTTTACGCACCTTCTAAGTATTTGGTGGATTGTTTCGACGCAACTTATGACAAACGTTGGGAGAACTCATTTACTACAGCATTTTCACTTTTCTCAATGGTAAAAGCCGGATGGAGAAGTTACGATGACAAGAATTCTACAATCACCCTTACAGAAGCTCAGTGTACTAAATATGGCATTGATCCTAGCTTCGTTGGTAGTAAAATCTACCCTTATGCAGAAGTAGACGCTGACAATGTAGGTTCTAATGGTGGTAACCAATATGTTGCTACAGTATGGCCTTTTGGCGATACATCTGGTAATGTTGCTAATGCTGAGACAGTGAAGAATGTATATGTTAATCCATATCCATTGGCAGAAGATGAAAATCGTTTTATACTCTATCTTTCTAAAGACTATTTGACTGCTGAGGATAAAGCTAAACGCGGATATATCTGTGTAAATATCGACGATTTATTTAAAGCAGACGGTACTTATGTTGAGACTTTCATCGACGAACAAGGTACTAATACTTACACTCAATACCCATCACTTAATAAGTTTAACTTCAACTTTAAGGGTGGTTTCAATGGTGGTAACCTTCAACGTAAGACCGGTGATATGTTCATCATGCGTATGGCCGAGGTTTACTTGATTGCTGCTGAAGCCAATGTGGTACTAGGTAATGGTAATGCTGCTGCAGAACAACTTAACGTGCTTCGTAAACGTGCTTGTCGCAACGCTGCCGATTTCGATGCTCACATGAAATTGACTACTGCAACACAAAACGATATCTTCGACGAATATGCTCGCGAATTGTGTGGTGAGTTCAGCCGTTGGGCTTTGTTGAAACGTCACAAAGCGTTCGAAACTCGTTTGGCTGCTTACAATCCACGTGCGGCACAAAGCTTTAGCCAAAAGAATTATGTTCGTCCTATCTCATTCACTTTCTTAAGTCAAATTGAGAATGCAGACGAATATGGTACTAATGGTTACTAATATCGAAGAACAGTATTATTAATACATGAATAGTGAAGGCTAGCGTTTTATCATAAAACGCTAGCCTTTTTTCTTTTATCAGATAAGTACAAACAACCTTCACTTCGCGTCTAATAGTTAGAAATTTCGGTGTAAACAAAAAACTAATACAACTATGAGTAAACGAGACATGAGGGAGTGGGCTAAAGGTATCATCAACCAAAAAGAGGTTGTGGCAATACCGGTAATGACTCATCCTGGAATAGAAATGATCGGAAAGACTGTATGCGATGCTGTTAAAGATGGCATGGTGCAATACGAAGCTATAAAAACATTGGCAGATAAATACCCAACGGCTGCAGCTTCAGTTATTATGGACCTTACTGTAGAGGCCGAAGCCTTTGGCGCACAAATCGTTTTCCCCGAAAACGAAGTGCCCAGTGTGATGGGGCGCCTATTGACTGACGAAGCATCAATTGATAAACTGGAAATTCCTGCACTCAATAAAGGTCGAGTTCCACAATATTTGAAAGCAAATATGCTGGCCGCGAAAAATATCACAGATAGACCCGTATTTGCCGGTTGTATCGGTCCGTATTCTTTGGCAGGACGCCTATATGATATGTCCGAAATCATGATGCTGATCTATATCAACCCTGAGGCTGCTGCTCAATTGCTTCGCAAATGTTCCGACTTTATTTTGCGTTATTGCATGGCCCTCAAAGCAACCGGCGTTAATGGTATTATCATGGCCGAACCGGCAGCCGGATTGTTATCCAATGACGATTGTCGAGACTTCTCATCGGCTTATATAAAAACGATAGTCGATAAGGTGCAAGACGAAAATTTCATGGTGGTGCTGCACAACTGCGGTAATACCGGTCATTGCACTGAGGCCATGGTCGAAAGTGGTGCCGATGCTTTCCATTTTGGCAATAAAATTGATATGGTGGATGCGTTGAAGGTAGTTCCAGCTGATAAGTTAGCTATGGGTAATCTAGACCCTGTAAGCCTTTTCAAAGCAGCTACTGTAGACGAAATGTATGATGCAACAATAGATCTTTTAGAAAGAACTAAGTCTTATCCAAATTTTGTGCTCTCAAGTGGTTGCGACACTCCGCCACATACTCCATTTGCCAATATAGATGCCTTCTTCAAAGCCCTTCATGATTTCAATACAAAATAAGAGTGAATTAAAATATTCAGATTTATCCATCTCATTGCCCGAAGTACTTCAGGCGATGGGATGCGATAGTGCTTTTACTGATTCCTCGCTAGAATTCGAAATAGATTCTCTACTCAATCAGTTGCACACTATTTTACGTCCACGCTTTCAATATTTCACGTCAGAGGGGCATATAGATTCAGAAAGAAAACTGCTGTCAATCGGCGAAATATCATTTTCTATGGGCTCTATCATTTCACGTCAACTGCTCAAATCTCAATCTTTTCTTTTCTTTGTAGCAACTGCCGGGCAAGAGTTTGAAGAGTGGCAGCAAAGCCCCTCTATCAAAGGTGACATTCTGAAAAGTTACATTGCTGATACCCTAGGAAGCATTATTGCCGAGAAGAGTGCTGATGCGATGGAGAGAGTCCTTGAAACTGCTTTAGAATCTGACTCTCTGCGTCACACCAATCGATATAGCCCTGGCTATTGTGGGTGGCATGTGTCGCAGCAAAAATTGTTATTCTCACTTTTCGAGGACGAGAAACCTTGTGGTGTTACGCTTACCGATTCAAGCCTGATGCTCCCTATAAAGTCTGTTAGTGGTGTTATAGGTATTGGTAAAGACGTTCGCAAACTAGATTATACTTGTGGTTTATGCAGCCTCGAGAGTTGCTTTCGCAGGAAGCGTTAGCGCAAGCGTAAAGTATTGTAAATCAGTATATGATATGCTGTGTTACTGGCAAGGGCTTGCTACCTTGCTGAGTAGCTGTTCCTACCACGGTGAGTAGCTATTGCCAGCATGGTGAGTAGCTGTTGCTACCAATGTAGCAATGTGTATCTATCATTCGAAGTTATCTGCACAAAAAAATCCCCTTATCTAATCACTGTATTTAATGATTAGATAAGGGGATTATCCGTAGAATAACTCTACTTTATTTTGACCTAGTGTCCGTTAAAATAGACATACAAGCCCACCATAACAATTGCTAGTAAAGCCCACGCAAATATTACTGATGGATATGTTTTCTCTTCAATAATTTCTATATTTAATGCGTTATCTTGCTTTTCCTTACTGCATACTGAGATAAGCGCCATTGCTATGCCTATTACGACGAAAATATAGAAAGATAGAAGCATGAAGTGTGGCCAAGCTGTATATACATCGGCGGGGAATACCCAAAGATATAAAATACCAGTACCTATACTGAATATAGTTCCAAAGATCAAAGCGAAATTTGCTGCTCTTGTAGATGTTTTCTTCCAGAATATACCGAATAGAAATACTGCGGCCATAGGAGGGGCAATAAAACCTAGAACAGACTGAAATACATTGAACAAATTCAATCCGTGAATGCTGTCTATTGCTACAGTGATGATAACAGATATTAATGCGCCTACCACAGTTACTATTCTGCCTACCTTTACAATCTGCTTATTGTTTGCTTTAGGCTTAATATTCTTCACATAGATATCCATAGTGAATACCGTGCTAAGTGCATTGAGCGCAGAACCAATAGTACTGACAAGTGCAGCTACCATTACTGCTAAAATCAATCCCACCATGCCCGCGGGGAATAGATTGCTCACCATTGTCATATAGGCAGCATCGGGATGCTCTATTTGAGGATAGAGTGCGAAGCATATCACACCCGGTAGTATATAAAGAGGTACATCCAAAATCTTTAGCCAACCGGTAAAGTTGGCACCCAGCTGTCCTTCTTTCAGACTTTTTGCAGCTAATACCGGCTGCACCATCGACTGATCGGTACACCAGAACCATACACCCATGATGGGGTAACCCAATAGGATAGGCAACCAAGGAAAGTCGGTGTCAGAGTTAGGCTTAAATAGGTTCCAATATTCGCTAGGTACAGATTCTACCAATGCATTGATACCGCCTACTTTGTGAATACCTGCAATGGTTAGCGCAGAAGAGACAAATATCAACAGTAGCATCTGGAACACGTTGGTATAGGCCACTGCTTTTAGTCCTCCTGCCATCGTGAAGAAGGCAGCGATTAGCAAAAGTATGATAGCCGATTGCCACATAGGGAAGTCGAATATCTGTCTAATCAATACTCCTCCGGCAAACAGTGTCAATGCTAACCATGATATAAGAATTGTAACGATGGTATACCAAGCAAGTATGTTACGTGTCGATTCGCCAAATCGTCTTCCCATAAATTCGGGTAGAGTAGTGATACGTGTACCGAGATACCTCGGTGCAAAAACAAAAGCAAGTAGTCCAATAAAGATAAATGCATACCAAGCAAAATTTCCCGAAACGATGCCGGTGGTAAACCCAGCACTAGCAGATGCTATAAGCATGGAAGGCCCTACATTAGTTCCCCACATAGAGAAACCAATGTGATACCAACGCAGTGAACGTTCAGCAAGAAAGAGACTGCTCCCTTTCTTGCGTTTTAAACTAGCCCAAATACCAATACTAATCAATATGACAAAGTAAAGTATCAGGATAAACCAGTCAAGTGAATATAAAAAATGGTTATTGTTTATCATGTTAGTATTTTAGATGTAAGTTAATTGTACTGTGTTTTTCTATTTTTTACCGAGTAGCTCTTTAGCTACTGCGACGGCCGAGTTGGCATTGTCGCTATAGCCATCAGCGCCAATCTCTTCGGCAAATTGTTTGTTTACTGGAGCACCTCCTATCATCACTTTGACATCATTGCGAATGCCGGCAGCTTCCAAAGCATCAATCACTTCTTTCATATAGGTCATAGTAGTAGTTAACAAAGCGCTCATGCAAAGAATATCTGCATTGTGCTCTTTAACTGCCTCTACGAAAGTCTCAGCAGGGACATCGATACCGATATTCACTACTTCGAAGCCACAGCCTTCGAGCATGGAAGCTACAAGGTTTTTACCAATATCATGTAAGTCGCCCTTTACTGTACCAATCACTACTTTGCCAATTGTAGTTGATGCGCTGCCTTGCAATAAAGGTTTTAGCAACTCAAGTGCTCCCTTCATAGCACGTCCCGCCATCAATAGTTGGGGTACAAAGGCCTTACCATCTTGGAAACGTTGACCAACTTCGCCCATCGCTTTGATCATATAGTTGTTGATCAGCATTTGAGGGGCAACCCCTTCCGCAATAGCTTTTTGTGTAGTCTCTACTGCCGCTTCCAGTTTACCTGCTACAATAGCATCATAGAGTGGGGCAAGAGCTTCATCTTTAGAATCAGATTCAGTGCTTATTGTAATCGTTTCAGTAGTTCCGCCATCTTTGTCGCTGATTTCTTTATCTACAGTCTTTGCAGTTGAGCTATTTTTATACTCTTCAATGATGCGCATAGCTTCTTCCACCTCTTTCTCGTTGTGGAAGTCCATCTCAAGATGCACACCATCGCCACCAATATTGTCGAGTAGTGGGCGTAGCTCGTCAAGAGTAACCCAGCATGCCATGATGCTTTTGCCTGCAGCGAGAATCTGTTTATAAAGGTCGTACCATTTTGCCGACCCTCCTTGTGGTTCACCTACACCGGGTGTCCATTGTATTGCATTAAGTTCCTTAATCTCTAATAGGGCAGGAAGATGATGCATAGCGCCTACACCATCCAAGTGGTAAAGCGTATAGTCTATCTTTTGGCACTGCTCGCGAATAAAGGGCTGCACAAAACGGCGGAAGTCATCTTGACTAATCATCGTAGATATGTCGCTCTGTAGTTTAGTCATTCGTCCCGGTGCCCAAGCCGAGAAGTAGCAGAAAGCCATCTCGTCACCCTCACGTATAATATCATAAAGCTCGTCAAAAACACGGAAGTAGATGTCGTTAATCTGTTGCATCTGCTGTTCAAGTACTTCGGGTTGCATCACTGTATCGAGTAGCACCATATCTGTACCCTTTAAAGCCGCCAATACATCTAGTCCTTCCATTAGGTCGGGCATACCTACATAGTAGTTTCCGTTTGCTTTAGCTTTACACGCCTTTAGTAATTCTTTATGCAGCAGCCAATTGGGGTTGTTAGCATCGAAAGTGATATCGTCAGTGAAATTAGGATTAGGATGGATCCAAATAGTATCTTCACCGCCTTCGAATACTCCACCAAGTATAGCCGCCAATGATCCAGGTCCAAGGTGAGCGTTAGCAACAGGTAAGATATCTGCCTTCATTGAACTATGTGCAACATACCAATTTAGGTAATTGGCTCGCCATTCGGGGTCAAACCATTTCTGGTTTAAGTCTTTTGGCGGCTGTGGAGCTATAATGTCTGCATGTGGAGTCACACCATCTTGAAAATGTTCCCACATATTGAGCACAATGCCTTTCCCATTCCACCAATCAGTATATCTTTTTTTAGTCTCTTCTAAATTAGGTTTCCAAGTTTTCATCTATTCTTATTTGTTAATTCCACATTCCTTTAAAGTTCTCATCAATATGTATTGAGATTGTCTTTTTAAAATCCATCTCGTCTGTGCACTCTACATCTTCCGGATAGATTGGCAAAGTGCTTCCCATTCGCACGTATACTGGCATTTCATCCAATGGCACCTCAATGTCATTGTACCATTTACAGCCTTCAAATCGCTCTCCTGTGAACAAATTCACCCAATCACCCTCTGGAAGATACACACTACGTCTGTTTTCACTATTCATAACCGGTGCAACTAAGAAGTCATCACCAAAGTAATATTGATCATCTATATGCCAACACATCTTGTCTTCGGGATGATGATAGATCAATGCACGTAATAGAGGGTATCCACTGGAGACAGCTTTTTCACTCTGTTCTACAATGTAGGGAAGTAATGTGTAACGCAGCTTCCACCACTTCTTGATGCTATCAGCAATTGCAGGATAGTGCCAAGGTTCGCGCTTATTCGTGCCATGATAGCGGATATGCGAGGAGAAAACACCAAATTGAGTCCAACGTAGATAAACATCATCCTCAACTACCGAGTTCATAAAGTCGGATAGTGTATGGAAACCAGGTACATCATGGCTCCAGAAAGCAAACCCAGATAATCCGAAGTGCAAGCCTCCTTTTAGTGAGCCTGCCAAACCATCCCATGAGCTACAAGAGTCACCACCCCAATGAAGAGGGTAACGCTGACATCCTGCCCATGCCGAACGTGCCCATACAATACCATCGCCAGTAACCTCTTTTGTTATCTCATAAGCCGCCTTTTGATAAAGTAGAGAGTAGAGATTATTCAATAGTTCGGGAGGCATGTTCTTATATTTCGCATCCATATGTATATTCTCTCCAAAGTCAGTCTTGATACAAGTTACGCCCATATCGAGAAGATTCTTTAGTAGTCCCTTGTACCATTCTGTAGCTTCAGGAGAAGTAAAGTCTATAGTCCCAGCATAATCAAGAGTCGAGAAGTTGGAACCTTCCGAATCTTGAACCTTTGTTAATGGAGCAATATAATCATTGGCCCGTGCTTCGTCTATCTGTTCGGCATTTTCTGCTACGTAGGGCAACTGCCAAAGGGAAACTCGATAGCCATTGTTTTTCAAATCAGTGATAAATCCTTTAGGATCAGGAAAGCGTTCCTTATTGAATTTCCATTCGCAAAGCCAATCGGTTTCAAACCATCCAGTGTCGAGGTGAATAACGTCGCATGGATAGTGCTCATCGCGCATTCTATTGCAAATTTCGCTAACTTCATCCGCGCTAAAATAGGTCATGCGGCTCATCCAAATACCAAAGCTCCATAGTGGAGGCATTGATGGATAGCCCGTTAAATCGCGATAACCACGTTGAATCTCTTCAATACTGTCTCCTCCAATTAAGAAAATATCTACCTGTGATAGGTCATTAAGGTATTGTACAGATCGTGTGGAGTGCGATGCTAGAGAAAGCTTGCTATATGCACAAGTATGAAAGAAAGCTCCATACATGCGGCTAGAAATGTAGAAAGGTATATTCTTATACGTACGTCTATTGTTTACTCCTTGTCCATCTTGGTTTTTCAAGAAGAAAGATTGACCGCTCAAGTCCATTTTAGCAAATCGTTCCCCTGTGCCTGCGAAACATTCGTCAGACTTACATTCAAAAGACAAGGTAGCGCGTTCTCGATTACCATCTTTCTTGCAGAAAGCTAGTGGTAGCGCGTCATAGCGTGGTGGTGAAAAATGATCGTATGCTGATAGGCGAATCTCTCGCTTGCCATCAGGATATAATCGCAAATCGAATGTAGGCTGAGGAGCAGGCAGCAGGTCACTCCAATGATCTAGCTCAGGCTGTTTAAGGTAGACTTGAGCTCGGCGAATACCATCTTGTGTTTTTATATCCCATCCATCTTCTGTTTGCACGGTGATTAGTGGCATTCTATGAATACGGTTGCTAAACTGCAACATCTCTGATTCTTCGTTCATGGCCGCACCATTGAGGTCCATATAGAGTCTCAATATTCCTTGCGAGTATTGACGCAGCACTAGTGTGTGTACTTCAGGTGCTACAGTCGAATCTGCCAGCATATCGCTTGACAGGATTTGTTTCTGGAATGGAATATTAATATAAATATCCCCATCTGTTTCATATACAGCTGTGGGTGGGTAAGATTTCCATAGTGATTCGTCTTTAGAGAGTTCTGTATCGAAATCCATAAAGTCGAATAAGTGGTAATTAGTAGGTCTCATATAATTTATAATATGTATTAATAGTTTTGTAAAGTAAGTTTCATATTCAGAAGATTGTCGTTAGTGATTCTACCAGCTCGGAGCTTGATATCTTCGTCTACATTCGGCCCATTATTTATCCAATGGCTATTAGGGCCAGGGCGATTAGTACCAAATAGTTCTTCGGGACACCAGTTGTTTTCAACAGTGAAACCATCGGTGGCTTCATCGAAATAGATATAAAAGGCGCGGTCATTTGTTGCATACGGCGCATCAACTAGATTATCTATTCTATTGTTTTTGATGGTGGAGCGTGGTTGGTTAGATAGCGTATATATTCCACCAACATCATAAAGCTGTTGGGCAAAGTGATGGATGTAATTTGATTCTATTCGATTATCGCTCATACCGCTTTCCAATGGAGTCCACCCCCAGCCAATACAGATTCCTGAGTAATTAACGTGCGAAACTTCATTGTGAGTAATATTTACTCCCTTGACATAGCCAGCCCCTATTCCTACTGCACCCCAATCTTCATTGGTAACTTTGGTGATAAGGTTATTATGAATATCTATATCAGTACAAAGTTTCTCGATATGTGCAGGTTTGTAAGGGATATGTGTCTCGAATCCTTCATCGGGGAATGTACCAATAAGTAAAGCCGTTCCTCCAATATCGGTAAATAGACAGTTGCTTATTTGGCTGTTGGCGACCCCTTCAACAAGATCTAGGCCTGTGGCACCCAAATGTTGGAAGGTGCAACCATCGAATGAAATATGATTAGCATAACTGACAGTTATAGCAGATTCGGGTCTTCTGATCCATGCTTGATTCTCTAGTTCTGCTTTCTCGGGAAGTCCGGGTGTTTGTAGTTTGTAAGCATCAATTATCGGGAAACCACCTTGAAGAGTGACATGACCTTCATAAGATGGACTCATCCAAGCAGCGTGCTCAAAGTGAATATTCTTGAAGTGAATGTGCGAGATAGGTCTTTCGGGTGAGCCTGCAATCTTTAGAAGTGTTTCTTGTGCAGGGATAATAACTTCGGCAGATTCCATATCTTCTCCAACTCTTGGAAGATAGTAGATACGTCCTGAAGGATAGTCTTGAAACCATTCTCCGGGCTCGTCGAGAAGCTCAAGTGCATTCATCAGGCAGAAAGATGAGTTCCCTTTTTCACCATTTATCACTGGTTGAGGCCAGGGGTGTGAGAACTCTAAAAAGCTTTCGGGTTGATGAAATCTGATAACCGAATTTTCCTCTTCTTGCTCGATAGACGATACTCGTAGGATAGCAATAGCCCAACGTTGATGAATAAGCATCTCCAATTGTTTGCCATTCTGCCAGCCCTTGATGCTTGGTGTTGGTATAGTAATGGTTTCGGTGATAGGATCGAAGTCGACCATACGCTCTAACTTGCCGTTAGGAAATTGAGACGCCCGTTGAGCCTTCTCCCCATTTACCCACATTTGTCTTGATTCTATTTTACGGTTGCCCAATAAAGGAGCATCAGTCCACCAGATTTTCGATTGAAATTTTGGATCTATCCGTGGGTCGCTTGAGCCTTTCTGCCACCCCTTAACAGGCGCACCTCCACTGATAACAGCTTTGGCTCCTTCTGCCGCTTTTATATAGGTAGGCGATTGAGATGAGCCACTATCTTCGGGACGAAGAAATAGAGCAGTAGTTTCGTTGTAAACTCCATCATCCAGGATAATGCTGATTCCATTTTCTATTCCTGGATGGTTCAATCTGCGCCACTCACGAGCTTGTTTTATAGCGTGTGATACACTCTTTAATGGTGCCGACTTACTTCCTTCGTTTTTATCGTCTCCTTTTGTGGAAACGTACAATTCTTGTGCTTGTAAGAGGTGTAATGAAAGTAGAGCGCTTATAAAGTAAACAAACAGTTTCTTCATATAATAGTGTTTTCAAAGTGATTAAGGGTGTAATTAATAGACGGTAATAAACTTATAACGTACTCTTTAAAACCTCGAAATATTAAGCTTCTATGAATAAAATGGGTGAATGTTAAACAATTACTTTTATCTTTATGTCTGCTATCTGATTTAGTCAATATGAAAGAAAACATCAATAAAAAATATGCTATTGTTACGGGCGGGTCGTCGGGTGTAGGCAAAGAGTTTGTTCGCCAATTAGCTGTTATAGGATATAATATTGTTTTAGTGAGCAATAACCCAGAAGGTAATCTTAATGTGGTAGCAGAGGTGAAATCAAATTGTAATGTAGAGATAATCCCTATCAATTTGGACCTATCTTTGTCTTCCTCTGTAGATAGACTAGTGGAATTTGTCGACGAACGGGCTTTAGAAGTTGAAGTCCTGATATGCAATGCAGGAATGCTAGTTTTTGGAGGAGTAGTAGCAACACCATCACAACGGCTTGAGCAGATTGTGAATCTACACTGTGTGATACCAACTCTACTCTGTCGTGCCTTTGGCGCACAGATGAGCAAACGCAAGAAGGGCTACATTTTGATTATGTCTTCCATGTCGGCATGGATGCCCTTTCCCGCTATAGCCGCCTATAGTGCTACAAAGTCTTATCTTAGATCTTTTGGCCAATCTCTATACTATGAACTAAGACATCAAGGTGTAAAAGTCACTGTAGTGATGCCAGGAGCTATTGATACCCAGTTTTATAAATTAGCAGCTTCTACTCGTAGTAAGTTGTTGATGTTTGGGCTGATGCAGTCTCCGGCTGAGGTCGCAAGAAAATCTCTTAAAGCCCTTTGGAAGGGGAGAAGACGCATTATCATTGGCCTTTTTGCCAAGATTTGTGTAACTATCTGTTTCCTTCTGCCGTCGTGCGCTTTGCTTCCTGTTCTTTCTATCAAGAAAGTGCGTCAGCTCTTTGAATGATTCCTTATCAGTTTAATACTTTCTGCTAAAACAACAGTGTCTTGATGCTCGCTTCCAAGGTTCCTCTTATAAATGCTATACGCCTTCAGTAGATAGCTCAATGCCTTTTTGTAATCTTGCAGAAGATAGTGAGCAGTAGCCAACTCATAATAACTTTGCCCTAGATTGATATCGAACTTGTCGTATAGTTTCACTTCTTGCCTTATCGCTTTTCTATGGAAGATGATGGCTTGCTCTATCGCACCAAGCTCGTGAAGCAATGTAGCGAAGTTGTGGTAGGCTAGAATAGTATCCTGATGCGATTTGCCGAAAACCTTCTCGAGTGTCATTACACCTTTCTCATTGAGCAATATTGCTTTCGTATAATCTTCTTGTTTGAGATAGATATTGCCAATTCCGAAGTAAAGACGAGCTATGGCAGGGCAATTCTTGCCTACAGTTTTCTCGACAATCAATATGGCCTTATGATAGAGCTCAAGGGCTTCTTGAAGATTACCCAACTTGCTGTGAAGAACGCCTAAGTTAGTGTAGCTCTCGGCCACTTCGCTATGAATTTCGCCATATAGATTGCGTCGGCACTCTAAACCTTTTTGATAGTAGAGTAGGGCAGAATCCGTGTCATTAAGGTACTCGTAAGCAGCGCCGATATTGTGATAACAGAGAGCTGTGTTACTATAGTGCTCTCCCATTAGTCGGAGATTGATTTCTAGTGCTTTCTGGTAAAAGTGCAGTGCCGTCTGATAATCTTCTTCGCGGAAGTAAATCAGCCCTAGGTTATTGTAACTTACTGCTGTATCACCATCATTGTCTCCAAATATCTTCTTACGTATATCGAGGGCAATAGAAAAATAGTGCTTTGCCTGTGCCAAACTTCCCATCTCTTCGTAAATCAAGCCGATACTGTTGTAGCTTGTGGCGGTATCACTATTCTCTATGCCTAGAGCCTGCTCGCGTATAAGTAGCGCTTGCTTGCCATACTTTAAAGCCTTCTTGTATTCGCCAAGATGCTCGTGTGTATAGCTAAGATTGAGGTAGACTTTTGCTACCTCTTCATGCTCCTCTCCATATACCTTTTTGTAGATTCTTAATCCCTTCTTAAGGGAGTCTAACGCATTGTTATATAAATCCAACATGTCAAAGACCGATCCGAGGTTGTTGTATATTGCCCCAGTCAATTCTGCTTGTTTGCCGTAGCAGCAGATGGACAAAGGTAGCAATTCCTCATAGATCGTTCTAGCTTCATGGTAATAGGCGTATTTATCTAGAAAACAGGCATAAACCCAAAGAAGACAGCAGTAGTATTCCTTATCTACTAGGCTTTTCTTCTCTTTTTGGATACGTGGTAAAAGTTTATTTTTAACATTCAGTATCCGTTCATCAATGGTGACAGAGTCATCTTCGAGATAGGAGGCGATTTCAGCTTTTAGCTTTTCTACAGTAGCAATGGGCAAGTTCTTCTTCATACAGTGATTTTGTCCAGTATGCCGCTTAAGCTAGCCAGAGCAATGCCATAGTTAGTCATTGGCACACCTTGCTTTTTGGCTTGCTCAATACGATTAATTACATAGCGGCGATTGAACATACATGCTCCACATTGTATGATAAGGTCGTAACGCGAAAGATCCTCGGGGAAGTCGCGTCCTGCTACTATATCGATACGTAGTTCTTGTCCAACCTTTTGTCGTAAGATACGTGGTAGCTTCTCGCGACCTATATCTTCGCGCAAAGGAGCATGAGTGCAGGCTTCGGCAATCAATATTCTAGAATTGATAGTTAAATTGTTCAGCATTGCTGCACTTTCTGTATAATAGGCGATATCACCTTTGTAGGCAGCGAATAGTACTGAGAATGAAGTCAACCCGCTCTCGGCTGGCTTCAGATCGTATACCGTTTTAAAAACTTGCGAATCGGTGATAATCAGTTTAGGTGGATAGGCCAATGCTTTCAACGTCTGTTGCAGTTTGTCGGTGGTACAGCTCATCACAAGGCATTTCTTATCTAGCAACTCTCGTAGAGTTTGCACTTGGGGCAGTATCAATCTCCCTTTGGGCGCTTGAATGTCTTGAGGCATCACAAGCAGTACCAAATCATTTTCTCCCACAAGTCCACCGGTGATAAATTGGTGACCGAAATCCTCGGGAAGCTTCTCTAATATAGCCTCGCGTATCAATTCTATGCCTTCGCCGGTTTTAGCGCTAGCAATAAGTGGCCTAGATCCAGTAGAAATCTCTATTTCGGATACAGACTGCTCAATATTATTGCGAATATCAGCTTTGTTGAGTATCATTACAACTGGGATATTTTTCTCTTTTAGGCGTTCCAACCAAGGCTTTTCCAGCTCCATATCGGGTTGACAAAGAAGTATAGCAATATCAGCTCGATCTATTACTTTGATTGTGCGTTCCACACGTTGTTCACCTAGCTCCCCTTCATCATCAAAGCCCGGGGTGTCGATGAATAGACATGCGCCTAGGCCATGTATCTCCATTGTCTTGCTCACGGGGTCGGTAGTTGTGCCGGGAGTTTCAGATACTATGGCTACATCTTGATTAGTAATAGCATTAACCAAAGAAGATTTACCACTGTTGCGTCTGCCAAAGAGTGCTATATGCAGTCGGTTGGCTTGAGGAGTTTCAGTCTGTTTCATATATATTAAAATCTAAAGTCTCTTTTACCTTCGATAATCTCTTGAAGATTTTTCTTTGCTTTGTCGCGAATACGCTCGTTAGGTATCTTTTCTATTTCGCGTGCTATAATCGCTTCGCCCTTTTTCTTGGTTTCGGGAGTAGCGTAGTCGCTTAGATATTCGCGTAGCGTGATAAGTGCATTTGGTGCACAGCAGTTACCTATCTGTCCCGATTTGGCGAGTGCCATAAAACGGTCGCCCGTGCGGCCCATACGGTAGCAGGCGGTGCAGAAGCTTGGGATATGGCCTAGATCGAATAGCCATTCCACTATTTGGTCTAACGTGCGTTGGTCGCTGATGTCAAACTGTGAAGTATCTTCGGTTTGTTCTTCGGCATAGCCGCCCACGGTGGTGCGCGATCCGCCGCTGAGTTGCGATACGCCCACTTCTAATACATCTTGGCGCGAGGCTGCCGATTCGCGAGTGGATACGATGATACCTGTGTAAGGCACAGCGATGCGAGTCACTGCCACAATACGTTTGAATAGTTCGTCAGAGATACTATTTGGATATTCTTTCGTATCTACATCGTCGGCAGGACAGATACGCGGCACGCTGATGGTATGTGGACCCACACCGTAGCGAGCTTCCAAGTGTTCGGCATGCATCATCATACCGATAAAGTCATAACGGTAGGTGTTGAGGCCAAAGAGCACACCAATGCCCACATCGTCTATACCCCCTTCCATAGCACGATCCATTGCCTCTGTGTGGTAAGCATAGTCGCTTTTAGGGCCGGTGGGGTGGAGCTTCTGGTAATTCTCTTTATTGTAGGTCTCTTGAAACAATATATAGGTGCCGATTCCTGCATTTTTTAGTTTGCTGTAGTTCTCCACAGTGGTAGCGGCAATATTAACATTTACTCTGCGGATGGCACCATTTTTATGATGGATATTATATATGGTATTGATTGACTCCAATACGTATTCTATGGGGCTATGGGTAGGGTGCTCACCGGTTTCTAGAGCTAGACGTTTGTGGCCCATATCTTGTAGAGCGATAACTTCTTTCTCAATCTCCTGCTGTGAGAGTTTCTTACGCCCAATAGTCTTGTTTTTTGCTTTGTAAGGGCAATATACACAACCATTTACACAGTAGTTGGAAAGATACAAAGGTGCAAACATTACAATTCTGTTGCCGTAAAGCCTTTGTTTAATCTCTTTGGCTAGAGCGAATATTTTTTCCAATAGTTGAGGTTCGTCACACTCCAACAATACTGCTGCTTCACGATGGCTAATGCCTTTATAGTTAGCAGCTTTATTTAGAATCTCTTCTATAAGATTCTTATCATTCTTGTGTGCCTGGGCATAGGCTATAGTGTCGAGAATTTCACCGTCGTGGATAAACTCTTCGGCTATGGGAGAATCTACTCTGTAGTTCATATCTAGCGCTTCTTAAATTATACTTATTTGCAATTGCAAAGATACAGATAAGGTTTTAGAATTCTCTTTCTTGGTGCTTGCTTAATACTTTTTTGTGTTTCTATAAAAGAAGTAGAGGATACACTCTAGTGAGTGTATCCTCTACGGGTATTTCATCTAGCTACTGTGAGTAGCTTTTGTTTGTC
>CAMTOQ010000013.1 GCA_947074205.1 uncultured Bacteroides sp. | reverse complement strand
CACGTCCTAAATGGTCGGTGATGAAACGATCCATAGACCTGCGCAATCGCATCGTGGCAGAAGAGTTTGGCGTGCAGCTACACAATTCCATTGCCTATACTGAGGAACGTCTACAAGCCATTAATGCGGACACACTAAATGAGAAGGGATTGAGAAGTACATTCTGGAACAATTATCTACGGCCCGAGATAGACCGTTTTAGAGAGGCGCTACAGGGACTTGATGCACTGGAACGTGCCTATTATTATACACTTTACAATTTCATCACAAAAGAGCTGTATACATCCAAATCGGGGGATGTGGATTATGATTCGCGTCGAGGCGCATCGGCTTTATGGAACGCTTCACTGACTGAGAAGAATGAATCTGGGGAAATACTATATGACCTGCATATCATAGAAAATGGGGCCAACCGTGAAAATAAGGCATTCATCACGCTAGAGTTATCTAGTATAAAAGACGATGAACGGGGACTGCCCAACTTCCGTAAAGGAGATGCAATCGTGCTCTACGAACGCAATAATGAACGCGACAATGTCACCAACCGGATGATCTTTAAGGGTAACATCGAAGAGATTAATGAGCATATGGTGAAGGTAAGATTGCGTGCCAGCCAACAAAATCCGAACGTACTGCCTGCGACTAGCAGCTATGCCATCGAACGCGATAGTATGGATACCACTTTCAGACACATGTACACAGGATTGTATCACTTTATGACCGCTAATAAGGAACGCAGGGATTTGTTGTTGGGACAACGCGAGGCGACCTATGACGCAAGCTATGCACAGCGTATTGCAGAGGCGCAGAGCGACTTTGACCGAGTGACATTTAAAGCATTGGCCGCAAATGACTATTTTCTGCTGATAGGACCGCCGGGAACTGGAAAAACATCATGGGCGCTACGCCAAATGGTGGAAGCCTTCCATGCGAAACCGGAAGCGCAAATTTTGCTCTTATCCTATACCAACAGAGCTGTGGATGAAATCTGTAAAATGCTGTGCTCTATCAACCCGGAAATAGATTTTATTCGCATTGGTAGCGAATTGTCATGCGAAGCAGCCTACAGACCTTATCTGATAGAGAATGCGCTTAAGGACTGCAACCGCCGTGTAGAAGTGGTGGATCGCATTAAGAAATGCAGAGTGATAGTGGGCACAGTAGCAGCTATAGCTGGAAAGCCTGAACTATTCAAACTTAAACGCTTTGATGTGGCGATAGTGGATGAAGCTACACAGATATTGGAACCGCAGTTGATAGGTATTCTCTGCGCCAGGACACCAACCGGCGAAAATGCGATTGGCAAGTTTATTCTTATAGGTGATCACAAGCAACTGCCTGCAGTGGTACTGCAAAACTCCAAAACGTCTGAGATAACAGAGCCACTGCTTAAGGGAATTGGTATGCACAATTTAAAGGATTCTTTGTTTGAACGTCTATATCATGGGTTGCGCAGTAAAGACAATGAGCAGGCCATAAAGAGTGCTCCTCTGTATGACATGTTGAGTAGACAAGGGCGCATGCATCCCGATATAGCACGCCTTGCCAATGATGCTTTTTATCATGGAAGGCTAAAGGCAGTGGGACTAGAACATCAGAAAGAAAGTAATGAGATATTTCGACGCACAGCCTTCTATCCATCAAAGGCAGAAGCTGTGAGCGGACAGATCAAGATCAACCATGATGAAGCAGCTATGGCAGCCCGCTTGGCTGCCCAGATCTATCAACACGAAAATGAGCGGGGTAGCTTCGATCCGGTGCATACATTAGGAATCATCACACCCTACCGCAGTCAAATAGCTTTAATCAGAAAGGAGATAGCGAAACTGGGCATAGAGGCACTCAATGAGATAGCCATTGACACGGTGGAAAGGTTTCAGGGTAGTGAACGTGATGTTATCATTTATTCGTTTTGCGTGAATGCACCATATCAGCTAAAATATTTGCCCAATTTGACAATGGATGAGGGGGTGATAATAGACCGAAAACTCAACGTGGCACTTACCAGAGCACGAAAACAGCTATTAATATTAGGGGTAAAGGAGGTATTACGCGAAAACCCAATTTACCAAAATTTGATAAATCGAGTAGAAAAGAATATATGATTTACTAACCTTTACAGTCATTAATTTTTATTCTTTCTTTTATGTGATTCGTTAACATGGAGATATGAAAGAAAGCTCTATATTTGCACTACGTTTTTTTCATAGAGATTTAGATTTAAGGTTAGAAAAATTGTGGAAGTCGTGAGACTTCCCTTTTTTTTATCTATATGTCACCTATTACCCCTCTCCACCTCCACATTTTAGTATTTATTCTTTCTTTTATTCATTCTATTAACAACTACGTAATATAAAATCCCCTATATTTGCACTACGTTTTTTTCATAGAGATTTAGATTTAAGGTTAGAAAAAATGTGGAAGTCGTGAGACTTCCCTTTTTTATTTTATACCCCCCTCATTTTCAACACCTCCCATTTGTAGACATAAAAAAAGAGCCTTTCAGCTCTTCTCTCTTTCTACCTCTTTTATCATCGGTATACTCAACTCGTACAGCATATATAATGGCAGCGCCACAATAGCCAATGTAAATGGATCGCCCGTTGGTGTTATTATAGCCGCTACTATAACGATTGCCACGAAAGCGTGCCTTCTATACGTGCGTAATGTCGATCGGGTGACTAAGCCAAGAAGAGACAACAACCAAGTGAGCAATGGCAGTTCAAATGCAAGCCCCATACAAAGAATCAACATCATAAAGTTGTCTATATATGAATTGAGCGAAATTACATTATTGATTTCGGGACTCAGCTGATATGTGGAAAGAAAGCGAAGTGTCAATGGATAAACCATGAAATAGCCTAGCAGAACCCCTATATAGAACATCACCGTACCAACAAGTATAGCCTTTCGCACTCCACTACGTTCTTTAGGATAGAGGGCCGGCTTAATGAAGAGCCATAATTCGTAGAAAAGATAAGGCACAGCCGTAACCACCGACATCCAGAATGCCGTTGAAATGTGAATCATAAAGGGAGCAGCCAGATTGATATTGATCAACGATAGTTTAAACTCTTGCGTGAAGAAATCATCGTTAAGATTAAAATATAGTCCCACCTTTCGCAAAAGCTCATAGAATATAAAGTCATTCTGACAAGGAGCCAAAATGACGTTATCAAACAAAAAAGGCATTGCAATAAAGTAGATTATAGCTATCCCGATCCATACCCCTACGACACGAAAAATCACCCGACGCAACACGTCAAGATGATCCCAAAAACTCATATCCGCCATATCTAACTATTTCTTATCGCTAGAATCTGAGTCTACTTCGTCTTTGGCTTTTTCTATTTCCTCCTTCGCTTCGTTAACGCCTTCTTTGAAACTCTTCACACCTTTGCCCAAGCCTCGCATCAATTCTGGAATTTTCTTACCACCAAAAAGTAGTAAAATAACCAATGCGATGATAATCCATTCAGAGCCACTTGGCAAAAAGCCCAATAATAATAGCATGTTCATAAGTAGTTATATTAAATAGTTTGTTATTTCTGTTTCATTAAATCAATCCTGATAATAGATACGTTTCACTCTCGATGAAACTCCAGTCAGAATCTCGTAAGGTATGGTTTCGAGTAGGTCTGAAAGCACTGTAATGGGTAGTTCGTTGCCAAATATCAGCACACTATCCCCCTCCTTGCAAGGAATATCAGTCACATCTACCATACACACATCCATACAGATATTGCCCACATAGGGGGCCTTACTGCCATTGACAATGCAATAGCCTTTTCCGCGTCCTAAATGTCTATTGAGACCATCAGCATACCCGATGGGGATTACTGCTATTCGCGATGGGCGATAAAGGTGTCCCAAACGGCTGTAGCCCACAGTTTCGTCTTCCGGAACATCACGCAACTGAAGAATTGTGCTTCGCAGGCTATTCACATTATGAATAATAGAATTATCTACAGGATTGACTCCATATAGGCCGATACCAAGACGTACCATGTCGTATTGAGCTTCGGGAAAGCGAAGCACTCCGGCAGTATTGCAAATGTGTCTCAGTATACGATGTGGAAATTCTTCTTGTATACGAGAAGATTGTTGTTCAAATCTATCAATTTGATTGCGTGTGAAGCTATCGAATTCGGATGAATCGCTTCCCACAAAATGCGAGAAAACCGAACGCGGAATTAACGCTTTCTGGCTCTTCAAGCGTTCAATGAGCTGAGGCAAATCGTGTTCTGAGAAACCTAGACGGTGCATCCCTGTATCGAGTTTGATGTGCACGGGATAGTTGGTTATACCTTCTCTTTCGGCTGCTTTTATCAATTCTTCCAGCAGTTGGAAGTTATAAACTTCCGGTTCCAGCTCATTGTCGAACATTGTTTTAAATGCCGATTGCTCAGGATCCATAATAATAATAGATGCTGTGATACCAGCGCGACGCAGTTCGGCACCCTCATCGGCAACTGCTACAGCTAAGTAGTCTACCCGATGTTCTTGTAGCGTTTTGGCTACCTCGTGAGCTCCGGCACCATAGGCAGATGCTTTCACCATACAAACCACCTTGGTGGCGGGTTCGAGCTTAGAGCGATAGAAGTTCAGATTATCTACCATCGCACTGAGGTTCACCTCAAGCGTCGTTTTGTGTACCTTCAGTACAAGTGCTTCGGTGATGCGATCGAATCCAAACGAACGGCAGCCCTTGATTAATACCACCTCATTGTGGAGCTGATTCAAAAGACCGGAACGCAATAAATCTTCTGTAGTTTCGAAGAAGTGCTTCTCCACATTGAAACGAGATTCAAAAGAAGAAATATTAGGGCCAACACCTATCAGCCTACTGATACCTTTACGATCTATCAGCTGGGCAACCTTTCGGTAGAGAGAGTTAAGCGTTTGTCCACTCTCCAATATATCCGATAGTATTAATGTGTGCTTGCGTTCTTTATAGTCGGAGCGTCGCGACATAAAGTCGAGTGCTATATCGAGCGATGCAATATCACTGTTATAGCTATCATTAATCAATGTACAATTCGCTTTCCCCTCTTTCACCTCTAGACGCATAGCCACAGGTTCTAGTTTTGCCATCCGTGCAGAGATCTGGTCGGAAGGCACCATAAGGTAGAGACAAGCCGCCAAGCAATGGAGTGCATTCTCTATAGAGGCATCATCAATAAATGGGATAGTAAATGAGTTGTCTAATCCCAAATAGCGATAAGATATTATGGTATGCAGATTTTTCTTCTGTATGCGGCTAATAAACAAGGGGTGTTCATCGTTTTTGCGGCTCCAAGCTATTTCGCGGGCGGTAAGCATCGACTTAGCCACACAGGTGGTAATTAGTTCGTTGTCGCCATCGTATATCAAAACATCGCAATCTTTAAAAAGCGCTAGTTTCTCCATGCACTTGTCCTGAAGAGAGGCAAAGTTTTCTTGATGAGCACCTCGGATATTGGTAAGTATCCCTATTGTGGGACGAATAATCATTTGTAAGGCTCGCATCTCGTCGGACTGTGATATACCTGCCTCTATAATAGCCAGCTCTGTCTCCGGCTGTATCTGCCACACAGAGAGTGGCACCCCTATTTGAGAGTTGTAAGAGCGAGGCGAGCGCACAACATTGTAGTCGGGAGCAAGAAGTTGGTGAAGCCACTCTTTTACGATAGTCTTACCATTACTACCCGTTACACTTACAATGGGTATATTCACTTGGCGACGATGTTCTTCGGCCAATCGCTGCAAGGCTTTAATAGATTGAGGCACTATCAGCCAATTGCAGTCTTCTTTTATTTTATTTTCTGCCTCAAGCGTAGCAAAATCTTCCTCGGAGAGCACAAAATTGCGCACGCCGCGGTCGTAGAGTTCCTGTATATACTGGGCACCAGTGGTGCGAGGTGTAGCAATAGCAAAGAAAAGAGTCTCTTCGGGAAAGTTCAACGATCTGCTGTCGGTCAACAACCAATCAATAAGCATATCGTGTTGGCCCACTCTTCGTGCACCAATAATTTGCGCTATTTCATCAATAGAATAGGACATACATCAACGAGTAAAATTGTTAGTTTCTACGGTTATTCCCTGCAGATTATACATATTCAAGATTTTACATCCTTGAAACGATTCTCTAAGTAAGGATATTTTTCAATAAGTTGATTTATCTTTAATGTTAATTTCTCCAAAAACGATTTGTAATCCTCTGAGTCCGGATGAAGTGGTCTATGATTTAGCGACTTTGACAAATTCTGGAATTGCTTCATCACCAACCTAGTTTCCTCATTGAAGTAGGTCTGCGCAAAACGTTCTTGTAGATAACTTATAGCCAATGTTGAAGGATGGGTTAGGTCGTCGGCGTAGAAACGATAGTCACGTAGTTCGTCTTGCACAATCTCGTAAGAGGGGAAATAAGACACATTTTCCGGGTATCTCTCCTCTAGTTGGGCTACTGCTAAGTGCAGTGTAGCCTTGCTACGCTGATTTTCTACTAGCCCATCGCGCAGATGGCGTATGGGGCTCACCGTGAAAACGATCTTAAGATTGGGAGTAGATGCTAGTAGTCTTTGAATTAAAGAGGAATATACCGTAACAATCTCTTCAACAGAAATTCTTCGGCGAATAAACTCTCTCTCCGGACGTTTGTGACAATTGCCCACTACACGTTCTTTTGCCATATCTACATAAACATAAGCTGTGCCAAAAGTAATAAAAAGCAGATCTAGCCCTTGATGGAAGGCAGACGAAGAGTGTGACAAACGTGAATTGATATTGTGCAACGCCTCATTGTTCGAAGCCGCAGAGAAGGAACCATGATGCAAAAGGCTATGCCACAAGCCACGATATTCGAAAAGATCGGCCTCGACATATTGCTTATTGCTGATTACCTCGTTGAGGGCCTCGGCAACAGAGAGTGGGTTGTAAAGAATACCAAAGGGATTTAAATCTAAATTAAAACCACTTTCGATGAGGCAATTACCAATATTCTCGGCAAAGCAGGAGCCTAAAATCATCATCCGGTGGGTGTGATTTATTTTAGTGTCAGCTGCTATAGCTACGGGTGTCATCAAGTCGATATTCATCTTTGCAGTGCTACATTATTACTTTAGATTCTCAAAGATAGATGTTCGCACGCTATTACAAAAAATAGTAACACTTTTTTTATCCTACATTCATCCTCTTTATGCATCATGACGTGATGCTAGATCACTTCAGGATGTTTTCGTAAAACTGTTTTACCCTTACCCAGTCGTAATAGGGGTAGTTATAAGGCTCTACCGGGAAAGGAACTTCATGCTCGTTGAGCGTCATCTTTACTAGTCGATGTCCCGACTGGTTTTCGTAGATGGTCCAAATGATGTTGGCGGCCATTGGAGAAACCACATAGTCTTTCCACAACTCACATATATTATCTACTACCGATGTGCTTGCCGAGGCTTCGGGAATGCCAAGAAGGGCTGCAAAGGGTATTATAGTTTCGGCATGCGCAAAACGAAGATAGGCAGAGAAGTTTTTATCGGTCAGGGCACTGTCTACCACCAGCAAAAAGTTTTCTAACAATGGTTTACTTATTTCTACTTGTATATCGCCATTGCCCCTTGCAGGGCCTTTTTCCAGATACTGACGTACGTTTTGTATGCGCCAGCCCAGTTGCATCACGGTCTCGCCCAGGTTAGGCACATTTTGAGGTTCGATAGGGATGTTGGGAGCTATAGCCACACAGTTGTATAGGGCTATAAAAAACTTGATAAGTTCCTTTTGTGTCAGCGTCACACCCGGCTTCACATAGCGCTCTAGCAACTTATTGTCGTACAGTTCTTGAGCTATATAGTCGACCATCGTCAGCTTCCACGATCCATTATCCACAAAATCCCGATATTCCGGATTCACATTAAAGAAGTTGAGAAGTGAGTTTTGCACCGGCAATATATCGGCTATGATATTGACCTTTTCGCCACACAGCCCCTTTACTTCGTTGAGGAAATAGACACCACTCTGGAAACATCTCTCTTTAACGTCATACCACACTTTTATGGATCTGAACACCTCTTCTCCATAAGCCTCTACCAATCTACGGGCTATGCCTTGCTGTTGTTGGCGGCCTAAGCTGCTCAAGAACCCCCAATTATCGGCACAAACCGACGCATAGTTTTGCATCTGATTAAGCAGCATCTGCCCATGCAGCGTCAGCCCTTCATCTTGCTGTGCGCGCTCGATAAGTTCCAATACATATTTAGCATCTTCGCCACTAATAGGGTAACTTGAACCATGTCTACCCACGTGGTTGATCATTTTAATTTGATAACCGTAAGGAGGTGGAGTAACTGTTATATTCGCAGTGTCATAGGGCATATCGGTGCCGCTGTATTTATAGGTTTGTCCCATCAGCATGGATGCGCAACACAGATAAATACCTATAAAGAGAAAACGTAGTAGGCTATACATTGTGACTATTCTTTTTCGTTGGTGAGACACTCTTCTTATTTATAGGAAAAAACACACAATGAACAAGTTAGTTCAAAGGTATTATTCTATTTAAAAAACATTCCACATTGACGGTTTGTTGTAGTGAGTGATTATTGATTAATAAGCTTTTGTTATGGACAATAAAGAAGAAGAAAAAGTAATGGTAACCGTGATGCACAATGGTCCTTATGTGGTGGAGGGCGACTTCCTATTAAAAGACAAAGATGGTAAGATGACCGATCAAAAAGGGAAGGTATTTCTCTGCAGATGCGGACATTCGCACAACAAACCATTTTGCGATGGTACTCATGTAAAGATTGGGTTCGATGATACTGCCGATAAATAGGCACGCCCATTACCTAAAGCCAAAATGCCCAACCACTCTTTTCAGTGGTTGGGCATTTTGCAGGTATTTATAGCAAGTAGGAAGAGTTTAAGCTTCAGCCTTCTGCTTTGTTGTGACTTGAATCAAAATCTTGTCTATCACTTCGCCATCGGGTATCTGAGGCAGTACTCTTCTACGCACCAAGTCGGAAAGTTGACGGTCGGAAATGTCAAGGTATTCGTCATTACTGGTTTGTATATGGTGATGTGCTTGGGGCGTGACATCATAAATTGTTTTACCTGTGCCATTAGTAAACTTAGCCAGCAGCCCTGCCTCGCAAAACGAGTCCATCACACGATACACGGTAGAGATAGTTACATCGGGGTGTTCACCACGTATACGTGTTATCACCTCATCAATAGAACAGTGGCAAAGCTCTTTCATCACACCATAAATGGCGCGGCGTTGCGGTGTGGCTTTCAACCCTGTACTCTTTATCTTCTCTCTAATCTCCATACACTTATTTTTTGAGCTGCAAAAAAAGAGAAAAACAGCGAGAAAGGGTATCTAGCACTTAGAATTTTGAATACTTTTAGCTAGTTTTCACCTATTGCAGATGGCCTCAAAACAGAAGCAATATGTAGTAGTTTTATGCCCTATAGCTAGTCAGTTTGGTGAGTAGCCCTTGCCAGCTTGGTGAGCACAGCTACCTACCACGGTGGATAGCTGTACTCACCGAGCTAGCAAGGCGTGGTCACTAAGTCCTCATAATCAGGGCAATAAACACACATAACAGAAAATGCCCAGAAAGACAATATATCCTTCTGGGCATCTATTGGCTAACACAAGGTTAGTCTTCTGTTTCTCAGTGTATTAATTAGCCTGTTTTGTATAAGATAGGTCGTTACCTTTAAAGCCCATCATCAACTGACCGTCTTTCTTGTAGATTCTTGCTGTATCGGCAAACTCAAATGTTTGACCACTGCCAATGCTTTCGCCAATCAAGATTACTTCACCCGGATTTTGAGTAAGTTGCCATGATTTGTAAACCAAAGTGTGCATATTAATAGATGATGCTACACCTTCTATATCAAGCTGAACACCCATCTGTTGTTTAGAGTTACCTGGATCTGGAGTTGTCCAGTCGCCAATAGCTTCGGCGTAAGTTTGATTTCCTTCAATAGATAAAGCTACGAGTTCGCCATCAGCACATGGCTTACACAGTACTTCCACAAGATTTCCAATTACCAAATTGGCGTTTTTCACATCAGTAGAATCGCCAATAGCAATCCACACGGTGTCTGTCTTTAAGCCCATTTGGCATAACTGAAGTGAATGCATAGCCGTACCTGGTCCTACAGTACCAATAAGTTGCTCCAACTTAGTTGAGCAAGGCTTAGTTTCATCGTTACTAGATTCTTTTTTTGTAGTCTTGCCACCACAGCTAGACATCAAAAGTCCGGCAGCTAGTGCTAGGAAAAAGATTTTTTTCATATCATTTAAATTAGTGATTGTCACAAAAGTAAAAAATAGATGAACAAAACAAAAATTAAACCCCAAAAAAGCGTATATTTATCAGTAAATAAGCTGTTGAGTAGCACTAAAACAACAGAACTCAAAAGAGTTTTTTAGTGCAACTGAGCAAGGTATTACATATAAATTAGTAGTTTTGCAATCTAATTGCCTTTTGATATAATGGAAAAAGACTCCACATATAATTTGCTCAACTCACTCAATACACCCGATCAGCTACGAGAGCTGAAGCCTGAGCAGTTGCCACAGGTTTGTAGTGAATTAAGACAAAAAATAATTGACGAACTTTCGACCAACCCCGGACACTTTGCAGCCAGTCTAGGTGTAGTGGAGCTTACTGTTGCCTTACACTATGTATTTGATACTCCATACGACCGCCTTGTATGGGACGTAGGCCATCAGGCTTATGGCCATAAAATTCTTACAGGTCGTCGAGAAGCTTTCGGTACCAACCGTAAGTTAGGCGGCATACGCCCTTTCCCTTCTCCCGAAGAGAGCCCCTATGATAGCTTCACCTGCGGCCATGCTTCAACGTCTATTTCGGCTGCGCTCGGAATGGCGGTAGCTGCGCATACTAAAGGAGAGAAAGATCGCCATGTAGTAGCCGTTATTGGAGATGGTGCAATGAGTGGTGGTCTAGCTTTCGAAGGTCTGAACAATGTTTCGGCAAGTCCAAACGATTTGCTGATTATTGTCAACGACAACGACATGTCAATTGATAGAAGCGTGGGTGGCATGAAAGAGTATCTTTTCAACCTCACCACGTCCAACCGATATAACCAGTTCCGCTTCAAGATGTCGCGCCTTCTGTTTAAGATGAAGATTCTAAACGAAGATAGACGCAAAGCATTGATTAGATTTGGCAATAGCCTAAAATCGCTCGTTGCTCAACAACAGAACATCTTCGAAGGGATGAATATTCGATATTTCGGACCTGTAGATGGGCATGATGTAAAAAATATCACACGCATACTCAATGATATTAAGGATCTGAAAGGTCCTAAGGTATTGCATCTCCACACCACCAAAGGTAAGGGATTTGAACCCGCCGAGAAAAATCCGGGTGTGTGGCATGCACCGGGTCTATTCAACCCCAAAACGGGCGAGAGAAAGGTTGCCTCAACCGAAGGCTTGCCTCCCTTGTTTCAAGATGTGTTTGGACACACCTTGGTAGAACTAGCACGTCTCAACCCTAACATCGTGGGTGTGACTCCGGCTATGCCTACCGGTTGTTCCATGATTTACATGATGGAAGAGATGCCACAACGCACTTTTGACGTGGGTATAGCCGAAGGACATGCTGTGACTTTCTCGGGTGGTATGGCAAAAGATGGGTTGCAACCCTTCTGCAACATCTACTCCTCGTTTATGCAACGTGCGTTCGACAATGTGGTTCACGACGTAGCCATTCAGAATCTACCCGTGGTTCTCTGCATCGACCGAGCAGGACTTGTTGGCGAAGATGGACCTACCCACCATGGAGCTTACGATTTGGCATTTATGCGTCCTATACCCAACTTAACGATTGCTTCGCCTTATGATGAATGCGAACTGCGTCGTTTGATGTACACGGCTCAACTACCCGATAAGGGGCCATTTGTCATTCGCTATCCACGTGGACGTGGCGAGCTGGTAGACTGGCACTGCCCATTGGAAGAGATAGAGGTAGGAAAAGGAAGAAAACTAAAAGATGGAAAAGATATAGCTATCATCTCACTAGGGCCGATAGGCAAAAATGCTGCTCGCGCCATAGAACTAGCCGAGGGCAGTGAGCCCGGACTTGAGGTGGCACACTATGATTTACGCTTCTTGAAGCCACTAGACGAAGCTTTGCTTCATGAGGTGGGCAAGAACTTCAAACGCGTAATCACTGTTGAAGATGGTAGTATCATTGGTGGAATGGGCTCCGCTGTAACGGAGTTTATGATGGAACATGGCTATAAGCCGGAGATAGAACGCATTGGCATTCCCGATACATTTGTCGAGCATGGCACTGTGGCACAGTTACAAGCCATATGTGGCATGGATAAAGAGCATATCTGTAATACGATTTTGAAGAAAAAGCAATGAAAATTATTATTGCCGGTGCCGGCAATGTAGGCACCCACTTAGCGAAACTACTTTCGTTAGAGAAACAGGATATCATCCTCATGGATGAGGACGAAGACAATCTTACAATGATCAGTAACAGTTACGACTTGATGACTGTCACTGCATCACCTACCTCTATCAAGGGATTGACAGAGGCAGGTGCAAAAGAGGCAGCCCTCTTCATAGCAGTAACCCCCGACGAGAGTCGCAACATTACGGCATGTATCCTTGCTCGAAAGCTGGGAGCGCAAAAAACAGTAGCACGTGTAGATAACTATGAATATCTATTACCGGCCAATAAAGAGTTCTTTAAGAATCTTGGTATCAATTCGTTGATTTACCCCGAGATGTTGGCAGCCAAAGAGATTGTGTCTTCTATAAAGATGAGCTGGGTGCGCCAATCATGGGACTTCTGTGGCGGTGCACTGATTATGCTGGGTGCAAAAATGCGCGAAACGGCTACCATTCTCGACAAGCAACTTTCCGAGTTAGACAAGAAAGGGGCCTATCATGTTGTGGCCATCAAACGCGGACAAGATACCATAATCCCTCACGGAACAGATAGCATTAAGCTGAATGATATTGTCTACTTCATGACAACGCGCAAATATATCGCTCACATCCGTAAGATAGCAGGTAAGGAGACTTATCCTGATGTGAAACGTGTAATGATTATGGGTGGAAGCCGCATAGCTATACGTACAGCGCAATATGCTCCCGACTATATGGAGATTAAAATCATTGATAGCGATCTACAGCGTTGCAACCGACTAACAGAGGTACTTAGCGACAATGTGATGGTGATCAATGGCGATGGTCGAGACATGGACTTATTGATGGAAGAAGGCCTCAAGAAGATGGATGCTTTCGTGGCCTTGACAGATAACTCTGAAACAAATATTCTGGCCTGCCTTGCAGCTAAGCGCAAAGGGGTAGAGAAAACCGTGGCCGAGGTCGAGAACATCGACTATATCAGCATGGCCGAGAGTCTTGACATCGGCACAGTGATCAACAAAAAAATGATTGCCGCTAGCCACATCTATCAAATGATGCTCGACGCTGATGTAAACAACGTTAAGAGCTTGACCTTTGCCAATGCCGAGGTAGCTGAATTCACCGTTAAAGAGGGTTCTAAAATCACCAAACGATTAATAAAGGATGCCAAGCTTCCCGATGAAATCACTATCGGTGGATTAATTAGAGGAGGCGAAGGAATGTTGGTTACCGGGGATACACAAGTTCTAGCAGGCGACCATGTAGTGGTGTTCTGCCTAAATATGATGATTAAAAAAGCTGAAAAGTATTTCAACTAAGAGATGGTTAACTCTAAGATTATACTTCGCATTCTAAGTTTCTTGCTGCTCATTGAAGCCGCAATGCTACTATTTTGTTCATTAGTATCGCTGATCTATGCCGGCGATGATTTATTGAGCTTTCTCTATTCTGCCGGTGTCTGCATTGGCGTTGGTGGCCTATTATGGCTCTTAGGCAAAGATGCACCCAAACACATGAGCCGACGCGATGGTTATGTGATTGTAACTGTATCGTGGCTGGTGTTCTCCCTATTTGGGATGCTACCCTTCATCATTAGCGGCTACATCCCATCGGTGACCAATGCTTTCTTCGAAACAATGTCTGGGTTCTCCAGTACAGGGGCCACGATATTAGACGATATTGAAAGCCTCCCCCATGGCTTGCTATTTTGGCGAAGCATGACGCAGTGGATTGGTGGACTGGGGATTGTATTCTTTACTATTGCCGTATTGCCTATATTCGGTGTCAGTGGTGTGCAAGTGTTCGCAGCCGAGGCTAGTGGCATGGCTCACGATAAAGTGTATCCACGTATCGGCATCACCGCAAAATGGATTTGGAGTATTTATGTGGGTATGACCGGAACATTGGCACTGCTATTAATGCTGGGTGGAATGAATCTATTCGACAGTGTGTGTCACGCATTTACCACAACAAGTACAGGAGGATTCTCGACAAAACAAGACAGTATTGCTTATTTCAACTCTCCATACATAGAGTATGTTATTACTGTCTTTATGTTTATATCGGGGATAAACTTTGCCCTATTGCTTTTTGCCGTTACCGGGAGGTTCAAGAAGCTTCTTAAAAACGGTGAGCTCAAATGGTTCTTTATTTCAGTAGTATCATTGACTCTAGTCATAGCTGTTGGACTTTACTTAACCCGTTCAATGGGAGCTGAGGAAGCTTTCCGTAAATCGGTGTTTCAAGTGGTATCCTTGCATACTTCTACAGGATATGCCACAGCCAACTATATGACGTGGCCTTCTATGCTATGGGGAATAATTGTAGTTATCATGCTAATGGGGGCTTGTGCGGGTAGTACTACCGGTGGTATCAAGTGCATACGCTTGCTTATCATCAGTAAATTGACGCGCAACGAGTTTAAGCACATCACCCACCCTAATGCCGTTCTGCCTGTACGCGTAAACAATCAAGTTATCCCTCAACCGCTTAGATCAACGATTCTTGCGTTTCTATTTCTTTATGGCATAGTAATCATTGTGAGCACTCTTATACTAATGGGGCTTGGCATGGAGCTTACAGAGTCGCTAGGCTGTTGTATCTCTAGCCTTGGCAACATGGGACCTAGCTTAGGGAAATATGGGCCAGATAGCTCTTGGAGTTCCATTCCCGATGCCGGCAAATGGCTGCTCTCCTTCCTTATGCTTCTAGGCCGCCTAGAAATTTTCACCGTACTTCTTCTATTTACTAGCAACTTCTGGAAGAGAATCTAGTCACACTATTGTCACCTCATTTGGGGAGAAGAATAGACTGTAGACATTAGTAACACTTACGTAATTGATTTGCAAAACAATTGTACAAGGTATGTACCACCCTCGTAACTTGTATGACCGTACTTTGCATCGAAATCAATTACGAAAGTTAACTAATGGTTACAAGTTACACATTTAAAAGAAAAACTTTTTCTATTCTCTCGCTCCTGCTCTGCACTCTGCTAGTTCAGGCAAGCAATATTAAAGGAAACGTTGCTGACAAGCAAACCGGCGAACCAATGACAGGTGCCACGATACAAATCATCGGCACTTCTTTTGGCACAGTTGCCGATATGGATGGAAACTACACACTAAGTAACATTCCAAACGGTGTCTATACCCTATTGGTAAAATACATTGGTTATAAAGACCAAGAGGCAAAGGGTATCAACCTTAAAGGTGATGAGCTGATCATTAACTTTGCCCTCGATAGTGATGCACAGGCGTTGGGCGAAGTAGCAGTAGTGGCACAGTTGAAACGCAACACTGATGTTTCAATGATGACCGACCAACGTCGCAGCTTAGTGGTACAAACGGGGGTATCGGCTCAACAGATATCAAGAAATCAAGACCGCGATGCATCCGAAGTTATTAAACGCGTACCTGGTGTGTCGATTATCGACGAGAAGTTTGTCATGGTACGTGGACTATCTCAACGCTACAACAATGTATGGATCAATGGCGGAGCTGTTCCAAGTTCCGAAGCCGATGCCCGCGCCTTCTCTTTCGACATCATTCCCAGTTCGCAGATAGACAATATGGTGATTGTAAAAAGCCCCTCACCCGAATACCCTGCCGACTTTACAGGCGGATTCATCATGGTCAACACAAAAGAGATGCCGTCTGAGAACTCATTTCTACTCTCTTTAGGCACAAGCATCAACGATCGCACGCACTTCAACAACTTTCTATACAACCCCGGGAGCTCTACCGACATATTGGGATTCGAAAATGGATTGCGTATGCACAATGCAGGCATGAAAGGCCCCATGAACACGTTTGGCAACAATAGCAACCGCGTTGATTTGATGAACAATGGGTTCAACAACAATTGGTTGATTAAGAACCGCAAGCCCATGGGCGACGTACGTTTTAATGCCGCCTACGCGCATCGGTGGGAGACTGAAAGTGGCCGAGAAGTAGGACTGCTTGCTGCGGCCAATTACACCTACTCCTTTAAGACCTATACAGATATGGAGAACTCTTTGTTTGGTTCTTATGATGTTATCAACAACAACTCTGTTTATCTACGCAAAAGCACAGACAATCAATATAGCAATGATGTAAGATTTGGAGCGATGGTCAACTTGACATTCCAGCCAAAGAAACGCAGCCAGATTTACGATTTTAAGAATATCTTCAACCAAATAGGAAAGAATCGCTACACAGAACGTTATGGTTTTGATGCACAAAGCAATGACGAAAGACGCATGGAGTATTACTACTCTAGCCGTAGCACATATAATGGGCAATTCACCGGAAAATACACACTAACAGATGCAAAGCTGAACTGGAGTGCCAGCTACTCGTACGCCAACAAGAATCAACCAGACAGACGCAGAATTATTCTGAACGATTCGGAAGAGACTGGTGTAATAGCTCTTGCTACGGGCAATGACATATCACGTGAGTTTACCAAGCTCAACGAACATATAGGTTCCATCAATGTAAACTATATTCAAAACCTACAGTTTGGAAAGTTTGAACCCGAAGTTCGTGCAGGGGCTTATGCCGAGTACCGCACACGCAACTATAACACCCGCCAGTTTGCTTATTCTTGGGGCAACGATATGCCCGAAGGCTTTAAACTCTTCGACATCGCTTCCCAATTGATGAGAGAAGAAAACTATGGTGAAGATAAGCTCTTCTTATACGAACAAGTTCGTAAGACAAACGACTACATGGGGCACAACTGGATAGGGTCGGCTTACTTAGCTACCAATCTGCCTATAACCGATCGCTTTAATGTCTATGCAGGGGTGCGCTATGAGTACAACAACCTAGAGCTGGTGCGTAACACCAAGAATCATGAAGAGAGTCACAGCAGCATGTTTTATAAGTACAACGATATTTTTCCATCGGCCAATGCGATGTATAAGATCAATGATAAACAGCAGTTACGATTGTCTTATGGAAAGTCGGTAAACAGACCTGAGTTCAGAGAGTTGTCTACATCGGTGTATTATGACTTTGATCTTGCTGCCAACGTTGAAGGTAACCCTTCGCTTAAACCTGCTTACATTCATAACCTAGATCTGCGCTATGAGTGGTACCCCTCGGGAGGTGAGTCTTTCTCTGTGGCCTTATTCTACAAACGCTTTGATTCACCGATTGAATGGACCTACACTGTAAACGGTGGTACAGACTTGACTTACTCGAACAAGAATGCAAAGGCGGCTAATAATTTTGGTATCGAAGTGGACTTCCGCAAAACATTGGATTTTATTGGTCTTCGCAACTTTAGCTGGTCTTTCAATGGTGCTTTGATTAGCAGTAAAGTGCTCTTCGACAAGGATAGCCAAGAAGAGGATAGAGCTATGCAGGGACAATCGCCCTACCTTATTAATACGGGTATTTTCTATAACCAACCTCAATGGGGACTAAATGTAGCGGTGCTCTACAACAGGATAGGTAAACGTATCATTGGTGTGGGACGCACAGTTGGCTCGAATGGCGAGCAGACCACGAAGATTCCTAACTCTTATGAGATGCCTAGAAACACATTAGACTTATCGCTGAGCAAGAAGTTTGGATCACTTGAAATCAAAGCAGGAGTACGAGACATACTAGCCGAGAATGTAAAATTCAAACAGTTTGGGAGCGTCGTTAAATCGGGCGAGAAGATTGAATACGAGGAGGTGACCAAGAACTTCCGTCCGGGTAGGAACTATCAACTCTCTTTATCCTATATATTCTAACAACTTTAATTTATTAGAAAAACTAACTGGGGAATCTTTACCCCAAATTAAAATCAGAAAATATGAAAATCAGTTTAATGAAATGGAGCAGTCTTTTTATTATGACTGCAGCGATGTCTACCTTTATGATGAGTTGTAGTGATAACGACTCTAAAGTTGTGGTTGAGGCTACAGATCCTGTAGTGTCTCGCCCAAGCAACACTGGAGAATATGCCGGTTTAGCCACAAGTGACGGTATCCTTTTCAATAATGGTACAGAAATTGGTAATGGCGAACAGGAGTTTTGCTTCACTGGTAAGCAGACCATTCCGGCCGGTACGTATGTATTAAAAGGTTGGGTGTATGTTCGCCCGGGTGCCGAGCTTACTATAGAGCCGGGTGCCATCATCAAAGGCGACAAAGAAACTATGGCTGCATTGATTGTGGAACCGGGCGCTAAAATCTATGCGGAAGGTACGGCTAAACAACCTATCGTAATGACTTCTAATCAGCCTGCCGGTAGCCGTCGCCCAGGTGATTGGGGAGGATTGATTGTTTGTGGCAACGGTACTAACAACAACAAGAATGGTCAACAAATCGAAGGTGGTCCGAAAACAAAACATGGTGGCAATATCAAGAACGACAATTCGGGTGTATTGAAGTATATCCGCGTAGAGTTTGCCGGCTATCCTTTCCAAACAGACAAGGAGATTAATGGCGTTACATTTGGCTCAGTGGGTAGCGGCACAACAGTGTCTCACATGATGGTGTCTTACAGCAACGACGACTCTTTCGAATGGTTCGGTGGTTCTGTAAACTGCAAATACCTAGTAGTATATAATGGCTGGGATGATGAGTTTGATACCGATAACGGCTTCGACGGACACGTACAGTTTGGATTGTCTATTCGTGATCCACGCATCGCGGATATCTCACAATCAAATGGTTTCGAGTCGGACAACAATGCAGAAGGTAGTCTAGTAGATCCATATACAACTGCTGTATTCAGTAACATCACCTTTATCGGCCCTATGACGCAAAAGAACCTAGCTGCAGGCTTCGAGAACAGCACTTCGTATATCAATGCAGGCGATATGAAACCAAACAATGCCGCTGGTCTTGGTCGTTTCCAAGCAGCCATGCAAATACGTCGTAGCAGTAAGCTGAATTGCTACAACTCAGTAGCATTAGGGTGGCCTATTGGACTTATCATCGATGGCGAGAGAGGCAACTGCCGCGAATGGGCGACAAATGGCGACATCAAACTTCAGAATGTATTCTTTGCAGGTATGGGCGTAACCGGAACAGACTACAACAAGAAATACGAAGATGAGTATGGCACATGGAGTGTGGATGCCAATGGCAAGAAGGTGATCTCTTACGATGCGTCACAAGAATCATTCTCTACAGCATTCTTGAGAACTCAAAATGGCTGTCGTTTCGATATTACAGAAGGCGACTTGAATCTATCCGATCCTAAGAATGTGGGGCAGGTATACTGCCCATCTCCCGGAAGCCCACTTCTTGGTGCAGCTAACTTTGCCGGTTTGAATAGCTCGTTTATTGATAAATCGGTGACTTATGTAGGTGCCGTAGGTGGTACAAGCGATAATTGGTTAGATGATTGGACCAACTTTGATCCACAAAATGCAGTATACTAAAAGCTCACATCCGATCTTTGTAATCAATAGACTGAATACTGTATGAAACACATGAAGTGGAAGCGTTGTAGGCAGCGCTCCCACTTTTTTATTTATATAGTATGCGAGATTTTAAAGCGATAGCTGTCTGAAATCGTCGCCCGATGGGTTTTGGAATACGCGTAGATCGAACTCAGGGATGATGGCTAGCACATGATCGAACACATCCGACTGCAGGTTTTCGTAGGGCACCCACATCTTTTCGCTAGAGAAGAAGTAGAGTTCGATAGGAATACCCCTCTCGGTGGGTTGTAGTTGACGCACCATACAGGTCATGTGCTGATTCACCATAGGGTGGCTATTGAGATAGTTTGTGAGATAGGCACGAAATACCCCCAAGTTGGTTTGACGGCGACCATTCACCATCACGCTATCATCTATTTGATGCTCCTCGTTGTACTCCTCGAGCACTTTTTCGGTATGCGTCACATACTCTTTTAAGAGATTGACACGGCTAAACTTCTCCAACATCTGTGGAGTGCAAAACCTCACACTGTTCATATCGATATTTATCGAGCGCTTGACACGACGACCTGCCGACTCTTCCATTCCGCGCCAGTTCTGAAACGAATCGCTGACTAGAGCGTAGGGAGGTATAGTGGTTATCGTCTTATCCCAGTTGCGCACTTTCACAGTGTTGAGGGTTACTTCGATCACCGTACCATCGGCATTGTATTTGGGCATCGAAATCCAGTCGCCCACCTTCAACATATTATTAGCCGTGAGCTGTATGCCCGACACAAAGCCCATAATACTATCTTTGAATACCAACATCAAGATGGCAGCCGAGGCACCTAGACCGGTAAGTAGTGCCCAAGGCTCCTTGTTGATAAGTATGGCTATAATAAATATGATACCAATAAATATAACGATGCCCTGTATCGTTTGTAGTAATCCTTTTAAAGGTCGATTCTTTAGCTTCTCCTTTTCACTATAGATGGTATAAATACCGGAGAGGAAATGATTGAGAAATGTCAAGAAGACAACAATCATATAGATGATTAAAGCTCGATTGAGAACTCCCAGATAGCGACTTTCAGGAATAGCCCAAGGCAGTAGAAGATAGATCAGTACCGGAGCTACTATTCTACACATGCTCGACACAGTGCGAGGGGTGAAAAGGATATCATCCCACTCCACTTTAGTCTTTCTCACAATCTTCAATATGACCGAGGCCAAGAGTGTGCGACTGATATAATCGGCTATCCAAGCTACCAATACGATGAAGAGCAGCACAATGAAGGGAGTAACTTTAGTTATCCATACATCGTTTAAACCTATCATCTCGAGAAACTCTTTGATGCGCAATACAAAGCTATCCATAGTGTATTTATATATTTTCGACAAATTCTTTAATATCCTCTCTTACCCATTGATTGAGGAAAAGAGTCCGCGAAGGTACACTCTTTTTCAACATCTGTTCTACAGCCGAAAGACTATTTTGATAGGCGGTGAGTTCGTTGCGGTACTGCTGATCGTGTGCCGCAAGTCGTTTGATATCCTCTTCCCGCTCGCGTCGCAACACAGTGCACACGGGTATCAATAGTTTCATCACCACATTATCCATGATGTGATGCCCTTGCATATAGAGATAGGTGGTTTGCGGAGTAAGGCCAAGAGGATGAAACACATCTCCCAAATCTTTTACCTTATCAACAAGTGCAGGATAGTGACGCTCTAGTAAACGAAGTTTATGATTCACATTTTTCTCCATCTCTTTGAGACAGCTAGTAGGATTGTTCAAACTAAAGTAGCGAATGCGTGTACAAGAGTTGAATTCGTTCATAGGAAAAGCATGCGTATCGTGTTGACGGTAAAACCAGATGTTCCACAAAAACAGTGGATAGGCTATTTGAGAGTAGGCAGTGAGAAACTTCTCGAAATCAAAAATCGCCCTATCATTGAGAGTGGCTTGTACACAAATCTCGTGTAGGCTTCCCGCAAAGCAGTGATGATTCTCTATGGCATAGGCATAGGTTTGAAAGATAAACTTACTACCATTAATCTTCCGTGAAGTAGATGTAGCATCTTGAAGCAGAAAGTCGTAATCGCTATCCACACAAGCAATCAAGCTCTTACCCAACTCATCGGTATTGAGCGTATTGAGCAACACCATCTTTTTGCCTTTAGCCAAAGAGGTGTTCGATGGTAACATCACCTGAAAATAGCATTTATCGTTCTCGAGTCCTTCGAACAGCGAGCGCCAAAAGGAGACATCATCGTAGCTCTCCACATAGGCCACAATGCGTCGGCGTCCTGTTTGTGGGCGAAGCTTATCGCCTGCACTTATATAAGCCGAAGTTATATTATCGCGTAGCGAACTAGGCATAGACTAGTGTGTTTGGTGAGACATCTATTTTGCGTTTTTATGGAGGCACACAGTGGGTGTAGCAATCTGGCTAACTTCTGTCACCTTGTCGAGCCAACCTTCCATGATGACTGCCGGCGAATGAGTGCTAAGAATGATTTGCGCATTGGGGTTCAAACGCCTTATCATACCTATAAGCTTCTGTTGCCAATCGATATGCAAAGAGGCCTCAGGCTCATCTAGAAAGAACACACAATGATTGTGATCTTGCACCAGTGCTGTAAGCAGAATCAACAGCATCTGTTTCTCGCCCGATGACAGTTTGTAGGGCAATAGCAACTCGTCATCTTGGTAGAATGCAATATCATTGCGTTTTCGGTCTATCGTCTTATGAGTATAAGCAAACAACTCGTCTATCATATCTTGAAACATGAGCTTGCCTTGCGATATTTGTGCAGCCATTTGGCGCACAACCTCATCATTGCTAGCCATCATCTCTATCATACGGTTGGCTACATTGACTTGATAGTCTAAATAGCGTCGCTGTAGCAAGTAGAGTTGCCAATCGAGCTCCGACTTCACATTCTTGTCGGCCATACGAGCCGTAAAGTCGCCCATCACCAGCGGACGGTCGTAGCTACGAATAACATCGTAGGCTATAAAAGTGGCTTCAGGATTATCGAAGTAGATACGCACACCATTGCGCATTTCTTGCTTCATTTCACCAGTAAGGGGAGTTTCTTCGAGATAGTTCACCGAACGATTTAATATAGTGCTCTTGCCTACTCCATTGATACCCGACAACACATTGACATCAGGACGAAGGTCCCATGCAATATCAAATCGGCCCCACAAGGCTGATATTTCAATACGACGAATATAGTTTGCCTGCTTTTCCATATATAGAATAATTGAGGTTACAACTGCTAAGAAAGAGGTGATTACCTAAAGGAACAATCCCATCTTCTTAACCCATCAAGACAAACTTACAAAAAATATTAGTACACCAATCGTTTTCGATAGGTATATTTTGGGAGATGCATTTTTGCTTTGCCCTCACGGTGAGGCTTACTAGTACTTTTCTATTTGCTGACTACAGCTACTCAGGCTAGTACATAGGGCTATGTACTGTGGTACGCAGCCTTAGCCACTACAGTACATAGCCCTGTGTACTATACCAACACGCCCTATCTGCTAATAGATGCACCTATGTGAAGAAAACGGAGCAAACAAGCAAATCTCAACTAGAATCATTACTTTTGCATACTATAACCAAAATCACAAATACATGCGAGGCGTCAAAACATTGCTATTCCTCCTATTCTGGTTTTGCCAATCTATATCTTGTTTTGCCTTCAAAATGGAGACCTTCAATTTCGGCTATGGGGCCAATCAGTACACCTCTATTTTACAAGATAAAAATGGCCTTATATGGCTTGGCAGCAACCGAGGTTTGTTTTTCTATGATGGCTATGAGGCTCATCCCTTCCAATTGGGAACCTATGTATACTCAATAGTCCAAACAGATAATGATCGATTATGCTTTACCGATGAGAAGGGGGCACACCTCATACAGTTATCATCCGAGCAAATTCTTTCTACAGCACTATCTTCCATAGACCTAGGGCAAGTAAGAGCTTGCTATTCGCAGGGTGATAATCTTTGGATAGGTTCAGAGAGGCAAGGACTTGTGCGCTATAACTTGATAGACGATACGTACGAAATCATTCAAAGAAACATTGGTGAATGCTACTCTCTTGAGTATGCTTCGGACCGTATATATATTGGTGGCGAAAAAGGGCTAGCCTATTATGATTTGCAGCAAAAGAGGTATGTGCCCATAGAACTGCCAATCTACAGGACTTCAGACCTTGTAAACTCACTGCTTTGGGATGCCAAGCGCAACTCTCTTTGGATTGGGACAATTGGTACACTATACAGTTATCACCCCGATAAGGAAGAGTTCAGCAAAGTAAATGTAAAGCCTACCAGCTATAAGTGCATGGCCTTTGATGTGGAGGGAAGATTGATGATTGGAACGGATAATGGTCTTATCGAATATCAACCCGAAACAGATATAATCAGTTATCATGAACACGATGTGCGCTACCAGCACAGCCTCAGCAGCAACATCATTTGGGGTATTTACCGAGATAAGGGCAATAATATATGGATGGGTACCGATCATGGTGTATCCTTGCTACACTACTCGCCCTACCACCAGTATGTTCCTATTCTTTACCTCACAGCTTCGGCCTCTTTACCTACCAACGAAGGCAATCATTTTACTTGTATCACCAAGGACAGTGATGGAAACTACTGGTATGGCGGCACCAATGGAGTCATCTTCGACCCCAAAGTGGGCGAGAAAATCTGGTTTAGAAATGGTAGCTCAAAGTATCCGCTACCCCACAACCGCATTCGACGTATTTATGAAGATAAAGAGAAGGAGATTTGGCTAGCCACTGACGAAGGCATTCTGCGCTACGACAAAGCGCGCCGACAGTTCATCTCTTACACCATTGCCGACACCAATGGCAACCTTAGTGCGCAATGGGTCTACGATATTTACGAAGACACTAAGGGCCGACTATGGGTAGCCACCTATGGCGGTGGACTGTTTGTGATGGACAAAAAAGCACTGATAGCTAGTAAGGGACAAGTATTTGTGAGCCCTACCATTGGGGAGATTGCACAGAGTGGCAAACAAATACCCAACCATGTCTATTACCTATTGGAAGATAAACGCGGCAACCTATGGATTGGGCATAAAGAGGGACTTGCATTTGCCGATATGGAGACGATGAGGGTAGAGCCTATAACCCTGCTCAATGAAAAGGGCGATGCAGCGCCAATCTATATCAACAACCTTACTATGGGAGAGGATGGTAACCTGTGGTATACTGTAAAAGATGTGCTTTGCAAAATCAACATGACCACACGCGAGGTAGATGTGTTGCAGGTGCCCGGTTTGGAAAATGAGATTATCCAAACCATGACTTATCGAGATGGTTCTCTCTGGATGGCATTGGTCAATAAAACAATCTTGTTTGATACACGCTCATTGATATGCAAAGAGCTTCGACTACCCGATTATAGCTATCAAGCTCTCTATTACGACAAAGAGGAGTCTGTTTTTATCTTTGGGGGGAACGATGGGCTACTGTATGTACAGCCCGAAATATGTAGCATCAGCGATATGCCCCATGGAGTACATGTAGTGTCTATATTGAGCAACAACGAACGTCTACGCCCATTGGTGGACTATCAACGAAAAAGCTATGACAACAAAACTTATGATAGCTTTGCACCATCGGTGCTACAGCTCACTTTCGAAATATCCGACTACTCGTATGCCGAGCCCAGTACACTGAGCTACCAGTACCAACTCGAAGGGTATGACAATAAATGGACTTCACTATCGCCCGGCAATAACCGAATAGTGTTCCTCAATCTTAGTCCGGGGCGCTACACACTTAATACACGCAATGGAGTCGACGAGGCAACCACTTCTTCCTACCATTTTGAGATACGCCCACCCTGGTACATGACTACTTGGGCCTATATCATATATATTATAATGGTATTGTTAGTTCTATCTGTGATACTCAAGTATTTGTTCGATAAGAATAGACAAAAGTATGAGCGTTTAGAGCGAGAGAGGTCTTTAGAACTCTCCAATATGAAGATTGATTTTTTCACTAATATATCACACGAGTTAAAGACTCCTTTAAGCTTGATTATAGCTCCACTGAGCAAGATCATCAATGAGACATCGCACTCTACCATCGGCAATCAGCTGCAAGTGGTCCATCAAAATGCGCAACGTCTAAACACGCTGATACAGCAGATTCTGGACTTCAAGCGCATGGAGTATAAAAAGGATGAAACATTGGTTAGGTCGCGCACCGATATAAATAGACTGCTAACCATCGTATCGGGGTCGTTTAAGCAGGTAGCCGACACACGCAACATCACAATAGAAACAGATATCCCCGCTGTGCCTATATGGATGAATGTAGATGTGTTCAAGATAGAATCTATTCTATATAATGTACTATCGAATGCGGTGAAATTTGTATCTGATGACACCGGGCACATCACTATAGGCGTGAAACTAGAGGAGGAGAAAGAAAGAGTTTGCATCACCGTGAAAGATAATGGTGTGGGTATTCCCGAAGATGAACTCAAGCTAATATGGCTACGCATGTATCAAGGTGGCAACAAGCAACTCAACTCTCACGGCACGGGTATTGGACTTTACTTGGTAAAACGATTCGTCAACCTTCACGATGGAAGTGTAGAGATAGAAAGTCAAGCCAATATCGGCACCACCATCCATATAATGCTGCCCCTCAAAGGAGAGAACTTGATTGTAAATAGCGCAATAAACAAGGGAGAGAGTACAGAACAAAGCGTAATCAAAAAGATAGATTCGCGCCCTTCGCTCTTGATTATAGACGATAACGAAGAAATTCTATCGTTCTTGATGTCTGCCTTCTCGGCAAACTATCAATGTATGCAGGCCTGCAATGGCAAAGAGGGACTAGATATGGCGCTAAAGATGCACCCCGATGTGATTATTGTCGATGAGATGATGCCTGTGATGACGGGGATGGAGTTTTGCACCCAACTGCGCAAGGCGAAACAAATAGCCTCGACACCCGTAATAATGCTCACTGCAAAAGATGATAGTGACACAGAGCTAAACAGTATGAAGGCCGGAGTCGATGTATTTGTTCCCAAACCGTTTGACCTGAATCGACTGACACTTCGCATTGTGCAATTATTAGAATCGCGCAAGCAGTTACAAGAAAAGATTCATCTTGAGCAGATGATTGACACAACAGTAGATATAAAAGAGGAGTTGCTCAATGATGATGAGAGATTGATGAAGCACGTATTGCAAGTGATAGAAGATAGGATGAGCGATTCGGCATTCAACGTATCACAACTTTGCGAAGATACGGGCATTGGTTCCAAGCGATTGCTACGTATGCTAAAAAAGCAAACCGGCCAGACCCCTGTAAACTTCATCCGTCAGATACGTTTAAAGAAAGCAGCCTTGCTTTTGCAACAAAAGAAATTTACAGTAACAGAGGTTATGTATATGATTGGTTTCTCGCATCCTTCTTATTTCACCCGTAGCTTTACGGAGGAGTTCGGCATATCGCCCAAGGAATATTTGGAAAGAGAACACAAGTAGTTACTTGAGCAATAATCGCCATACAAACGCTCTATACCCATCTTTTTAGCACAAATTGTTTGGTTGTCCGATTTGTGCTATTATTCGTCTTATTTATGTTTAACGGTTTATAGAAGGCTATTTATCTTTGCTGTACAAAATAAAACAGGTGACATCACTCAAACGACTAGAGGCTATTAGTTTTTAAAGGATAAATGGATTGTTTTTAAGGAAAACAGAAAAAGACATTACGAACAGGATGTAATGCTCTTAAAACAGCAAGGATAGATTAGCCTGAAAGAAAAAACCTATTATACAATTAAATCTATTACAACAATGAGAAACATTATTACATGTTTTCGCCCTATTTTATTCATTGCACTTCTACTTATCGGTGTACAAACAAGCGTTGCACAGTCGACTAAAGTAGTTAGAGGAAGTGTTGTGGATGAGATGAACGACCCTATAATGGGGGTCACCATCAAAGTGCCCAATTCATCGGTAGGTACAGTGACCGACCTAGATGGTAATTTTGTGCTTCAAGTAGATAAAGCCACAGAAGAGCTGCAGGTATCTTATATAGGATATGTGACACAACTTGTCAAAACTAGCCCTTCGCCAATACGCGTGGTGATGAAAGAAGACACACAAATGCTGGAAGGCATTGTAGTAATCGGCTACGGAACACAACGCAAGAGTGATCTTACAGGCTCCATAAGCAATGTGACAAGCGAAGACTTCAACGGCGGGTTGGTTAGTTCGCCCGAGCAATTGATTAACGGTAAAGTATCGGGAGTACAGATATTAAGCGATGGCGGTTCGCCTACAGGAGGTAGTTCTATCCGTATCCGTGGAGGCGCATCACTCAACGCTTCTAATGACCCACTAATTGTACTCGACGGCGTGCCCCTAGAAAATGGAGGCATCAGCGGCAGTGGAAACTTCCTTAGCATGATTAACCCCAACGACATTGAGAGTATGACTGTATTGAAAGACGCCTCATCGACTGCCATCTATGGTTCTCGTGGCTCCAATGGCGTCATCTTGATTCAGACAAAGAAAGGAAGTCAAGACCGAGTAAAGGTAACCTTCAACACAACCCAGTCTATGCAAGTAAAGACGAAGCTTGCAGATATGCTTTCGGCCGATGAATTCAGAACTGTGATAAACGAACAAGGCACCGATATCCAGAAATCATTGTTGGGAGATGCTACTACCAACTGGAACGAAGAGATTTTTCATAAAGCATATGGCACAGACAACAATGTAAGCTTGTTGGGCCAAGCCGGCAACTGGATGTATCGTGCTTCGTTGGGATATCTACACCAAAATGGTATCCTCAAAACAGACAAGGTAGATCGCTATACCGCAAGCATATCTCTAAGCCCTTCTTTCTTCGACAATCACCTAAAGTTTACCTTGAATGCTAAAGGGGCTATCACCAATAACAGATTTGCCAATCAAACCATTTACACGGCAGCTACATTCAACCCCACTCTTCCTATATTCTCTGGCAGAGATGCATTTGGTGGATATACTGAGTCGCTCGACGAAAACGGAATACCATCGGCCAACTTAAATCCGGTAGGTGCTCTTGAAAACTACAAATCGACTAGCCACATCAAAAGATTTATCGGTAACATTGATATGGATTATAAGTTTCACTGGCTGCCCGAATTGAAACTACACGCTGCTGTGGGTTACGACTATGGTAAAGGACATGGTTTAATCTATATACCTGACGGCGTGGCATTGGAGTACGAAACAGACGGTCGCAACTATAAATATGGTCCACAAAAGAACACCAACAAGATGTTTACAGCTTATCTGAACTACAATAAGTTCTTTGAGAAGATTGAAAGCAACTTGGATGTAACGGCGGGTTATGACTATCAAATGTGGATAGCACAGACCGAGGCCTATGAGGAAACCAATGTATATGGCGAGTCGCGCAACTCTGTAGCAGCTAGCGATTACAGACATTCACTTGTATCATTCTATGGACGTGTTAATCTATCGCTCACCGAACGCTATCTTCTAACAGCCACCGTTCGCGGCGATGCTACATCGCGTTTTTCAAAAGCCAATCGTTGGGGTACTTTCCCATCAGTAGGATTAGGTTGGCGAATCAACGAAGAAGCTTGGCTCAAAGATGTAGAGTTTATTGATAACATAAAGCTCCGCGTCAGCTATGGTAAGACAGGGCAACAAGAGGGTATAGGAAACTATGGATACATGCCTATTTATTCAATAAGCCAACCGGGAGCCTACTACTGGATGGGCAACAAGTGGGTACCCATGTACAGACCTGAATCGTATATCGGCGATATCAAGTGGGAAAGCACAAGCTCATTCAACTATGGTTTCGATTTCACTTTCTTCGACAACCGCTTCTCGGGTAGCTTCGACTACTATACTCGCAAAACAAAAGATTTGTTGGCGGAGGTTCCTGTAGCAGCAGGTTCTAACTTTAATACACGCGTCACATCCAATGTGGGTAATGTAGACAGCAAAGGGGTGGAGTTGACATTAAACGCTACACCCATTCAAACTAAAGATGTGACTTGGAATATCAGTTTCAACGGCACATGGCAAAAGATGAAGGTAAAGAATCTATCGCTAGTAAAAGGTGTAGAGCAAATCAACACTTTGGTGGGTCCTACGCTTGACACTTATAACTTCCAGGTTTTGACCGAGGGATACGAACCTTATATGTTCTACCTCTATCATCAACTATACGATGAAAAAGGCAAACCCATAGAAGGAAAATATGCCGACCTCAACAATGATGGCATCATCAATGAGAAAGACCGTTACCGCTGCAATTCGCCTGCACCCGACTTCATATTGGGCTTTACATCAAACCTTCGCTATAAGAAGTTTACACTAGGTTTCAGCCTTCGTGGCAACATTGGCAACTATGTGTACAATGCTAATGCCATGAATACCGGTGCTTGGGAAACGGTGAGCTATTTCAAATATCAGATCAACAACCTTAATAGAAGCTATCTTGATACCGGTTTCAAAGAGCGACAACGTTTGTCCGATTATTATTTGGAGAATGCTTCATTCTTGAAGATGGACAACATCACACTGGGCTATAACTTTGGTAAAGTGGGCAACTGGTGTAGCAACCTCAACTTAAGTGTAATGATGCAAAACGTGTTTACCATTACTAAGTATTCAGGAGTTGATCCCGAAGTGCCCAACGGTATGGATAACTCATTCTATCCACGTCCACGCATCTATTCATTCTCACTCGGCATTGAGTTTTAATCTAATCTATTTACATCATGAAACTGAATCATTATATCACAATAATACTAATTGCAACCGGAGCATTATTAAGTTCTTGTATCAATCAGCTAGATCAATATCCACATATCGAAAAGACACCGGTAGATGTCTACACCTCGGTTGAAAACTATGAAATGGTACTGGCCAAACTCTATGGTTCTTTTGTGCTAGCCGGCCAAGATAAAGGAGGCGGCAACGAGGATATTCTAGGTAGCCGTGGTTTCGACTATATGCGTTGCTACTTCAATATGCAAGAGGTGGGTACGGACGAAGTAGCCATGATATGGCATGCATCGGATGGACAAACTGCCCTCTCCTATCTTTCATGGGATTCTACCGACCCTTGGGTGTTCGATATGTATTACCGCATCTATTACACCATTGCTCTATGCAACGAATTCTTACGCTATGCCAATGTTGGTGCAATAGGAGGTTTTAGTGAGAGTGATCAGCAACAGATTATGCAAATGTCTTACGAAGCTCGTTTCTTGAGAGCATTGGCCTATTCGCACGCATTGGATATGTTTCGCAACGTACCTTTCGTAGACGAAAACGACCCAATAGGCACATATATTCCTCCACGCTATACTGCTCAGCAAATCTTCGAATATATAGTAAACGAACTAAAAGATATTGAGAACGAATTACCTAATAGACTCAATACTGTTTATCCACGTGTGGGTAGAGGTGCAGCCTATACATTGCTAGCCAAAGTGTATCTAAATGCTGAAACCTATGGCTGTGACAAGCACTACACCGAATGTATCACCTATTGCAAGAAAGTGATTGATGAAGGCTATTCGCTTGAACCGGAATACACAAAGCTATTCAATGCAGACAATCATCTACGCACCAATGAAATCATCTTAGGTTTTAGTGTAGACAGCAGAAACGCTGTGTCGTGGGGAGCAAGCACCTATATCGTTTGCGGACAATGCAGTGGTTCATTTGGCTTAGACCTAGGAGTAAAAAGCTCATGGGAGATGTTCCGCGCTCGTAGCCCTATTGCAAATCTATATGATGAGAAGGATGGCCGCAATCTATTCTACAAGACCGACCGCCCTCAAGAAGTTACTTCACTGGACGATCCTAATGTGGGCTACTTCTATATGAAGTGGAGCAATCTTACCGATGGTGGTAGCATGTCCAACGAGGTGGATGGTGTAGATACCGACCTCCCTCTATTCCGCCTAGCAGATGTCTATCTGATGTTGGCAGAAAGCTTCCTTCGCGAAGGACAAGGAACCGATCGCACATCGGCAGTATATTATGTAAATCTGCTTCGTGCCCGCGCCTTTGGTAGCGATGCCGGCAACATAGACCCTGCAGCGCTTACTTTGGACTTTGTGCTTAACGAGCGTGCACGTGAGCTATCGTTGGAGATGGTGAGAAGAACAGATTTGATTCGCTACGACTATTTCACCACAGACAAATATATATGGGAATGGAAAGGCGGCACTATGGATGGACGAGCAGTGGATGGCAAATATAACATCTACCCTATTCCCTACGCTGAACTCACGGCTAATCCTAACTTATATAATGAAAACTATTAAAACCATAAAATAGACTACCATGAAACGATTATATAACTATATACCTTTCTTCCTATTCCTGTTGGGAATGATTTCTTGCAACGATGATAAGGAGATGCTTACCGTGAGTGGTTTCCAAAACGGGGATGCGGCAACACTAGTCGCCTCGCAAAGCGCTATCACATTAAGTGGGGAAACACCTACTGTATCGGCACTCACACTGACATGGGGCGACTATGACTTATCGTTGAGCAGTGATGCATATCAACTCCCCGATGGAATGATTGATAAGTACATAGAACTAGCGACACAAAGCTCCTTCGAGGGTGCAGAATCTTCTTTAAGTACTGTAAATACTCGAAGCTATACGCATGTAGAGCTAAACAATCTAACTAAGAAGCTCGGCATGGAGGCATGGAAAGATGCACCACTTTATATCCGCATCAAATATGTATTGGGCAATAACATTGCTCCGCAATATAGCAATGTAGCTTCGGTTAGCATCACACCTTATGGCATTCGCATGAACTCTATGGATGTATTATCTGCGGATCAAGAACGTGTCACAGCCAATCTATATTCGCCTACCGAGAATGGCATATACCAAGGTTTCATAGGGGCATCTGGTTGGATGAATGCCTATTTCAGAGAGAATGATGGCACAACTTGGGGCAATGACGGTATCGTAGGTACACCATTCAAACTAAGCAATGATGTGGCTACTCACTGGAATATATGGTACCCCGGAGTGGCAGGCTGCTACTTAACTACGGTAGACACTCATACACAACAATGGAGTGCTACCCTTCTCACCAACCTAGTAGTCACTGTGGAAGGCGAACAAATAGAGATGAAATATTCTGTGCCACGCAACACTTGGACAGGAAGCTTTCAAACTAAAGGTGCCGCTAGCCTAACAACAGGCAAGGCAGAAACTAAGTCGTACAGTATAGCGACTGACACTAACGACGACAATGCTGTGGCTGGTCTATTGGATGTAGCCTTCTCGGCCTCGGTGAGCAAAGCCGGTAGTTATATTCTTACACTAGAGATGGGCGGAGAGGAAGTTGTAGCAACCCTCGAAGAGGGCGAGATAGAAGAAAGTAACTACCAAAACTATCTTGACATGGTGAATCCCGACAACTGGGATGATGTAAAATGCAGACTCTATTCTCCCGAAGAAAATTACATCTATCAAGGATTCTACTATGCTACAGGATGGGAAAACTTCAAGTTTGCTACCGAAGACCGTGAAACTATTTATGGGTCGATAGCCGAATCGCTTTACCAATTAGACTCTACTGGTGCTGCTTGGAACATATGGATGGATACTAGCGATAATGGCTTTTACCTATATACAGCCAACCTTTCTGATGGAATCTGGAGTTACCAAGAGATTACAAGTATGGCGGTATCGGGCGACTTCAACGGTTGGTCTATCACAAGCGATCTAATGGAGTACGATGTGGAACAGAAAGTATGGAAAGCGACACTCGATATCAGCTATATCGAATGGGGTATGAATATCGTAATCAACGAAGATTGGGAGATGATGCTCACCAAGAAGAATGACGGTGTGCTGCACTACGGAAAAGGCAATAATATCGTACCCACCGAAACAGGACTATACCTACTCACCATCAATATGTGGGATATGAACAATATCACTTATACCCTAGAGAAACAATAGAATTAACTACTATGCGATGCGTTGTTGCACCATAAAGGTTAGCAGTGACGCATCCATTTAAAAACATGATTGACATGAAGAGTACTTTTAAAATGATATTGGGAGCCACCTTTGGGGCAATGCTAACGCTGTGTATGGCATGTGCCGAAGAGCAACCCGCGTTTAAAGTTATAGAGCAACCCGAACCTTCGACAAGCAGCTTTGCCAGCGGTGCTGATATTAGCTGGATAACTAAGTTTGAGGATGTAGGTATTAAGTTTTACAACGAACAAGGTCAAGAACGTGAATGCACGCAGTTGATGAAGGAGATTGGTATGAATACCATACGCCTACGTGTTTGGGTTGACCCAACTGATGGATGGTGCAACATAGACGATGTGCTTGTAAAAGCTCTTCGTGCAAAAGATTTGGGTATGCGTATCATGATTAACTTCCACTATAGCGACACATGGGCCGATCCAGGTAAGCAATATATTCCTAAAGCGTGGGAAAACTATGATTTAGATGAAATGATTGCGGCAGTGGGCAAACATACTACGGAGGTTTTGCAAACATTAAAGAGCAGTGGAATTGATGTAGAATGGGTACAAGTGGGCAACGAGACTACTACCGGAATGTTATGGCCCATGGGCGATGCAAAGAGTAGTATGTCCAACTATGCAGAACTTTCGAATGCCGGTTATGATGCAGTTAAGAGTGTTTACCCCGAAGCGAAAGTCATTATACATGTAGACAGAGGAAATGAACTATCTCGCTTTACATGGCTATTTGACGGGCTACGACGCAATAACGCAAAGTGGGATGTGATAGGAATGTCTCTCTACCCCGAGAGCAACAACTGGCAAACAGCCAATGACGACATCATTGCTAATATTAAAACCCTATTCGAACGCTATGGCACAGATTGTATGATTGTAGAGGTGGGTATGAGTCGCAGTGAAGCTGCAACAACACGCAATTTCCTCACCGACCTGTTCAAACAGTCTATCAACAACACCGATAAACGCTGCTTAGGAATCTTGTATTGGGAACCCGAATGCTATACTTATGAAACGTATGACAAAGGGGCATTTACTAACGATGGCTGCCCTTCGGAAGCTTTAATTCCGTTTGGCGAGTATACAACTTATTAAGAGACACAACACATGAGATATTTCTTTATTTGCTTATTCATATTATTCTTTTCTGTACTTCGCGCCAATACCCGTGAGGTGACCGAGTTGGACAAAGGATGGAAGTTCATACAAAGTGATATAGTAGATGCTATGGCACCTGACTACGACGACAGCTCATGGCAGTCTGTAGTGGTGCCCCACGACTGGGCTATCACAGGAGAGTTCGAGCGAAACATAGATCTACAGGTGGTAGCCATTGAACAAAATGGTGATTTGCAGCCTACTGAGCACACCGGTCGCACAGGAGCATTGCCCTACATCGGTGTGGGTTGGTACAGACTAGAGTTAGATCTTCCACAAAACTACGCGCACACCGAGCTTCTTTTCGATGGAGCTATGGCAGAACCTATAGTTTATGTCAATGGCAAGGAAGCGGGCCGATGGGCCAATGGATACAATGCGTTCAACATAGATATTACTCCATATTTAGTGGAAGGAAAAAATACTATTGCAGTTCGATTGCAAAATCTAGAGCAAAGTTCGCGTTGGTACTCCGGAGCAGGTCTTTACCGCCCGGTACATCTTGTAAGAACACAACCCATCGCTGTTGAGAATTGGGGTATCACTGTTACAACTCCTCATGTATCCGACAGCCATGCTACAGTAGAGGTAAAGACTCAGCTTCGCCAACCTTTAACGAATGATGGTGTAGTAATAGTACATGAGATTCTTAACACAGACTCCTTACCCTTAGGGATTTCAAAGCAAGAGAAACCATTTAGTACCGGTGCCTCGCTTTGCCAGATGGAGGTAGCGCAACCCAATTTATGGTCGCCAGAGAGCCCAAACCTTTATTTACTACGCACACAGGTATTGAAAGATGGCAAGCTTTGCGATGAGGTGTACACTCGCTTCGGTATCCGTTCTATTGCCTTTTCTGCTGACAATGGATTTCAGCTCAACGGACAGACTCGCAAGATACAAGGAGTATGCCTTCACCACGATTTAGGCCCATTGGGCAGCGCACTTAACAAGGCAGCCTTGCGTCGTCAACTTCGTATTCTTAAAGATATGGGGTGTGATGCCGTTCGCACTGCACACAATATGCCATCTACTTGGCAGATGGAACTTTGCGACGAGATGGGCTTTATGGTAATGGCCGAATCGTTTGATATGTGGCTCTATCCTAAATGCAAAAACGGGTACAACCGTTTCTTCGACGAGTGGGCAGAGAAAGATTTAGTCAACCTTGTGCAGTGTCACAAGAACCATCCCTCCATTATCATGTGGAGCATAGGCAACGAGATTCCGGAACAGTGGAGCAACCAAGGTGCACGTCTTGCTAAGCAACTTCAGGACATAGTGCATCGCGAGGATCCATCGCGCCCCGTCACTCAAGGTTTGGACAGAGTTGAGGCTGCCGTAAAAAGTGGATTTGCAGCTGTGATGGATATCCCCGGCCTGAACTACCGCACACATCTTTACCAAATGGCCTATGACAACCTGCCACAAGGTTTTATCCTCGGTGCAGAAACTGCCTCTACTGTTAGTTCGCGTGGGGTCTACAAATTCCCTGTCGTAGAAGAAAAGGGAATGAAGTATGATGATCGCCAATGTTCATCTTACGACTTGGAAGCTTGTTCGTGGAGCAATATCCCCGAAGAGGACTTTATGTTGCAAGATGACAATGACTGGGTGGTAGGCGAATTTGTATGGACAGGCTTTGACTACCTAGGCGAGCCCACTCCTTATGATAATATGTGGCCCGCTCGTAGCTCTTATTTCGGTATTGTCGATTTAGCAGGATTACCCAAAGATCGCTATTATCTATATCGCAGCCGTTGGAATAAGAACGAAGAGACCCTCCATATTTTACCCCATTGGAATTGGAAGGGACGTGAAGGTGAAATAACGCCCGTTTATGTCTACACCAACTATCCCGAGGCAGAACTATTCATCAATGGCATTAGCCAAGGTCGCCGCAGCAAGAATCCTGCAGAACGCCTAGATCGTTATCGCCTGCGCTGGAACGACGTGGTTTATCAGCCCGGTGAAGTAAAGGTGGTGGCCTACAATGAACAGGGTGAAGCGGTAGCAGAAAGCAAGGTTAAAACTGCCGGCAAACCCTATCAGATAAAATTGGAAGCCGACCGGAACACTATCTCTGCTGACGGTAAAGATTTATCATTTGTCACTGTGAGCATTCTTGATAAAGAGGGTAACTTATGCCCGAACGCACAACACTCTTTGAAGTTTAGTGTAAAAGGCAAAGGCAACTATCGCGCAGCCTGCAATGGCGATGCTAGTTCGCTGGAATCGTTTGTAAAACCTACTATGAAAGTCTTCAACGGCCAACTGGTGGTGGTGCTTCAAAGCGATGAAACACCTGGGGACATGCAACTTAAAGTCTCTGGCAAAGGTCTAGAGACGGCTTACATAAACGTTGCTACTCAATAAGTCTATCCACAATAATATTTCTTAGAGAAGCCATGGCCAACAAGTCATGGCTTTTTCGTACTCTTCTATATGATTATTTCCTACCTTTGCTCACGAATTAATAAAAAGACCATCGACTATGGCCGATAAGAATATACGTGGGCATCTTTGCGCCCTTTCTGCCAATATGATGTGGGGATTGATGTCTCCCATCGGAAAATCGGCACTAGTGTTTTTCACCCCCATTATGCTCACTTCGTTTCGTATGGTGGGTGCTTGTGTGGCATTTTGGGTACTTTCCATTTTCACCAAACATGAGCAGATTGAGCGAAAAGATCGTATCCGCATCTTCGTAGCTTCGTTTTTTGCACTGATTTTCAATCAAGGAACTTTTATCTTCGGGCTTTCTTTGACTTCACCCATCAATGCATCGATCATCACTACTACCCTGCCTATCATCACCATGATAGTAGCTGCATTCTATCTTAAAGAACCGATATCGGGCAAAAAGATTATCGGTATCATAGTAGGAGCCAGTGGAGCATTGATTCTGATTCTGAATAGCACTGGGGGCAGTTCGGGAGCATCCGGCCACATCCTTGGCGACTTGCTAGTGCTCGTTGCACAATTCAGTTTCTCAATCTATCTCACTGTGTTCAAAAGTCTCACTCAGCGCTATTCGCCGGTGACACTCAACAAGTGGATGTTTCTCTATGCCTCTATAGTATACCTACCCTTCTCGATGGGCGATATTGTGACTTTGCAGTGGAGCAATGTCCCCTTTACCGCAATAGGCGAAGTGCTTTATGTGGTGCTCTGCGGTAGTTTCTTGGCTTACATCTGCATAATGACTGCACAAAGGCTGATGCGCCCAACCGTAGTGAGCATGTACAACTACATGCAACCTATAGTGGCCTCCATTGCAGCTGTGGCCATCGGGGTAGGTGTATTCGACTGGCCCAAAGGTCTAGCTATCGCTCTGGTTTTCATAGGGGTATACATCGTGACGCAAAGTAAATCGCGGGCCGATATTGCAGTTAAAAAATAGCGAAAACATAGCAAGGGCTTGTCACCGTGGTGACCTCCCATGCCTACCGTGGTGGCAAGCCCTTGCCACCAAGCTGAGTAGCCCTTGCCACCAAGCGGGTAAGAAAGAGTGTATTTCCGAAGGAGAAACAACCACAATATTGGGTTAGAATAGCTACGGTGCATTTCATTTTGCTTCGTTACGTTAAAATCGACTTCAAATGCTAATTATCAGTACAATAAATAGCCAAAAATTTGTTTGATTATAAAGAAAACAGTAATTTTGTGCCCGATTATTCCGCAACGGGTTCGATAAAGAGCTTTCTAAGTGATTAGAAACCACCCGCCGGAGCTAACTTATAGATACATATATAAGATGTACGCAATTGTAGAAATCAATGGTCAGCAATTCAAAGCTGAAGCTGGCAAAAAACTATTCGTTCACCACATCCAAAACTCTGAGAATGGTGCAACTGTAGAATTCGACAAAGTTCTTTTGGTAGACAACAACGGTGCAATCACTGTTGGTGCTCCTACAGTAGAAGGTGCTAAAGTGGTTTGCGAAGTAGTATCACACCTTGTAAAAGGCGACAAAGTTCTTATCTTCCACAAGAAAAGAAGAAAAGGTCACCGCAAATTGAACGGTCACCGTCAACAATTTACTGAGTTAACAATCAAGGAAGTAGTAGCTTAATCATTTAAAAAGTAAAACGAAATGGCACATAAAAAAGGTGTCGGTAGTTCTAAGAACGGCCGCGAATCAGCAAGTAAAAGATTAGGCGTTAAGATATTTGGTGGCGAAGTTTGCAAAGCAGGAAACATCATCATTCGCCAAAGAGGTACTGAATTCCACCCAGGTGAAAACATGGGTATGGGTAAAGACCACACTCTTTTCGCACTAGTAGATGGTACTGTATCATTCAAAGTAGGTAAGGCAGACAAACGTATTGTTTCTATCCTTCCTAACGCATAAGGATACACTCCTAAACGATAGTATAAACGGGTTGAGAACCAAACTAGGTTTTCAACCCGTTTTTTTGTACCAAAAAGTACCCCCAAACCCATAGTAAACACGTTTTTAGCAGACAAATTGTAGCATATAAGTAGTAATTTGTAAATGAAGTCCTTATCTTTGCATACTTAAATTTCAAGGAATTATATAACTCATTAAGATATGCTTACCATAAAACAGATTACTGAAAACACCGATCAGGTGATTCAGGCTTTGGAAAAGAAACATTTCAAAGGCGCTAAAGAGGCAATCGACCAAGTGATTGCATTCAACGACAAACGTCGCTCTACACAAAACGTATTAGATAAAAATCTGGCTGAAGTCAACTCGTTGTCGAAGACAATCGGTATGTTGATGAAAGAAGGTAAGAAAGAAGAAGCCGAAGCTGCTCGCAACCGCGTAGCCGAATTGAAAGAAACCAACAAGGCTCTTCAAGCCGAAATGGATGCTGCTTCGGAAGATTTGCAAAATGTGCTCTATACCATCCCTAACCTTCCTTACAGCGATGTACCCGAAGGCTTTGGTGCCGATGATAATGTGGTAGTGAAAACCGGTGGCAACCAAACCGAACTACCTACTGACGCGCTTCCTCACTGGGATTTGGCTAAGAAATATGACTTGATCGACTTCGACCTAGGTGTGAAAATCACTGGTGCAGGTTTCCCCGTTTACAAAGGCAAAGGTGCTCAATTGCAACGCGCTTTGATTAACTTCTTCCTTTCGGAAGCAAGCAAAGCTGGCTATACCGAAATCATGCCTCCAACAGTGGTTAATGCAGCTTCGGGCTACGGTACAGGTCAGCTCCCTGACAAAGAGGGTCAGATGTACCACTGCCAATTGGATGATCTATACTTGATTCCAACTGCTGAGGTGCCTGTGACAAACATCTACCGTGATGTGATTCTTGACGAGAAGCAATTGCCTATCATGAACTGTGCTTATACACAATGCTTCCGTCGCGAAGCAGGTTCGTACGGCAAAGATGTACGTGGTTTGAACCGTCTTCACGAATTCTCGAAAGTAGAAATTGTACGTATCGACAAACCAGAGCACTCTAAAGAGTCGCACAAAGAGATGTTGGACCATGTAGAAAATCTACTCATCAAACTAGAACTTCCTTATCGCATCTTGCAACTTTGCGGTGGCGACATGAGCTTTACTGCTGCACTTTGCTATGACTTCGAAGTATATTCAGAAGCTCAAAAACGCTGGTTAGAGGTAAGCTCGGTATCAAACTTCGACTCTTACCAAGCCAACCGCTTGAAGTGCCGTTACCGTTCGGCCGAAAAGAAAACCGAATTGTGTCACACACTCAACGGTTCAGCCTTGGCCTTGCCACGTATAGTTGCTGCATTGCTCGAAAACAATCAAACTCCCGAAGGTATTCGTATACCAAAGGCGCTTGTGCCTTTCTGTGGATTTGAGATGATCGACTAAACATTAGAATAACAACCTATAAATACTATACAGCCGGGCAAGCCACAACCAGTCAACCTACTGCGTGGCTTATCCGGCTGTTTGCTACAAAAAAAGAGAAAGAGAAAAATGAACAAGATTGTAAGCAAAGAACAACTCTCTGAAAAGGTGTTTAAACTAGAAGTAGAGGCACCACTCATTGCCAAAGCGCGCAAAGCCGGCCATTTCGTAATCGTTCGTGTTGGAGAAAAAGGCGAACGTGTGCCTCTTACCATTGCCGAATCTAATTTTAAAAAAGGTACCATCACTCTTGTGGTGCAAGCGGTAGGTCTATCATCTGCCCGTTTGTGTCAACTCAACGAAGGCGAATATATCAATGATGTTGTAGGCCCATTGGGACAAGCTACACATATCGAAAACTTCGGCACCGTGGTCTGTGCAGCCGGTGGTGTAGGTATTGCACCTATGTTGCCCATCGTACAAGCTCTAAAAGCTGCGGGCAACAAAGTAGTTTCGGTATTGGCCGGACGCACAAAAGAGTTGGTGATCCTAGAAGACGAAATACGTGCAGCCTCTGACGAAGTAATCGTAATGACAGATGATGGCTCGTATGGCAATAAAGGTCTAGTCACCGAAGGTGTGGAAATGGTGATCAACCGCGAAACAGTGAACAAATGTTTCGCTATTGGCCCTGCCATTATGATGAAGTTTGTTTGCTTACTAACTAAGAAATATGAGGTACCAACTGAGGTTTCGCTCAATACGATAATGGTAGACGGCACAGGTATGTGTGGCGCTTGCCGTATCTCAATTGGCGGTAAGACCAAGTTTGTATGCGTAGATGGTCCTGAGTTTGACGGCCACCTAGTGGATTTTGACGAAATGTTGAAACGCATGGGTGCATTCAAAGATGAGGAAAAAGAGGAGATGCAAAAGCTCGATCAACTAAGTCACGTTACAACTGAAACTCCTGGCAAAGGCCGCGATGCAGAATGGCGTGTAGAGCTTCGCAAAGCGATGAAGCCAAAAGAGCGCACCTCTATTCCACGTGCAAAGATGCCCGAACTTGATGCCGAGTATCGCTCGCACCAACTAAAAGAAGAGGTAAACCAAGGTCTTACACTAGAACAGGCCATGACCGAAGCAAAACGCTGCTTGGACTGTGCCAACCCTACTTGTATCACCGGTTGCCCCGTGAGCATCAATATCCCTGCTTTTGTTAAGAACATCGAACGTGGCGAGATCATAGAAGCGGCTCGTGTGTTGAAACAAACGAGTGCACTTCCTGCAGTATGTGGCCGTGTTTGTCCGCAAGAAAAGCAGTGCGAATCGAAATGTATCCACCTCAAAATGAAAGAGGAATCGGTAGCTATCGGTTACCTAGAACGCTTTGCTGCCGACTACGAACGTGAAACTAACCAGATCAGCGTGCCCGAGATCAAACATAGAAATGGGGTAAAGGTAGCTGTTGTAGGTTCAGGTCCTGCCGGATTGGCATTTGCCGGAGATATGGTAAAGTATGGCTATGATGTCACTGTATTCGAAGCTCTTCACGAGATTGGTGGTGTATTGAAATATGGTATTCCAGAATTCCGTCTACCCAACAAGATTGTTGACGTGGAGATCGAAAACCTATCGAAGATGGGTGTTCACTTCGTGAAAGACTGCATCGTAGGCAAGACGATCACTACTGAACAGCTAAAAGAAGAGGGCTACAAAGGCATCTTCATCGCATCGGGCGCAGGTCTACCCAACTTTATGAATATTCCCGGAGAAAACTCTATCAACGTGCTATCGGCTAATGAATACCTGACACGCGTTAACTTGATGGATGCTTCGAACCCCGAATCAGACACTCCTGTGTTCTTCGGCAAACACGTAGCTATCATCGGTGGTGGTAACACTGCTATGGATGCCGTGCGTACTGCTCGTCGCCTTGGCGCCGAACGTGCCATGATTATCTATCGCCGCTCGGAAGAAGAGATGCCTGCGCGTCTCGAAGAGATCAAACACGCTAAAGAAGAGGGCGTAGAGTTTATGACACTACACAACCCTATCGAATACATAGCCAACGAAAAAGGACATGTGAAACAGATGGTGTTGCAAAAGATGGAATTGGGTGAACCCGATGCGTCGGGACGTCGTTCGCCTATCGCTATCGAAGGCGCTACAGAGACTATCGACATCGATATGGCCATCGTCAGCGTGGGAGTATCGCCCAACCCTATTGTGCCACAGTCTATCCCCGGTCTTGAAACAGGTCGCAGAGGCACTGTAAATGTAGACGAGCACATGCAAACCAGCATCCCTACCATCTATGCAGGGGGTGACATCGTTCGCGGTGGAGCTACAGTGATTCTTGCAATGGGCGACGGACGCAATGCTGCCGCAGCTATGCACAAACAACTGAAAGGGGAATAAAACTCCCCTTCAGCTAAAAGCAAAAAAAGAAGCCTTGGTGATTTATCTCAATCGCCAAGGCTTCTTTTTTATATCTCATTTGGTATGTTGCTTATACCAAAGAATTGGTTTGCGGATCGGGGAATACGAGAGAGGGTTTAAAACTCTTCGCATCTTCAAAGTCCATCATTGCATAAGACATGATAATTACAATATCGCCGGGTTGCACTTTACGGGCAGCAGCTCCATTTAGGCAGATTTTGCCTGAGCCACGTTCACCTTTAATAATGTAAGTTTCGAAGCGCTCGCCATTGTTGTTGTCAACAATGTGAACTTTCTCGCCTGCAATCATGTTGGCCGCATCCAGCAAATCTTCATCAACAGTTATGCTACCCATATAGTTCAAGTTAGCTTCTGTCACACGGGCACAATGAATTTTTGATTTCAACACTTCAATCATCATAAGGATTTGGTCTTAGGGGTAATGTTATTATAGTTCTTTATATACAATATTATCTATCAAGCGAACGGGGCCGCAAAACACTGTAATACAACCTACGATATAGGGACTTTCGTTCCAATCTTCAACAGGCTGCAATGTGTCGCCATCTACTATTTCAAAGTATTCCAGTTCTAGTCCAGGGGTAGCATTAATCCACTCTGCGACCTTAGCAATTGTCTCTGCCACAGTATTATCTGCTGCAAAAGTACGACTTTTAAATAAGGTTCTAGATATATTTAATGCATTTTTGCGCTCCTCCACTGACAAACGTGTGTTGCGACTACTCATAGCTAAGCCATCGTCTTCGCGAACAATAGGACAACCTACAATATCAATGCCAAACTTTTGATCGGCATTCATGGCACGAATCACCGCCAATTGTTGAAAATCTTTCTCCCCAAAATAAGCTCTGGTAGGTTGCACCATGTTAAAAAGTTTGCTCACCACCTGGCATACACCATTGAAGTGTCCCGGGCGAAACTTACCCTCCATCACTGTATCGATAGGTGCATAGCTAAATTCGCGAGTATCAGGCTCTGGGTAAACCTCACCTACAGAAGGTGCAAAAACTATAGAAGCTCCACAATCGCCAAGAAGTTCACAATCGGCCTCTAGTGTTCGTGGATATTTATCCAAATCGGTTGAATCATTGAATTGTGTTGGGTTGACAAAAACTGAAACCACAGTTACATCATTTTCATCAACACTACGCTTAACAAGCGAAGCGTGTCCTTTGTGCAAAGCTCCCATAGTAGGCACAAAACCAATAGTTTTGTTTAGAGCTCGTTGTTCGGCAAGTGCATCCTGCAAATCTTTTACCGTAAATACTACTTTCATTCTGTTTTAAATTAATTCTGCGGATAGTAGAAACGGCGCAAAATTAAAGTATAATTATCAGATAACGAAGAGATTTCAATTAATTATAACTCTTAATCGTTAAGCCAATTAAAACAAGATTTCAAGGGCAGCGCTGATTTTCAAGCGGTTAACAATTCATAAGATTTTATTAAAGCCGTTTCATTGCTTATATGGCATCTTTTTTTTATATCTTTGCATGGTATTTACTCGAGAAGAATTGCTATTATGACAAAAGCGAATAAGGTTTTATTTATCACACAAGAGATTACTCCATACGTACCTGAAAACGAAATGTCCCTTATCGGTAGAAACCTACCTCAGGCCATCCAGGAAAAAGGAAGAGAAATCAGAACTTTCACACCCAAGTGGGGTAACATCAACGAACGCAGAAATCAGCTCCATGAAGTGATTCGACTTTCGGGAATGAACCTCATCATTGACGACACAGACCACCCACTCATCATCAAAGTTGCTTCTATTCAAGCTGCTCGCATGCAGGTGTACTTCATCGACAATGACGATTACTTCCAAAACCGTCTGCAAAAATGCGACGAGAATGGCATTGACTACGCAGACAATGATGCGCGTGCCATTTTCTATGCTCGCGGCGTACTAGAAACTGTAAAAAAACTTCGTTGGTGCCCAGATGTAATCCACTGCCACGGCTGGATGACTGCTCTTGCACCTCTATACATCAAACAAGCGTATAAAGACGAACCATCTTTCCGTGATGCTAAAGTAGTATTCTCGGTATATGACGATGAGTTTCAAACTCCATTCAGCGAAGATTTCACTTCGAAATTGATGCTAAAAGGAATTACAAAGAAAGATGTAGAATCGGTTAACAACCCGGTTGATTATAAAGAACTTTGCAAATTGGCTATCCAATACTCTGACGGTGTAATTCAAAACAGCCCTACTGTAAATGCTGAAATTATGGATTACGCTCGCGAATCGGGCAAACTAGTTTTGGACTATCCAGCTACTGACGATTATGCAAACGCCTGCAACAACTTCTACGACGAAGTATGGGCTAACGCTAAATAATAAACTCATAGAACCACAATCATGAAAGTAAAATATCTGTTGTTAGCTCTCGTAACTCTTGCCTTCATCGGATGCGATGACAACACAGGAGCATTAGGTCTGGATATGTTTCCAGGTAGCGATCAGAATATAAATGGTAAGTCTACCACTTTCGAGGTCACAACTCAATCAAAACTGGCCGAAGACGTATTCGCAAAAACCAGCGTAGGTTATTTAGGTAAATTCACCGATCCTAATTTCGGTTTCTTTGAAGCTGGCTTTCTAGCACAAATGCACTGCTATGAGGGTTTTGAATTTCCAGCCTACTGCGACACTAATAATGAAGCAGATCTAGCGAACCCAAAGGCGCTGATGACGTCGAATGAGATCTATCGCACAGAACTTCGTTTGTGGTATACTAGCTATTTTGGCGACTCTTTGGCTCCTTCTCGTCTTAGTGTTTACGAACTAGACACAAAGCTTAACAAAGAAGAAGCTTACTATACAAGCATCAATCCTAAAGATTATTACAATTCGGCCGACCTACTAGGAAGAAAAGCATATACTGCTAAAGATCCTTCGGTTAGCGACTCTTTGCGCGAAGCTTGGGGAAGAGATTGGATCATTGTAAACCTACCTCAATCGTTAGGTCAAAGAATCTACGACAAAAGCCGCGAATGTCAGGCTAACAACGAAGATTTTGCTCCTTACTTTATGGATCTTTTCAAAGGTATCTACGTAAAGAACGATTATGGAGACGGTACAGTATTATATATCACCGAGATTGAACTTAACGTAATCTACGAGGTATATGTACGTGATAGTGACAGTGGCGAAATCTACAAAAAGCATGACGAAGTGACCGACTCTACTGCTTACTCGTGGAGCTCTTTTGTAGCTACTAAAGAAATCATTCAAGCAAACTCGTTTAGAAGCGACGAAGATTTGATCAAACAAAAGGTAGAAGAGACTGATTGGACTTATCTAAAGACTCCTGCCGGTATTTATACTCAAGCTACAATTCCTCTCGAGAAGTTCGAACAAGAATTGAGCCAAGATACGTTGAACGTTGTAGAACTAACATTTACAAACTACAACCAAACGAATGATGTTAACAAGTATGCGTTCCCAATGACAGCGCCTAGTTATCTATTGCTAGTTAGAGAAAAAGATAGAGAGAACTTCTTTATCAATAACGAAATCAATGATAATGTTACTTCGTACATCACGGAGCAAAACCTGATTTACACCAATCAGTATGTTTTCTCGAATATTTCTCGTCTTGTGAGCACTTGTCTTGAAGAGAAGAAAGCAGCAGAAATCGAGCTAAATACTTTTGGCAAGATCAGCAACGTATTAGGAGCAGACGGACAGCCTGTTACCAACATCGAACAATGGATGGAAGCTACCCAGTGGGATAAAGTAGCCGTAATTCCAGTGAGTCTTGTGTTTGATAGTAATAGCAACATTGTGGGTATCACAAACGATTTGAGACCAGGTTACGCCAAACTAAAAGGTGGCCTAAATGGCAACAAACTTGACTTGAATGTGATTTACACATCATTTACAAAATAAGAATAGTACGATATATCTTAATACCATCTAACAAAAACATACAGCTCTGCCCTGCTTTAATGCTTGGCAGAGCTTTTTTTATTACACTATTTGCTGTAAATTGAACTATCTTTTTCGTATTTTTGCAGAATATGCCAAGAATAAATAAATAAAAATGAGAGTTATAGACTTGATACATAGCAGCGAGAAAACTGCCTTCTCGTTTGAAATACTTCCACCGCTTAAGGGCACAGGTATAGACAAACTATATCGTGACATTGACGAACTACTCGAATTTGATCCTAAATATATCAATATCACCACTCATCGTAGTGAATATGTATATCTGGATTTGGGTAATGGGATGTTTCAACGTAACAGATTGCGCCGTAGACCCGGTACAGTTGCTGTTGCCGCAGCTATTCAAAACAAGTACAATGTAACTGTTGTTCCACACATTCTTTGTAGCGGTTTCAGCCGAGAAGAGACAGAGTATGTGCTACTCGATTTGCAGTTCTTGGGCATTACCGATCTATTGGTTCTTCGTGGAGACAAAGCTAAACACGAAACATCATTTAAAGCGGATGAAAACGGTTACCTTCATGCTTTAGAGCTAGAAGAGCAGATCAACAACTTCAACAAAGGTATATTTGTAGACGGTTCGGAAATGAAAGTGGCTGCAAAACCATTTTCGTATGGTGTAGCTTGCTACCCCGAGAAGCACGAAGAGGCTCCAAATATTGAAACGGATATATATTGGCTAAAGAAGAAGATAGAGATGGGTGCAGAATATGCTGTGACTCAACTGTTCTTCGACAACAAGAAATATTTTGAGTTTGTAGAAAAGGCAAAAGCTGCTGGCATCAATGTTCCTATCATACCGGGCATCAAGCCATTCAAAAGACTTCCACAACTTAGCGTTATACCTAAAACATTCAAGGTTGACCTGCCCGAAGATCTTACCAAAGAGCTGTTGCGTTGTAAGAACGATGCCGATGCTCAGCAAGTTGGTACTGAATGGTGTACAGCACAATGCCAAGAACTCATGGCACATGGAGTTCCTAGCATACATTTCTACTCTATCGGTGCAATCGATAGTATAAAAGAGGTTGCCAAAGCGATATATTAATATACAAATCATAAGATAAAGTGCTATTCAAAGAAGTCATAGGCCAAAGCGATATAAAACGACGCCTCATTAACGATGCTAATGAAGGGCGCATTGCACATGCCCTCTTATTTAGTGGCACTCAAGGGGTGGGCAAACTTCCTATGGCTCTAGCCTACGCACAATACATCTGCTGCCAGAATAAGAAAGAAGACGACTCATGTGGGGTATGCCCTTCTTGTGTGAAGTTTCATAAGCTAGTACATCCCGACTTGCACTTCGTATTACCTACTGTTAAGAAGGCCACTTCAGATGCTGTACTTAGCAAATGGAGAAGTTTGGTAACGGCATCTGCCTACTTTACCTATGACCAATGGCTCGACGCTATTGATGCAGAGAATGCACAAGCCACAATATATACGGCCGAAGCAGATATCATCACCAAAAAGCTTAGCCTAAAATCGAATGAAGGGGGCTATAAGATCGCTATCATTTGGCAAGCTGAGAAGATGCGACTAGAGGTGGCCAACAAACTATTGAAAATGTTGGAAGAACCTCCTGCCAAAACACTCTTCATATTGATCACAGAGAAACCAGAAGATTTGCTGGCAACTATCCTAAGTAGAAGCCAAAGAGTAAACTTCCGTCCTATTGATAAGGAGTGTATCGACAAAGCTTTGCAAAGCAACTTCAACATTGAGCCCAATCAAAGCCAACAGATAGCTCACCTAGCCAACGGTAGCTACACAAAAGCCTTGCAAGCTATCAGTTTGGACGAAGAGAATCGTAAGTTTTTCGAGTTATTCGTCAACCTTATGCGCCTCTCCTATCAAAGAAAAATACGCGAGATGAAACTTTGGAGCGAGCAAGTAGCAGCTCTAGGAAGAGAAAGACAAAAAAGGCTCTTGATCTATTGCCAACGATTGATACGCGAAAACTTTATATATAATCTACACTGCAACGAGCTTTCTTACATGAATCAAGATGAAAAACATTTCGCATCAAGATTTGCACCTTTTGTAAACGAGCGAAATGTAATGGGTATCATGGATGAACTAAGTGAGGCGCAACAACATATAGAACAAAATGTTAACGCTAAAATGGTATTCTTCGACTTCAGCTTGAAGATGATTGTACTATTAAAGCAATAAAACAAACAACAAATATGGATTTTATACTTCATAAAGGGAGTGGCGGACTTTGCCGCAAAGGATGCTCTCGACATATAAATAAACTAAACACCTACGACTGGTTGGCAGATGTCCCTGGCAATGCTGAGGAGTGCGATATGGTGGAAGTTCAATTCAAGAATACCCGTAAAGGCTATTACTTGAATAGTAACAAAATAAAACTTGAAAAAGGAGATGTTGTTGCAGTAGAAGCAACACCCGGCCACGACATCGGTGTAGTGACACTAACTGGTCGGCTTGTAGCTCTTCAGATGAAGAAGGCCAATTTCAAGCACGATGCCGAAATCAAACGTGTCTACCGTAAGGCGAAGCCTGTGGACATTGAGAAATATGAAGAGGCCAAGGAAAAAGAGCATGCTACAATGATTCGCTCACGCCAAATTGCCACTAACCTCAATCTAAACATGAAGATTGGTGATGTGGAGTATCAAGGCGATGGTAATAAGGCTATCTTCTATTATATAGCAGACGAACGTGTTGACTTCAGACAGCTAATCAAAGTACTAGCAGAGGCTTTCCGCGTTCGCATTGAGATGAAGCAGATTGGTGCTCGCCAAGAAGCTGGTCGCATTGGTGGTATTGGCCCCTGCGGTCGCGAACTTTGCTGTGCAACTTGGATGACAAGCTTTATATCTGTATCTACTAGTGCAGCTCGTTTCCAAGATATATCACTCAATCCGCAGAAGCTTGCCGGACAATGTGCCAAACTAAAATGCTGTCTCAACTACGAAGTAGACTGCTATGTAGAGGCACAAAAGAGAATGCCTTCTAAGGAGATTGCACTCGAAACAGCAGATTGCACCTACTATTTCTTCAAGGCTGACATTATGGCCAACCAGATAACTTATTCAACTGATAAGAATATTCCTGCCAACCTTGTTACCATTTCGGGTAGAAGAGCTTTCGAAATTATCGGTATCAATAAGAAGGGAGGAAAACCAGAATCGCTTCTCGAAGAAGGCCAAAAGAAAGGACAAGAGAAACCTGTGGACTTGGTAGAACAAGAAAGTTTGACCCGTTTCGACAGAAAAGGCAGAGGCGAAGGTGGCAACAACTCTCGCAACAAGAAAAAGAGGAAACCTAATCCAAACGGACGCCCTCAACAAGGTGCTGAAAGAGGTGAGGCAACTGGTAATGAATCACCACAACGCCCTCAACAGCGTCCTCAACAACGCAACGGCGAGAATCCAAAGGGCAACAACAATCAGCAACAAAAGCCTAGAGGAGAGAGAAACGGTGCAAACCCTAATAGCAATAACAATAATAGACCTCAACAAGGTCAGTCTGCTCCTAACAAAAATAAGAAACGCGGTGATAGACCTAAACAGAAAAGCGAACGCCCAGAGAAAGGCACGCAAGGCCCAAAGCCAGCTCCTCAGGAGTAGCATAGCAATAGCTGTTCTGCTATTACTTGTTGCCTGCAACAAAGAACAAATCATCTATTATAGCTACCAGCCCGTTACAAAGACGGGCTGGTCTAAAACAGATACACTAGCATTTACCTTCCCCATTGATAGCACTCAAACTAAAGTGTATATCACACCCGAGATTAGATTTACGTCTGAATATCCCTATCAAAACATTAGTCTTGCTGTAGCGCATATTGTAGAGGATAGCATAGTGCTACGCACTGATACCCTCCATTATGAATTAAGAAATAATCTTGGCCAACATACCGACTATAACTGGAGTAGCTTGTTTAGTGCTTCACAAACCTTACCCGTATTGCGTCCACAGTACTTTGGCCCTCAACTATTGAAGTTGTGGCATATCATGGAGACCGATAGTCTTAGAGGTATTAGCGACATCGGTATTAAGGTAGCTCGTCAACCAGCTAAAGGCGACGAGAGCGACCAGCGTCAATCCGAAGGAAAATAAACAGTAAGATTGTAAAACCCCACAACGAAGAACCGCCATAACTAAAGAAGGGTAGCGGAATACCAATTACAGGTGTTAATCCAAGCACCATACCTACGTTGATAAAGAGGTGAAACAAGAAAATGCTCACGACAGAGTAACCATATACACGCCCAAAGGTAGAGCTTTGACGCTCTGCCAGGAAGATCAATCTAAGTATTAGGAAAAGGAAGAGAAGCAATACAGCTGTAGAGCCTAAAAAGCCCTGCTCTTCACCTATCGTGCAAAAGATGAAATCTGTATCCTGCTCGGGCACGTATTTAAGTTTAGTTTGCGTCCCATTCAAGAATCCCTTACCGGTCAATCCACCAGAGCCAATAGCTATCTTAGACTGATTTACGTTATACCCTGCGCCTGTTGGGTCATCCTTCATACCAAGAACTACTTGTATGCGTACTTGTTGATGAGGTTCCAACACATTATCGAACACATAGTCGCTGGAGTACATAAATGCTATGGAACTCACTGCAAAAAGCGCCATCAACCAATAGATATGTTGCCATTTGCGGAACGCTAAATAGAGTAGATATCCAACCAAAAGAGCACTTAACCCCCATAGTACCCACACTAGATTAAAGTGGATAAGATATTCCGAAACTAAGTAGGCTATTAGAACCACTCCAAAGCTTATGCCTATGAGTTGCAAGGATAATGCTATATTCTTCACATAGGCCCACAACATCAGACAGGTGAATATAATAATGAGCAGAAGCACCACAAACTCTCCTACCGGCGTAGGTGTATCGGCAATGAAGACTTCTCCATAGCGAATACTAACGATGAAATAAAGCACTGCACATACTCCTGAAAACAGCACAGCGCCGGGCATACCTTCTCTATAGAACACTAAGAAGAAGGCAAGATAAACTAGAGCTGATCCGGTCTCACGCTGCAAAATAATCATCAGCATAGGGAGCAACACAATGGTTGCCATAATTATGGAAGACTTCACGCTACGCATATTAAAGCCATACGACCCCATATATTTAGCTAAAGCAAGAGCCGTAGCAAACTTAGCAAACTCGGCAGGCTGCAGACTGACAGGCCCTAATTGGAGCCAAGAACGAGATCCTTTGACCTCGGGAGCAATAAAGATGGTGACTAAAAGCAGTATAATAATCCCTGCATAAATAAAATAGGAGAACAGGTTATAGAGACGATCTTCGAGCATCATCAATATAAATCCAAGACCAAACGAACAGATGATCCACATAAATTGCTTGCCTGCACGTGTGGAGAAATCGAAGAAATCGCGATCGCTAAAATCATAACTAGCACCACAGATACTGAACCATCCGGCGATTACCAATATTACATATATGCTAATAACCCACCAATCGGTGGTCTTCCATAGACTAACGTTCCTCATCACCATAATAAATTACGCGGTTACTAATCTCTTGTGCTCTACTTTCACTTAAATCTGACAGTTCACCGTTTAAATACTGTTCCATCATCAGTGTGCCGATAGGTACACCATAGGTTGCACCAAACCCACCGTTCTCCACATACACGGAGATAGCAATTTTGGGATTGTCCATCGGTGCGAAACCCATAAATATAGAGTGGTCTTTACCCCTATTTTGTGCCGTCCCTGTTTTACCACAGATCTTTCCTTCAGGAAACCAAGCCTCAGCCAAGCGACACGTTCCGCCAGTTACAGCCATACGCATACCATCTACAACCGGATCGTAATGATTGCGATCTATGGTGGTGTAACGTCTTTCTGTGTATAGACTATCTAGAGAATTATCTTCGATTTGCTTCACGATATGAGGAGTGACAAAGTAACCTCTATTGGCTATGGTTGCACCCAAGTTGGCTATCTGAAGTGGGGTGGTTAGGATTTCACCTTGACCGATTGAGATACTGATTACAGTCAAGCCATTCCAACGACCTCTATAGGGTTTGTCATAGAAGGCTGCATTGGGGATGAAACCACGTACTTCGCCAGGAAGGTCAACACCTAGACGGTAGCCAAAGCCTTGCGACACCATGTGATCTTTCCACACCGTCAATGCATTCTGCGACGATCCGTACTTTTTATCACCAAACATACGATACAGTCCCCAACAGAAGTAGGCATTGCACGATGTTGCTATCGATGGAACCAACGGTAGCGGAGAGCCATGAGGGTGACACCCTACACGCAGTCCGGCATGAACAAAACCATTGTAGCAAGGGAACGAAGGAGTATGCTCTTGTATAATATCTTCTTCGAGGAAAACCAATGCCTGGGCCGTCTTAAAGGTAGAACCTGGAGGATATGAACCCATCAATGCGCGATTGAGCAAAGGCTTGCGATTGTCGCGCTGCAACATATTGTGATTGCGTCCACGCTGGCGACCAATCATCAAGTGTGGATCGAAGTCGGGTGACGATACCAAACACAGTATCTCACCTGTTTCAGGTTCGATAGCTACCACACTGCCGATTTTATTCTTCAACAGGCGTTCACCAAGCATTTGAAGCTGTATATCAAGCGAAAGAGTAAGATTCTTACCCGGCACAGAAGGTCGGTCGTGTTCACCATTCATGTAGCTTCCCTGAATACGGCCATGAGCATCGCGAAGCAATACTTCCACCCCTTTCTCACCACGAAGAAATTTCTCGTACGAGCGTTCTACACCTTGCTTGCCTATATAGTCGCCTCTTATGTAGTAGGGATCATTCTCTATATCACGCATAGACACTTCTCCAATATCCCCTAATGCATGTGCAGCCGAGTTGTAAGTGTACTGACGGATAGTGCGACGCTGAATAGAGAAGCCAGGAAACTTAAACAGTTTCTCTTGAAACACACCGCACTCTTCAGCTGAGAGTTGACTCATAAAGAGTTGCTGTGTGTAGCGCGAGTAGCCGGGATTCTTACGACGATTGCGCATATCATCCATGATACGTTGGAACTGTTCTCTGCTGATATCAAGTGTGCGGCAAAGGTCTAGTGTATCTAGGTTCGTCACCTCACGAGGCACCAGATAGATATCGTAAGCCGGTTGATTGAAAACAAGCAAGTCGCCGGTACGGTCGTAGATAGCTCCACGAGATGGATACTGAATCTTGTTTAAAAAGGCATTATTGTCGGCATTTTGTTTGTACTCGTCAGTAGATATTTGCAGTACAAACAGGCGACATATATAGAGAAGCACGATCAAAACTGCCGCACTTCCTATCACATATTTTCTTTTTTCTAATAGATAGTTCTTCACCATTTCTCCTCGTAGTTAGCGTCTTCTTGTACTTTCAATGGCGAGAATGCACACTACCGTCAATGCCGAACAGGAGATAACGCGCAACAATAGCATACCAAATGTGCTAAAGGTAAAAAACTCTAGTGTAAGCAAAGCCATCAAACACGCAAACACGCTTACGATGGTATATTTGATATAAGAGCTTATCCCCATCGATTTAAACGACGGTACAATACTGTCTAACATATCACGTGGGGTAAATAGACGCAAAAAGGTGGGACGTACAAAAGCTAGAAACACACACGCAGCTGCATTTATGCCAGGCGTATTAGAGAATACGTCAATTGTTATCCCTAGAATAAAGCCCAATAGCAGAAGCAGATTACGAGATATCCCCGTAGGCAATTTAAGCAGAAAGTAGATGTATAGAAATGGAGTGATAAACCCCAATATATGAATTTTGTTCAGGATAAGAACTTGCACCAGCACCAATCCGAAGAACCAGTATAGTTGTTGTAGATAGCTAATTATCATCTGCTGTAAAGTCTATTGTTCTAGTTGTTTTTTTTCTTGCCTATTGTTTCGTTCGATTACGCGCACATCTGTCAGTTTTGCAAAATCGGTAGATAGTTTAATCTTAAGGATATAGGAAAGACCATCATCCGAGTTAAACATATCGTCGATTGTTCCCACCATAATGCCCTCCGGAAACACGGAGGAATAGCCACTGGTCACAATCTGATCGCCTAACTGAAACACAGCATGGCGAGGAAGGTCTTGCAGATAGGCATATTGAGGATCGACACCACTCCATTTCAAATGACCGAAATAGTCGTTACCGGCAATCTTACAGCTAATGTTTGATTTTGAGTTGAGCAGCGAAATAACAAGCGAATAGGTGGGAGAAGTCTTATAAACAATACCCACTACCCCATTACGATCGACCACACCCATATCGGGCAGAATTCCATCCAAAGATCCTTTGTTGATGGTGATATAGTTGTCGGCGTGATTCAAGCTATTGTTCACCACCTTTGCTTTGAAGAGCGTGTAATCGTTGCTTTTCATATTTTTGATACTTGTAATCTCCGCAGTATCGCTGATTAATTCTTGAAGACGGCTCTCCATACTAGCTAGCTGCAATTCCAACTCCATGTTTCTATCCAAAAGGTCTTCATTGACCGATTTAAGATGGAAATATGATGTGACACCATTGGATGCTTCATACACTGTGCCACTAACCACGTTTGCCGAAGTTAGATAGACACTCTGTTGATAACGGTTGAAGCTGAACAATAGAATAAAGCAGATTACTTCTAGAAAGACGAAGAAGAACCAGTGACTATATTTTACGATGAACTGTAGTAGATTGTGCATACTGCCCGATTGCCCTGTTTTTAGACTAATAATGTGTCAAGTCGTGCTGTCGAACACCTTGAGATGAACGACTAGAACGATTGACACATTATCAATACAAAAGTATATATTACTTATTCTTTTACTTTTATCGCATTAAGAATGAGAAACGGTCCACATTTTTTAGTGCTGTTCCTGTACCCAAAGCTACAGCGTGCAAAGGATCTTCGGCAATGTGGAAGGTTATATTGATTTTGTCGGTCAAGCGCTTATCTAGTCCACGAAGCAATGCACCACCACCAGCTAAATAAATACCGTTTTTCACGATATCGGCATAAAGTTCGGGAGGTGTATTTTCCAATGCACTAAGTATAGCCGTCTCAATCTTAGAGATAGACTTGTCAAGACAGTGAGCCACTTCTTGGTAGCACACGGGTACTTCCATAGGCAGTGCGGTGATACGGTTAGGGCCATGAACGATATAATCTTCAGGAGCATCATCGCCAAGTTCTGTCAATGCAGCACCTACGTGAATTTTGATACGTTCTGCCATACGTTCGCTGACCTTCACATTGTGTTGGCGGCTCATGTATTCTTGGATATCGGCTGTCAAGTCGTCACCCGCAATACGGATAGAGTTGTTAGACACAATACCACCCAAGGAGATGACAGCAATCTCGGTAGATCCACCACCTATATCGACAATCATGTTACCTTCGGGAGCTTCCACATCGATACCGATACCGATAGCAGCAGCCATAGGCTCGAAAATCAAATATACGTCGCGTCCACCAGCATGTTCTGCCGAGTCGCGTACAGCTCTAAGCTCCACCTCGGTACTACCCGAAGGAACCCCAATCACCATACGCAAAGAAGGTGAGAAAAGGTGGTTACGTGTATTCACGCGTTTAATCAAACCGCGCATCATCTGCTCGCAAGCATAGAAGTCAGCAATCACGCCGTCACGTAGAGGGCGGATAGTACGTATATTATCGTGGGTCTTTTCGTACATCAGCTTCGCTTTTTCGCCTACAGCAATCATTTTGTCTGTACGACGGTCTAGCGCAACCACCGATGGTTCATCGACCACAATCTTTCCGTTGGTAATGATAATGGTATTGGCGGTACCCAAGTCCATTGCAATTTCTTGCGTAAAAGAAAATAATCCCATTCTTATTATTAATGTTTAAAGTGACGAATGCCAGTAGTTACCATGGCAATATCGTGCTCGTTGCAATAGTCAAATGTCAGTTGATCTTTCACAGATCCACCAGGTTGAATAACAGCTTTCACACCCTCATTGCCTGCAATTTCAACGCAGTCGGGGAAAGGGAAGAAAGCATCAGAAGCCATTACAGCATCTTCGAGAGAGAAGCCAAACGAGTGCGCTTTTTCGATAGCGTGTTTCAAAGCGTCTACACGCGATGTTTGTCCCACACCACTTGCAAGAAGCTGTTTATTTTTAGCTAGCACAATTGCGTTAGACTTGCTATTCTTCACAATCTTGTTTGCGAACAATAGATCTTCTACTTCCTCAGGAGTAGGGGCTTTGTCTGTAGCCACCTTCAAGTCGGCAGTAGTTTCGATATTCAAGTCACGATCTTGTACCAACACACCGTTTAGCAGTGAGCGGTATTGCTTTTTAGGCAATTTCACATCCTTGCGAACTAGGATGATACGGTTTTTCTTCTGACCAAGTACTTGAAGCGCTTCCACATCGTAATCGGGAGCGATAATTACTTCGAAGAACAAGTTGTTGATTTCTTCTGCAGTTTCTTTGTCGATAACTGCATTGGTCACCAACACACCACCAAATGCAGAAACAGGGTCACCAGCAAGAGCTGCTTTCCAAGCTTCGAGCACAGAAGGGCGAGATGCCAAACCGCAAGCATTGTTATGTTTCAATATTGCAAAAGTCACTTCTTCGAACTCGTCGATCAAGTCTACTGCTGCATTGATATCTAGAAGATTGTTGTAAGAGATTTCTTTGCCGTGAACTTGGTCGAACATTGCTTCAAGATCACCAAAGAATTGTCCCTTTTGGTGTGGGTTTTCACCATAGCGAAGTGCTTTTGGTGTACCTACACTTGAACGGAACGAAGTACCTTCTTCTGCATCGAAGTAGTTGAAGATAGCCGAGTCATAGTGAGAAGATACAGAGAAAGCCTCTTTGGCAAACCAACGACGCTCTTCGCGTGTAGTAGCTGCACCATGTTCCACCAACATATCGTAAAGTGGTTTGTATTGAGCTTGAGAAGCCACAATCACCACATCGTTGAAGTTTTTAGCAGCAGCACGAATCAATGAGATACCACCGATATCGATCTTCTCGATAATAGCTGGTTCTTCTGCACCCGAAGCCACTGTGTTTTCAAAAGGATAAAGATCGACAATCACTAGGTCTATCTCAGGAATTTCATAAGTTGCAATCTGCTCCAAGTCTTGTTCAAGACCTCTACGGCATAGGATACCACCAAATACTTTTGGATGAAGCGTTTTCACACGGCCACCAAGAATTGATGGATATGAAGTAAGATCTTCAACAGCCTTACAAGGGTAGCCTAGGGATTCAATAAACTGACGAGTTCCACCTGTAGACAGGAACTCTACACCATCTGCATGAAGCTTGGTAATAATCTCATCCAAACCTTCTTTATGAAACACTGATACTAGTGCGGTCTTTATTTTCTTCAACTCTGACATAAGTTTTGCAATAAATATGTTTATAGGCGGGCAAAGTTACAAAAATAATAGCTTAGGTTACCTATATTTTTGCTGTGAAATAACATAAAAAAAACACTGATTCAGATAGTTTTGAATCAGTGTTTTGTGTTTTATTCGGTTTTGCTAACAATTTGCTGTTTACCAGATCGTCACTCGCTCTTCTTTTGGCAAGTACATTGGTGCATTTTCATCAATACCAAAAGCTTCGTACCAAGCAGTGACATGTGGCAATGCGCCATTCACACGCCAGCGGCCAAGCGAGTGCTCGTCCATTTGTGTCAAACGCAATATTTCTTCATCGCGAACATTACCTGCCCATAGGTTAGCATAAGCCAAGTAGAAGCGTTGTGCCGGAGTAAAACCGTCTGCATCGCCCAATGGCTTCTTAGCCATTGCGTTTTGCAATGCTTGATAAGATACATTCAATCCGCCTTGGTCGGCAATGTTTTCGCCCAAAGTAAATTTACCGTTAGCGTTTGTTCCAGGAAGTACTTCTATCGCATCGAAGTAAGTCACTAAACCTTTAGTGCGTTCATCAAATTTCTTCGAGTCTTCTTCTGTCCACCAATCGTTAAGGTTACCATCTTTATCGAATTGGCGACCCATATCGTCGAAGCCGTGTGTCATTTCGTGACCAATTACTACCCCAATAGCACCATAGTTGAAAGCATCATCAGCATTCATATCGAAGAATGGATATTGAAGAATACCTGCAGGGAAGCAAATTTCGTTAGTTGTAGGGTTGTAGTAAGCATTTACTGTTTGAGGGTTCATGTGCCACTCATCTTTATCAACAGGCTTTCCGGCTTTGTCAATCATTTCTTGGAATGCCCAAAGAGAAGCGCGCTCTATGTTGCCCCAATAGCTATCGTTTTCGATTTGCAAAGTGCTGTAGTCTTTCCATTTATCAGGATAGCCCACTTTAACATGGAATGTAGCCAATTTCTCCATCGCTTTGGTTTTTGTCTCATCGCTCATCCATTCCAAGGCTTGAATACGTTCGCCAAGAGCTGTTTGCAGATTGCCTACCAGCTCTACCATACGTGTTTTAGCTGCAGGTGGGAAATACTCCTCAACATACATTTGACCAACAGCTTCGCCTAGTGCACCATCGACAGTAGCTACTGCTCTTTTCCAACGAGGTTGCAACTCTTGCTTACCCGACAAGGTCTTGCCGTAGAAGTCGAAGTTTTGATTCACGAAGTCGTCACTCAAATAGCCGGCAGCTTCGTTGATAACATTCCACTGCAAATAAGCTTTCTGATCATCCAAAGGTGCAGTAGCAATGATATTAGCCACCTCTTGCATCTGTGCAGGTTGTCCGATACTGATTTCGTTAAGTCCATCAAGGCCTATTTCAGTAAAATAAGGAGCCCATTGGAATGATGGATATTCAGTTGCCAACTCTTCGGCAGAACGACGGTTGAAATTAGCGCGAGGATCGCGAAGCTCCGTATTAGAGCGTGAAGCCTCTGCGATACGAGTTTCGATGCGCATCACAGCTTCCATACCCTGGCGAGCTTGAGCCTTATCGTAACCGGCCAACAAGAACATTTTTTCAATATGCACTTTGTAAGCGTCTCTGATTTTGGTCATAGCCTCATCATTTTTTAGGTAGTAGTCGCGTTCGCCTAGTCCCAATCCGGCTTGATAAGTATGCACCATGTTCATGTCGCTATTCATATTGTCGGCACTCACATAAAGCACAAAGAAAGGGTTGATGCCCTTGCGTTGCAAGCGAGCCAACAAAGCATAGATTTCATCATTGCTTTTTAGTTGAGCGATAGCATCTAGTTCAGCCTGTATAGGTGCCACACCTTCGCTATTGAGTTTATTTTCATTCATGGCGATGTTGTACAAGTCGCCAATCTTCTGGGGCACAGTGCCTTGATTGTGGCTACCCGATGCAATCTGCTCAATCATTTGGCGCAGTTGCTCACGATTGTTCTCACGTAAAAGATCGAACGATCCAAAACGAGAGTATTCCTCCGTCAGCGGATGTTGTGCTTGCCATCCACCTGTGGCATAGTTATAGAAGTTGTCACCTACTACCACGGTAGTATCGAGGTTAGCTAGGTCGATACCCGATGTCAGTACGGCCTGCTGTTTGCTGCTGTTGCAAGATGCTGTCATTGTACAAACGGCAATAATTGATAAATACTTTGTTAATTTCATATTCTTAGTAGTTTTCTGAGATATCTCAGTTTTTAATCTCTTCTAGTTCCATAGAGCATTCTTCCCAACGCTCTACTGTGTCATCAAGTTTCTTCTTCAACTGTTGATGCTGCTCGTAGAGCGACATATCGGCAGCCCCTTCAGGGGTAGTCATTTTCTCTTCTACTGCAGACACCTCGGTCTCAATCTTCTCTATATCAGCTTCGCATTCGGCCACCTGCTTTTCCAAACGCTTAATGCGTTTGTTCAGTTCCTTCTGCGCTTCATACGAGAGCTTGCCCTCCGATTGTATCTTTTCGGGAGAGGCATCATTTTTAGCAGTCGTCGGCGATATCGATAGTCCGTCGGGTTTCTGCAACTGATTGAGGCTATCAATCTGCTTTTTCTGTAGAAACTCGTACACACCGCAAAGGTGCTCTTTTACCACACCACCGCCAAATTCATATACTTTAGTCGCTAGTCCATCAAGAAAATCACGGTCGTGACTAACAATTATCACCGTACCATCAAATTCTCGGATTGCATCTTTCAGAATATCTTTAGAACGCATATCAAGGTGGTTGGTAGGCTCATCCAGAATCAGGAAGTTCACCGGTTCGAGCAAGAGTTTAATCATAGCCAAACGCGTGCGCTCTCCACCCGAAAGCACCTTCACTTTTTTATCGGAAGCTTCGCCACCAAACATAAAGGCTCCTAGTATATCGCGAATTTTCAAACGAATTTCGCCTGTAGCCACGCGGTCTATCGTGTCGAACACCGTAATTTCTCCGTCCAACATCTGTGCCTGATTTTGTGCGAAATAACCTATCTGCACATTGTGGCCTAGCGTTAACTTGCCGGCATAGTCCACAATCTCGTCCATGATACATTTCACCAAGGTGGACTTTCCTTCGCCATTCTTACCTACAAAGGCCACTTTCTCTCCACGATTAATCGTTAGGTTGACCTTGTCGAAAACAGTGTGCGAACCATAATCTTTCCTTACATCTTCACAAATAACAGGATAGCTACCGCTTCTACTAGAGCAAACAAACTTAAGGCGCAGCGCCGAGTTGTCTTCTTCATCCACCTCAATACGGTTGATCTTCTCTAACTGCTTGATGCGGCTCTGCACCTGCACAGCTTTAGTAGCTTGATAGCGGAAACGTTCGATAAATGCTTCAGTATCTTCTATCTGTTTTTGCTGATTCTCGAAAGCTCGAAGCTGTTGCTCGCGACGCTCCTTACGCAACTCTACAAAATCATCGTATTTCACACGATAGTCGTAGATTTGCCCACAAGTGATTTCGATGGTGCGCGTAGTGACATTGTTTAAGAAAGCACGGTCGTGGCTCACCAACACCACTGCATTGGCACGTGTAGACAAGAAGTTTTCCAGCCACTGAATACTCTCAATATCAAGGTGATTGGTAGGCTCATCGAGCAGCAGCACATCGGGTCGGCGAAGCAATAGTTTAGCCAACTCAATACGCATACGCCATCCTCCCGAAAACTCGGATGTTGGTCGATCGAAATCGGCACGGCTGAATCCTAAGCCCATCAGTGTGCGCTCTATCTCTGCCTGGAAGTTGGTACCTCCCATCATCAAGAAACGATCGTTTTCGTGGGTAAATCGATCTATCAGTTTGTGGTATTCCTCCGATTCATAATCGGTACGGTCGGCAAGTTGCTGATTCATTCTATCCAAATCGGCTTGCAACTGGAAGATATGCTCGAAAGCAAGCTCGGCTTCTTGCATCACAGTGCGATTGTCGGCCAGCTTCATCACCTGTGGTAAGTAGCCTATGGTCACATCGCGTGGCATTGACACATTGCCTCCGGTAGGCGATTGCTCGCCAGCTAATATCTTAAGCATAGTCGATTTGCCGGCACCATTTTTACCTACAAGTGCTATGCGATCTTTTTTATTAATTACATAGGAAACATCTTCGAAAAGCGGAGTAGCATTGAATTCCACTTTCAGATTTTCAACTGATATCATATTGAGTTTTAAAAGCTTATTTATAATAAAGTTGTGCAAAGATAGAGATAATGCCAGAAAATATTCTTTCAATTGATTAGTATTTCTGACGATGTGTTCAGTTTAAGGCATCTAACACATTTTTTTATTGCTATTTGTTTGTAAGCTAGGAGAAGCAATAGTACATTTGCAGTAACAAACATTAAGAAAAACGTCGTGAAAAGTCATAATACTATATTCTCTCTTCTCTTACTCTCTCTATGTTTTTTTTGCTTTACTTCTAAAGGTTTAGCACAGAGCCTCCAGGCCTCAAATGATTCTAAAATTGTAGTTATATCTTCCTATTCTTCTGACACTAAATACAATTATGAAAGCATTCGAAATTGTGCCAATATTTACTCAAATCTTGGTGGCACCTGCGACATCATTGTAGAAAACATGAATGAATTTGCCCTGAGTCACCCCGACGAATGGGTCGAGACATTCGAGAAACTAGTAAACAAACACGACGACATAGCCTTACTTTTATTATTAGGCGGAGAGGCATGGAGTGGTTACCTATACTCCAACAACGAGCAGATTAAAAGTATTCCTGCAATCTGTACAACTGCTTCTAGGTTTGGTTTTTCATTTCCAGGCGAAGGAGAGGATATGCTTACCTACACTCCCACATCTGTCGATTACTTAGAACTTATGAAGAACAGCAATGTGAAAGCTTGCTACGCCTACGAATACGACATAGATGGCAATTTCGAATTAGCTAAAAGTTTTTTCCCTAATTCAAACCATATAGCAATAATCTCCGATAACACCTATAGCGGTCTAGCACAGCAAGCACAATTTACGACTTGGCTGGAAAAGCATCCGGAAGTAACAGGAACAATCATAGATGGACGCAAGTTTCTGCTCGAGGAGGCAAGTAAAATAACTTCTTCCTTACCTGAGAATTCTGTATTATTCATGGGCATATGGCGTATTGATAAGAACTTGATGTATTTCTACGACAATGCTTCCTATATATTTAGAACATCCAACCCCACTCTACCTGTATTTAGCCTTACATCGACAGCTATTGGCTACTGGGCTATTGGCGGCTTGGTGCCCGACTACGATGGTATTACACCCCATGTAGCGCAAAAGATATTCGATATACTTCATACCTCTAAGCCAATAGAGCAAGAACTGGCATCTCTTTCGCACTTCTACAAATTTGACAATAAAAAGCTGATTGAGTTTGATTTACAAGATACGATATTACCGGAGAATTCTATTGTAATCAACAAAAAACCATCTTTCTGGAAAACCTATCAAACCCAGCTCGAGATTATTATATTCATAATTATACTTCTTATACTTGCACTTTGCATCACAAGCTATTATTATTTTAGAATGCGATCTCTTAAAAATGACTTGCAATTTTTAGCCACACAGCTACAGGAAGATAAAATATCGTTGATGCAGTCGGAAAGGGATCTTCGTATAGCGAAAGATAATGCAGAGAAGGCCAGCCAAATGAAAAGTGCTTTCGTTTCGAACATTAGCCATGAGGTGCGCACTCCATTAAATGCTATTGTTGGTTTTAGCAGTCTATTAGTTGACAACCAAAACACCAAAGAAGAGCAAGAAGAGTATGCTAAAATCATACAGACCAATTCCGATCTACTTCTACAGCTTATCAATGATGTACTCGATCTGTCAAGACTTGAATCAAATAAATCGCCGCTAGTCTACGAGAAATGCGATCTAGTGTCACTTTGCTCCACCATGACGCTTCTTATTAATCACCAGCACCCCGACGAGGCACAGGTATCTTTCAAAAATCAGTATAGCAGCATGGAGCTCAACACCGATCCTCTAAAGCTTCAACAAGTCATCACCAATCTACTAAACAACTCCATAAAGTTTACACCAAAAACGGGTAACATCACACTCACATTTGAGAAAGTCGAAAAAGACAAAGAGATACTCTTTTCGGTAACAGATAACGGCATTGGCATATCACCCGAAAAGCAAGAGTTAGTGTTCGAGCGCTTCGAGAAGCTAAACGAGTTTGCACAAGGAACAGGACTTGGACTACCTATATGCCGAGAAATAATCGAAAAGATGGGCGGAAAAATATGGGTGGATGGTAGCTATAAAAAAGGGGCACGATTTATATTTTCGCACCCCTTATAATAAGGATTTTATACTCTATAATTCCTCTTTTGGTGGCTAGCTGTGGTCACCGCGGTGAGTAGCCCTTGCTACCAAGCAGGCAAGCCCTTGCCAGCACGGTGAGTAGGCGTGGTCACCAAAGAGCCTAAACTAGGCCTATCTGCGCTTCTTAGAAGCACCTCTAGATGAGGAAGAACGACCAGCCGATGAAGCCCCGCTCTGCCCTCTTCGGCTATTGCCCGAGTGAGTAGATGGCCGAGAAGATGTACGCGCTTTTCCTCTAGCAGGAGCTGGCGAACTAGATTGAGTCTTAGCTTTTGGTTTGCTCGAAGATGGAGATTTTGCAGTAGCCTTCTTCTTTGGCTTTTCCTCGTTCTCCGAATCTTCAATCATATCAAACAACACCTCTAATTCACTCTCTGTGAGGTCGCGCCAATCGCCTTGCTTCAAGTTGCCCAACTTGATATTCATTATCTTAGTGCGCTCCAGTCGAACCACCTCGTAGCCAAAATATTCGCACATTCGTCTAATCTGTCTATTCAACCCTTGAGTAAGAATAATCTCGAAGGAGTTATTCGATAGTTTTCTGAGCTGGCACTTGCGCGTCACACGGTCTAAGATAGGCACCCCTTGCGACATGCGGGTAAGAAATTCCTCTGTAACGGGATTGTTTACCGTCACCACATACTCTTTC
>CAMTOQ010000012.1 GCA_947074205.1 uncultured Bacteroides sp. | reverse complement strand
TAGGTAGTTCACGGGTTGTTTATATGCTTATACCCATCGGCCTTGATGCTAATGAGATGGAAAATATCGCTCAGCAGCATCAAGCTAATTTAGTCATTATCTCGGGTATGGATTGGAACAATGATCTTACCCCATGGATAGCACCAGGTCTTAAGCCACAAGAAGCAATGTTTGGTGGTAATGCCAAACAGTTTCTTGCGCTCTTATTAAATATGGTAGTGCCTACTATTGAAGCACAGTTATCTGCTCCTATCGTCAATCGTACTCTTCTAGGCACATCGCTTTCTGGTTTGTTTGCCTTGTGGGCATGGAGTCAATGTAATGTTTTTACCTCCATAGGCAGTCTATCCGGCTCTTTTTGGTATGATGGCTTTGCTGAATGGTTCTGCAAACAGCCAATAGTCAATCAGGCAGATAAGATTTATCTATTGTTGGGTGATAAAGAAGCAAAATCGAAAGCACCGCGCTTTGGAGAGGTAAATGCTAAAACCCAAATCATTGTAGATTACTTGCGACGTAACAACATCAATGTTCGCTTTGAGTACAATCAAGGCAACCACTTTGCACCTATTATACCCCGCATTGATAGTGCTTTATCCTTTCTTTTACAATAGCTACCGCCAATTCAGATCTACCCTTTGTCAGGTTTAAAGCACTACCACATTTACTCTTTAGTTGCAGCTTGACGAAACTGAGCCAATCTTTCCATCTATAAAAATATTCTAATCTAGAATTAGGAAGGAAAAAGGGTTCTTTCTACATTTGCCCTAAATAGATGCTCGAATGAAAAAACACAAGACCATAGTAGTGGTAGACGACAATCGTGGAGTACTCTCCGCTGTAGAGTTGCTGCTAAAAGGTAGTTTCCAAAGGGTGCTACAGCTTACCTCTCCCAACACACTTATAACTACTGTAAAAGAGGTACAGCCCGACGTGGTACTCCTCGACATGAATTTCAATGGTGGTGTAAATACCGGCAATGAAGGCTTATATTGGCTGGGGCAACTCAAACAGGTTCGTCCTGAGCTACCCGTGGTGCTGTTTACGGCCTATGCCGATATCGACCTAGCTGTAAAAGGTATTAAAGAAGGAGCTACAGACTTTGTGGTAAAACCATGGGACAACACTCGCCTACTAGATACCCTATTGACTGCTTGTAAACCCTCCAAAGCTATAAATAAAACGAAGCAAGACGAAGCACCGAGTATCTATTGGGGCGAAAGCCAAGCGATGAAGCAACTGCGCCACCTGATAGAGAAGGTAGCCGCTACCGATGCCAACATACTAATAACGGGTGAGAATGGAACGGGTAAAGAGGTGCTAGCACGCGAGATACATCGTCTATCTAAACGCGAAAACAAAGAGATGGTGACAGTCGATATGGGAGCCATCAGCGAAACACTCTTCGAAAGCGAACTATTTGGACATGTAAAAGGAGCATTTACCGATGCCCATGCCGACAGAGCCGGGAAGTTCGAGACGGCCAACAGCTCTACCCTCTTTCTGGACGAGATCGCCAATCTGCCCTATCATCTGCAAGCCAAGCTACTCACTGTATTGCAACGACGTAGCGTGGTGCGTGTAGGAGGCAACGAAACTATCCCCGTAGATATCCGCCTTATCTGTGCCACCAACGGCAACCTAGAAGAACGCGTATCGCAAGAGCGATTCCGCGAAGACCTGCTCTACCGCATCAACACTATCCATCTGGAAATACCGCCCCTACGACAACGCAAAGAGGATATCCCTCCACTTATTAACAGGTTTATTAACCGATATTCGGAGCGCTATAATAAGCCCATACGCACGCTGACTCCGGAAGCGGAAGAGAAGTTAGTGAACTATCCTTGGCCTGGAAATATCCGTGAGCTAGAGCACACCATAGAGAAAGCTGTAATCATAGCAGACAAAGAGACCATTACACCCGACTGCTTTCAACTAAACCAGAAAGCCCCTGTAAAAGAGATGTCTAGCGGTGTGTCTACCCTTGAAGAGATGGAGAAGCAGATGATTGTAAAGGCCATCAGCCATTGTGAAGGAAACCTTTCGGCAGTTGCCTCTCAACTTGGTATTACCCGCCAAACACTCTACAATAAGATGAAGAAGTTTGCCATCTAAACCCCTCAATGACCTATGAATCGAATCTACAACAACTTCTTCGTTCTGCAGGCTGTAGTGTTGTTATCAACAGCTTTAGCTGCGCTCAGTTTTCTGGATAGCCATCTTTGGTATGGAGCTTTATTTATCTTGCTCACTATAGCAGGCAGCTATAAGCTCTATCTACTCTATCGGCAGCCGATGAAGAACCTCGGGTTTCTGCTCGATGCCATTGAGAACGATGACACTGCGGTGCGTTTCTCCGAGGTCAATCACCCACCCCATACCCTGCAAGTCAACAAGGCGCTAAACCGCATCGCACAGATACTCTATAGCGACAAACGAAGCATTGCCCAACGCGAAAAGTATTACGAGCTGATACTCGACTTTGTAGATACGGGAATCATCATCTTAGGGCAGAACGGTTTTATTTATCAAACCAACAAAGCCGCCCTTCGTCTGCTTGGTTTGCCTGTATTGACGCATACTAGCCAACTCAGTGCGCTCTATTCGGCTCTGCCCAATCAGTTCAATCACCTAAGTACCGACGATCGGCTGCAAATCGACCTCAACAATGGGGCGGAAGCCGTTCATTTGTCTTTGCGTGTATCGAGCGTCACCCTTAAAGATGAAGAGCTACGCATCGTATCACTTAGCAATATCAACCGCGAACTGGACGAGCGCGAGGTAGATGCTTGGCTGAAGCTAACCCGTGTGTTGACACACGAGATAATGAACTCACTCACTCCCGTTACCTCTATAAGCGAAACGCTCCTTAGGCTGCCCGATGCTAAGAGTCCAGAGATGCAGCAAGGACTAGACACCATAGCTACCACCAGTAAAGGGCTCATCAACTTTGTAAACTCCTACCGCCAACTCACGCATCTTCCACAGCCCAACCCTGCTGTGTTCGAGGTGCGCCCTTTCTTAGAGCGTATGATTCATCTGGCTACTCATCAGTCTACTTTCTCCGAGGTCGGCATCTTTCTTAGTCGCATAGATGATGACTTGATGCTTTATGCCGACGAACAATTGGTGGGACAAGTTGTTACCAACCTGCTAAACAATGCCTTGCAAGCCATTGGGGATAATCCAAAGGGCGAGATACATCTCAAAGCCTATTGCGACGAGCAGCAAGCAGTACTGATTGAAGTGGCCAATAATGGGCCGGTAATATCTTCAGAGGAAGCCACACAGATTTTTGTTCCGTTCTTTACCACTAAGCCCGATGGGTGTGGTATCGGTCTCAGTTTGAGCCGCCAGATAATGCGTCAATGTGGAGGTACACTCACTCTATCGCCTTATAGAAACGATAAACAGCTCACACAATTTACCTTACGATTTGTATGACCAGCGCTGAAAGGAGTGGTAAGACAGCATCTTATTTTCTAACGTTTGTTAAAATCAACCTTTAAGCTCACATTTTATTTGTTTATTTGCACCAAATTAGGGTGTATTGTATCCGGTTGGATGCAGTGCCCCCTTGTTTCGTAACAAATAGAATCGTTAGAATATGCTTGTAATCACAGAATGTCCGTTATGTGGCAACACCCAGTTTAAGCACGAGAACTCTTGCAGGGATTATTTTGCTACTGGTGAAGAGTTCGATGTTGTATCGTGCTTGTCTTGCGGCTTTAAGTTTACGCAAAATGCCCCTTCGGAGTCAGAGATTGGGCCCTACTACGATTCGCCCGACTACATCTCGCATAGCAATACCAAGCTAGGCCCTATGAATATCCTCTACCACAACGTGCGCCGTAAAATGCTGAAGAAAAAAGCAATCCTAGTATCGCGTGAGGCCAATTGTCGTAAAGGGCGGTTGTTGGATATTGGTACGGGAACAGGTTATTTTGCCATTACTATGAAGCTTTTAGGCTGGGATGTACAGGCCGTAGAGAAGAGCGAAGCAGCCCGACAGTTTGCCCTCGACAACTTCGAGTTGGAGGTGCAACCCGATGAAGCGCTCTATACCTTCCCTGCCGACTCATTCGACGTGATAACCATGTGGCACGTTATGGAACATATTGAACCCATCAATAAGCTTTGGGCCCATTTGCACAACTTGCTTTCGGACGATGGCATACTAGTAGTGGCTGTACCCAACAGCGGTTCATACGATGCAGAAGCTTATGGCGACCACTGGGCTGCCTACGATGTGCCCCGACACTTGTGGCACTTCACACCCAAAAGCATCACACAGTTTGCCATGAAACATGGTTTTAAATTGACGGGATGCCACCCTATGCCTTACGATGGATTCTATGTATCGATTCTTAGCGAAAAGAACCAAAAGAATAACTTAGCGTTTGCTCGCGGGGTATGGACCGGTGCAAAAGCAGCTTTGCAAGCTATCAGCGATAAGAAAAAGAGCAGTTCAATGATCTATATATTCAGGAAGAAGTAATATTTGTAATGAGTAAACACAATCGTACGCGCAAAAAGAGAAGCGGCTTAGGCATGCAGCGCATCACGGCAACGATCAACACAACGATGGTTCTAATCCTCCTCGGATTGGTACTTTTCTTTGTATTCACGGCTCACAACTTGTCGGTGTATGTGCGAGAAAACATCAACTTCTCCATACTGATAAGTGACGACATGAAGGAGGCCGACATTCTGAAACTTCAGAAACAGATAGATGCCACTTCTTACGTTAAAAGCTCTGAGTATATATCGAAAGAACAAGCGTTGGCCGAACAGACCGAGGCTTTGGGCTCCGACCCCAGTGAGTTTCTAGGTCGCAACCCGTTTACTGCTTCACTCGAAATAAAGCTCAACTCCGACTATGCCAATGCCGATAGCGTGGCAATGATCGAGAAACAGCTAAAAAAGAACACCAACATTCAGGATGTGCTCTATAAGCAAGAGCTGATAGACCTCGTGAATGAGAATATACGAAACATTACCCTGGTGCTGCTGGGCTTGGCCGCCTTGCTCACTTTGATCTCTTTCGCATTGATCAACAACACGATACGCCTCACCATCTATGCTAAGCGCTTCACCATTCACACAATGAAGTTGGTAGGAGCCAATTGGAGCTTTATCCGTCGTCCGTTCTTGCGTCAACATGTTCGCAACGGCATGGTGGCTGCTTTCTTAGCCGACGTAGCACTAGCGGGAGGTATCTGCTGGCTACTAGATTTTGCTCCAGACTTGGCGCAAATCATAACGCTAGAGCTGATGATTACCATTTGGGTACTAGTAATGCTGTTTGGTATCCTTATCAGCTACCTCTGTGCCTATATCTCTATCAACCGCTTCTTGCGCATGAAAGAGAACGACCTTTACCTTGTGTAGGGATCAATCGCCCCAAATAAATAGAAAGAATTAATTATAATGATATGAATAAGAACCTAAATGCTTCTTTAAAGCAAAACGATTCAGATAATCTGGCCGAAGAGAGAAAGAAGATGGCTTTCGATAAGACCAACTTTATCTTGCTAGCTGTTGGTATGGCTATTATCATTCTTGGCTTACTGCTAATGGCTGGTCCTTCATCGACCGAAACACATTTTGAACCCGATATCTTTAGCGTGCGACGCATCAAAGTAGCACCTGTGACCTGCTTCATCGGCTTCGTGTTCATGATTTATGCTGTGTTGCGCAAGCCCAAAGCAAAATAACTAACGATAAAACTATAGAAAAGTACAACAATGGAGTGGTTTGAAGCGCTTATCCTTGGCTTGATCCAAGGATTCACTGAGTATTTGCCTGTGAGCAGTAGCGGCCATTTGGCTATCGGCTCGGCATTTTTTGGAATTGAAGGAGAAGAGAGTTTGTCATTCACCATCGTGGTCCATGTGGCTACCGTGTTGAGTACATTGGTTATCTTATGGAAAGAGATCGACTGGATATTTCGTGGACTGTTTAAGTTCCAGCTCAACGATGAGACGAAATATGTCATCAATATCCTTATCTCGATGATACCGATTATGATTGTAGGATTCTTCTTGAAAGACTATGTAGAGGCCATCTTTGGCTCGGGATTGACTATTGTAGGCTGTATGCTATTGGTTACTGCAGCATTGCTATCTTTCTCTTACTTCTACAAGCCCAAAGAGAAAGAAAATATCTCAATGAGAGACTCGTTCATCATCGGTCTAGCTCAGGCTTGCGCTGTATTACCCGGTCTATCGCGTTCGGGTAGCACCATTGCTACAGGTTTGCTTCTTGGCAACAAGAAGGCCTCTGTGGCGCAGTTTTCTTTCTTGATGGTAATTCCTCCCATTCTTGGTGAAGCTTTACTAGATAGTCTTAAAATGATGAAAGGTGAGGCGTTCTCGGAAAACATCCCTACTCTATCGCTTGTTGTAGGTTTTATTGCCGCATTCATTGGTGGATGTGTGGCATGTAAATGGATGATTAATATTGTGAAAAGAGGAAAGCTGATCTACTTTGCCATCTATTGTGGTGTTGTGGGTATTGCAACTCTCGTCTTTTCGCTGTTTCAATAATACTAGATGAATTTTAAACAAGGAGAAGTCCTTTATTTTAATAAACCTTTAGAGTGGACTTCGTTCAAATTGGTAGGCAATGTGCGCTACCATATTTGTCGTCGGCTCAAGGTAAAAAAGTTGAAGGTTGGCCATGCCGGAACATTGGACCCATTGGCCACAGGAGTGATGATAGTTTGTACCGGGAAGGCTACAAAACGAATCGAAGAGTTTCAGTATCAAACAAAAGAGTACATAGCTACCATTCAATTGGGTGCCACTACTCCATCGTTTGACCTTGAACATGAGATAGATAAGACCTATCCTACTGAACATATTACGCGTGAGCTTGTTGAAGAAACACTAACGCGCTTCGTGGGAGAGATTTGGCAAGTGCCCCCCACCTTCTCGGCTTGCAAGGTAGACGGCAAACGTGCCTACGACTTGGCTCGCGCAGGCGAAGAGGTGGAGCTAAAGCCAAAGCTATTGGTGATTGACGAGATTGAGCTAGTGGAGTGCAACCTACCTACCATTGTGGTGCGTGTGGTGTGCAGCAAAGGTACTTATATCCGCGCTTTGGCTCGCGACATTGGCGAGGCATTGAACAGCGGTGGTCACCTCACAGGACTTATTCGTACCCGCGTGGGCGATATAACCCTAGCCGACTGCCAAGATCCTATGTCGTTCCCCGAATGGCTGGATAAGCAAGAGATTATAACAGAAGAAAACTAAATAAATACGGAGGTATAAATTATATGAAGCTGTCACAATTTAAATTCAAATTGCCTGAGGAAAGAATCGCGTTGCATCCTACTAAGTTTAGAGATGAATCGCGCCTGATGGTTTTGCACCGCAAGACTGGCGAAATCGAACACAAAGTGTTCAAAGACATTCTTGACTATTTTGACGATAAAGATGTTTTCATCTTTAACGATACAAAGGTGTTTCCTGCACGTCTCTACGGCAACAAGGAAAAGACAGGTGCACGCATCGAAGTATTCCTTTTGCGCGAGCTCAACGAAGAATTGCGCCTATGGGATGTATTGGTAGATCCTGCACGTAAGATTCGTATTGGCAACAAGCTTTACTTTGGCGAAGACGATTCGATGGTAGCCGAAGTGATTGACAACACTACCTCTCGTGGTCGTACATTGCGTTTCCTTTACGACGGATCGCACGAAGAATTTAAGAAAGCGCTTTATGCTTTGGGCGAGACTCCACTGCCTCACTCTATTATCAACCGTCCTGTAGAAGAGGATGATGCTGATCGTTTCCAGTCGATTTTCGCTAAGAACGAAGGTGCTGTTACAGCTCCTACAGCTAATCTACACTTCAGCCGCGAGTTGATGAAGCGTATGGAGATCCGTGGTATCGACTTCGCATTCATCACTTTGCACGCCGGTCTTGGTAACTTCCGTGAGATTGATGTAGAAGACTTGACCAAGCACAAGACTGACTCTGAGCAGATGAAAGTTGACTCTACGGCAGTGAAGATGGTAAACGCTGCTAAAGATGCCGGTCGCAACGTATGTGCCGTAGGTACTACTGTGATGCGTGCCATCGAGAGCACTGTGAGCACAGACGGTCGTTTGAAAGAGTACGAAGGTTGGACCAACAAGTTCATCTTCCCTCCTTACGAGTTTACTGTGGCCAACTCGATGATATCTAACTTCCACATGCCTTACTCAACCTTGTTGATGGTAACAGCAGCATTTGGTGGTTACGACTATGTGATGAATGCCTATGATGTGGCATTGAAAGAGGGCTATCGCTTTGGTACATATGGCGATGCTATGTTGATTGTCGACTAATCTAGGCAATGATAGTTTATTTCAGTTTAGGAACAAACTTAGGCGATAAAGAGCAGAATCTACGGATGGCTGTTCAACATATAGAGGAGCGGATTGGGAAAGTAATTTCCCTCTCCGCTTTTTACGTTACCGCTCCATGGGGTTTCGATTCGGACAACTCCTTTTTGAATGCAGCCGTAGCGGTAGATACCACCCTATCACCTCTAGATATTCTCGATATTACCCAAGACATCGAGCGCCACTTGGGCCGATTGATAAAGTCGTCCAACCGAGTTTATAGCGATCGCATCATAGATATCGACCTACTTCTTATCGACAATTTAACTATTGATACTGAGCGACTAACGCTACCCCACCCGTTGATGACCGAACGCCGGTTTGTGATGGAGCCATTGGCCGAGATAGCGCCCCATTTGTTACATCCACTGTTGGGCAAAACTATGCTCGAGCTACTCGAAAAGCTGGACTAATCGCCCTATTTATCGACCTCTTACAGTGTGAAAAATAGGTAGGATAGCGTTAAATATCGTACAGACTAATTGTTAATACTAAGAATATATCTATCTTTGCAGTCGAAAATAGAATGTGGAAAGATTTGAGTAGCTTGCAACCACAGAAAAAAATGCTAAAACCACGCTTCTTTTCGGCGACTTGCTCAACGAGCACGCGCTTATCTGCACACTACTCACGTCTTCAGGCTACACTCATTTTTCGTATTTAATTAATTAATCATTCATAATTTCAATTATGGGATACTTATTCACATCCGAATCGGTGTCTGAAGGACACCCCGACAAAGTGGCCGATCAAATATCGGACGCTGTACTTGACAAACTGTTGGCCTATGACCCCAGTTCGAAGGTAGCTTGCGAAACATTAGTTACTACTGGTCAGGTGGTAATTGCTGGAGAAGTGAAAACCGAGGCTTACATCGATCTACAGCTCGTGGCACGCGAGGTAATCAAAAAGATCGGTTATACTAAAGCCGAATACATGTTCGAAGGCAACTCGTGTGGCGTGGTTTCGGCCATCCACGAACAAAGCCCCGACATTAACCGTGGTGTAGAGCGCGAAGATCCTATGGATCAGGGTGCTGGCGACCAAGGTATGATGTTTGGCTATGCTACCAACGAGACAGAAAGCTATATGCCTCTATCGCTCGACTTGGCACACCGCATTTTGCAAGTGTTGGCCGAAATTCGTCGCGAAGGCAAAGTAATGGAATATCTTCGTCCTGACGCGAAGAGCCAGGTTACTATCGAGTACGATGACAATCGTCGTCCTGTGCGTATCGACACTATCGTGGTGTCTACTCAGCACGATGACTTTGTAGAGGCTAAAAACAACTCTCTAGAGGCTCAATTGCAAGCCGACGAAGAGATGCTAGCTATCATCCGCAACGATGTCATAGAGATCTTGATGCCACGTGTCATCAAGACAATCACTCACCCAGACGTATTGAAGTTGTTCAACGACAACATCAACTATCACGTCAATCCTACCGGCAAGTTTGTTATCGGTGGTCCTCACGGAGATACCGGTCTTACAGGTCGTAAGATTATTGTTGATACTTACGGAGGTAAAGGCGCTCACGGTGGTGGTGCTTTCTCGGGCAAAGACCCTAGCAAAGTAGACCGTAGTGCTGCCTATGCTGCTCGTCATATCGCTAAAAACCTTGTTGCAGCGGGTGTAGCCGACGAATTATTGGTACAGGTGTCTTACGCTATCGGTGTGGCTCGCCCTATCAATATCTTTGTGGACACTTACGGCACAAGCCACGTTAGCTTGACTGATGGTGAGATCGCTAAGAAAATCGACGAAATCTTTGATATGCGTCCTAAAGCTATCGAAGATCGCCTAAAACTACGCAATCCTATCTACAGCGAAACTGCTGCATACGGCCACATGGGTCGCGAACCACAAGTGGTTACTAAAACATTCGAGTCGCGCTACGAAGGCGACAAAACGGTCGAAGTGGAACTCTTTACTTGGGAGAAGCTTGACTACGTAGACAAGGTGAAAGAAGCCTTTGCTCTATAACAGCTCGTCACACACAACAATTATTTAATAAGACGTATCACCCCTTACACTCTCTGATTAGAGAGCTGTAGGGGGTGATTTTTTATCCCCTTCTCATCCGATTGGTGGATAGCTGTACTCACCGAGCAGACCACGCCTTGCCACGTTGGTGAGCACGCCTTGCCACCACGCTGAGTAGGCGTGGTCAGCAAACGAGCAAAAACGAGATAAATAAGTGGCTTAAAATCAACTAATTTCACCTTGACAGCGAAAAACGAGAAATTCGTTTGCATCTTACAAACAAAACCTATAATTTAGCTACTCCGTACGCAAATAGCCTTTAATTTAAATATCAATCATAATGAAAAACCTCATCAAACATGTAGGTCTGTTGCTACTTTTAGCGGGTTCGTCCGCGCTAGCATCGGCCAAGGTACAGCTTCCCTCCTATTTTACCGACAACATGGTGTTGCAACAGAATCGTAGACTCACCATCAGCGGTACCGCCAAACCCAAACGCAATGTGACACTTATCACCAGTTGGGACCACTCTTCCTATCGAGTTCGATCGGGCGCCGATGGATCGTTTAGCTTTGACGTGCAGACACCGCCTGCCGGAGGCCCCTACTCGCTAACTTTTACCGATGGCGAAAAGCTGACATTAAACAATGTGATGGTGGGCGAAGTTTGGTTTTGCTCCGGACAAAGCAACATGGAGATGCCTATGGCCGGATGGGGACAAGTGAACAACTACAAGCAAGAAATCGAAGAGGCCAACTATCCAAATATCAGACTATTACAAGTGCGTAAGACTACCGATACTGAACCTGCCAAAGAGGCGATACTAAACTATGATGGCTGGCAAACTTGCTCTCCAAAATATGTCGAAGAATTTTCGTCTGTGGCCTACTTCTTTGCACGCGAATTATGGAAAGATATGCAAGTGCCTATCGGGGTGATAGACTGCTCTTGGGGCGGCACACCTGCCGAAGCGTGGGTAAGTGCAGAGTCATTGGCCTTGATGGGCGATTTTGATAACGAACTAAACAAGATGAAAGATGGACTATCTCAAGTTGAGCTTCGTGCCAATTACAGCAAAGAGATAGCCGAATGGACGGCGCAATTCGAGGCATCAGATGCCGGATTGGCCAAGGGTCAACCCTCATGGGCTTCGTATGCATGGCCTGATGATAGTAAAGATGTGCTCAACGTACCCGGCTATTGGGAGAAGCAACATCTGTCAAATCTAGATGGTATCTTGTGGTATCAGAAGAGAGTAGATATACCTGCATCCTGGGCCGGAAAGCCAATTACGCTGAGCTTAGGAACAATCGATGATGATGATATCACCTATTTTGATGGTGAACAGGTGGGTGCCACAGTAGGCTATAACATCAATCGTCTTTATACTATACCCGCTTCACTAGTCAAAGCCGGAACATCTACTATTACAGTGCGTGTGGCCGATACACAAGGTGATGGCGGTATGTATGGCGATGCCAACAACGTATATATGGAATGCAACGGTCAGCGCGTATCGCTAGCCGGCAAATGGAACTATCGCATCGGTCTTGATATGGGCAAAGATTTGCCCGTGATGCCCGTGTCGCCCGACCATTCCGGTCATCCGGCGGTGCTCTACAACGGTATGGTGTATCCATTGATCAAATTCCCTATACAAGGAGTTATCTGGTATCAAGGCGAATCGAATGTGGGCCGTGCCAAGCAGTACAACACACTGTTTAAGACACTTATCAACGACTGGCGCAGACAGTGGGGTATTAACCTCCCCTTCTACTTCGTGCAAATATCGTCCTACGAACAGCCCGAGGCGGTGCAACCCAACTCACAGTGGGCCTTCTTGCGCGAAGCACAAGCCGACGCTTTGCATCTAGACAACACCGGCATGGTAGTGACCACCGATATTGGTCATCCCACCGATATCCACCCTAAAAACAAACAAGAAGTGGGTCGAAGACTGGCGTTAAACGCTTTAAGTGGCACCTATCATAAGCCAATAGTAGCCGATGCACCGGTGATGACCAACTACAATATCGATGGCAATAGAGTGATCTTACACTTCAATCAGCCCCTTGAAAAGCCTACAGAGCCAATTAAAGGATTTATTGTGGCGAAACCCAATGGCGAATTTGTATTGGGAGAGGCCACTTGGCTAAACCCCACAACCATAGCTATTTCGGCTGATGGTGTAGCCATGCCAATGGCTGTGCGCTACAACTGGAGCGACTACGCCGAAGGCAACTTGTTTGACACCTCCGGCCTGCCCGTGGCGCCATTCCGCACCGATAAATAGAAATCTATACACAGAGTGAAGATAGAGAGGGGTTGCAACGATACCACATCGTGCAGTCCCTCTTATTTTGCTCTAAAACGGACCTGCAGTTTGATGGATATTCAGTCGAAATGGTGTACATTTGTGGTTATAATATCAAAAGAGTTTCCAACAAGATATGAACAAGATAAAATCGATATGCGTATACAGCGCATCGAGCACCAAAATAGATGAAAAGTACTTCTTAGCCGCAGAGAAATTGGGTAAGTTACTGGCGCAACACCATATCCGCCTAGTCAACGGCGCAGGAAACCTTGGCTTGATGCGTAGTGTGGCCGATGCAGCCCTTGCCGATGGTGGCGAAGTGACGGGTGTTATACCTACTTTCATGGTAGAGCAAAACTGGCACCATAGAGGTCTCACTGAACTGATCCAAGTAGAGAGTATGCACGAACGCAAACAGCTGATGGCTAGTCTAAGCGACGCTGTCATCGCCCTACCCGGCGGCTGTGGCACATTGGAAGAGCTACTCGAAATCATCACTTGGAAACAGTTGGGGCTTTACCTCAACCCCATCGTGATTCTCAATATCGACGGTTTTTTCACACCTCTTTTGCAGATGTTGGAAACAGCTATCAACGAGAACTTTATGCGCAAAGAGCATGGAGAAATATGGCATGTGGCCAGCACGCCCGAGCAGGCGCTAGAACTAATCTATCAGACCCCGGTATGGGACGAGTCGATTCGTAAATTTGCTGCTATATGATGCTAGTTTCGTTACTAACATCGGGCATTCCCGGTATCGAAATACCCTATACTCCGCAAGCCGATAACTATGTGGCAGCCTTGCTGTTGCTCTGCTTTCTGATCTCAGCATTCACCCTGGCCCACTGTCAAAAATATCTACTATTGCAGCTCCGTTGGTTTGTCTTCCATAAAGAGCGCATCAGCATCTTTGCCTCGTCCACCATGGTGGACGTGCGCTACTTGATGTTGCTGTTTTTGCAGACCTGCATACTGGTTTCCACCTATGCATTTGCGGTTTCCACCGACCTCTTTCCCACCCTTCCCGACTCCTATCCCGTCTACCTCACATTAGGACTATACCTAGTAGGCAGCATCCTGTATTTTACGTTCAAATGGTTGCTCTATTCGTTTGTAGGATGGATGTTTTTTGATAAAAATAGGACATCAATGTGGGTCGATTCCTATCAATCGCTCATCTATTTGTCGGGGTTTGTGCTTTTCCCTTTTGTGTTATTGTCCATCTACTTCGATTTTCAGTTTAAAACGCTAGTGATAATTGGTCTATTATTGTTGGCAATTGCTAAAACATTGATGTTTTATAAGTGGATAAAACTTTTTTCCAACACATTAAGTGATTTTTTCCTATTAATTTTGTACTTTTGTGCCCTTGAAATAGTCCCTTGTTTAATAGTTTACAGCGGACTGATAAAAGTAAACGATTTGTTGATAATAAATTTATAGGACGTTGAAAATTAAGAAAGTACTTGTATCGCAGCCGAAGCCTGCTTCAGAAAAATCACCCTATTATGATATTGCTGAAAAGTATGGCATCAACATCGATTTTCGCCCATTTATCAAGGTAGAGAGTGTATCTGCAAAAGAAGTCAGACAGCAAAAGGTATCTTTATTGGACCACACAGCTGTGCTATTTACTTCGCGTCATGCTATCGACCACTTTTTTCTTTTGTGTCAGGAGATGCGTATCAGCATTCCCGAAACAATGAAATATTTCTGTATCACAGAGCAAGTTGCTCTTTACATTCAGAAATATGTACAGTATCGCAAGCGTAAGGTGTTTTTTGGCAACACAGGCAAAATAGAAGATTTAGTTCCTTCTATCCTGAAACATAAGACAGAGAAGTTCCTTGTTCCCGTATCAGACGTTCACAACGACGATATCAAGAACTTGTTGGACAAAAATAAGATCGACCACAAAGAGGTAGTGATGTATCGCACCGTGAGCAACGACTTTGCAGAAGACGAAGCTTTTGATTACGATATGTTGGTATTCTTTAGTCCTGCCGGTGTAAGCTCTTTGAAAAAGAACTTTCCCGACTTCGATCAAAAAGATATCAAGATTGGTACATTTGGCACAACTACAGCTCAAGCTGTGCGCGATGCCGGATTGCGTCTCGACCTAGAAGCTCCTACAGTGAAAGCTCCTTCGATGACAGCTGCTCTGGATATGTTTATCAAAGAGAACAACGCGCGTTAAAATAGCGACTCTGCCTTGTGCGAGCGCATATTTAGACAATATGGGCAGACACAGATTGTTGGGTTTGCACGCTTTCTTTGCGTGTAGATGAACCCTACAATCTGTGTCTGTGTTATATGGATAGATTAATATTTAGAACAAAAACCCCAACACGTACACCCTATGACAAATGGTCTGTGCAAAGCCGAACGACTGCACCGCAAACTAACTATCGACAGAATGTTTGCCGGAGGTAACTCACGCTCTTTTTCTGTCTACCCTCTACGCGCTGTCTATATGCCTGCCGAGGAGTTGGAAGCTAGTGCCTCGGTGATGATAAGTGTACCCAAAAAACGCTTCAAAAGGGCTGTGAAGCGCAATTACATCAAGCGTCAAGTGCGCGAAGCCTATCGCCTTAACAAGCATGAACTGTCCGCCCGTTTGGCCGAGAATGGACAAAAGCTAGCCATAGCCTTTATCTACCAATCGGACGACCTCTATCCTACTGCCGAAATAGCAGATAAAGTAAAGCTACTCCTTGCACGCATATCCGAAAAGCTGTCATGAAACGCTTGCTAAGCTACATCTTGTTAGCACCGATTTATTTCTATCGTGCGGCCATCTCTCCGCATCTAGGCCCCTCTTGTAGGTTTACCCCCACTTGCTCGCAATATGGCATTGAAGCGATAAAAAAGCATGGTCCTTTTAAAGGTCTTTACCTCACCGTGAAGCGTATCTGCCGTTGTCATCCTTGGGGCGGCTCAGGCTACGATCCCGTGCCCTAATTAAGCCATTTGCACTATGATCTACTTCGACATCCACACCCACCATCAGCCCGAAAACCCGGAAGCTGCCATCTGGAACTGTCGGTTCGACAACCGTAACGACCTAGTAGATGCCACCTATTGCTCGCAAGGGCTTCATCCTTGGTATCTACCCAAACTGGGTGTTGATGCTCAAATAAAAGATCTCTATCGCAATATAGAAGACTTTCCGTCGATAGTGGCTATTGGTGAAACGGGTCTCGACAAGCTATGCGACACCCCTTGGGAGGCGCAAATAGAGGCATTTCAGGCACAAATTGCCGTGGCACACCACTTCGAAAAGCCCCTTATCATTCACTGCGTAAAAGCCTATAATGAGGTGATAAATGAGAAGCGCGAAACTATCACCGCTATACCATGGGTGATTCACGGCTTCCGAGGCAAACCACAACTAGCCAAACAGCTGATTGACGAAGGTTTCTACCTCTCGTACGGCTTCCGCTACAACGAAGAATCGCTACACTCTACCCCGCTCGGCCGTCTATTCTTAGAGACCGATGAGAGCGAAGCGCCTATCGAGCAACTTTATCAACGTGTAGCTGCTGATTTGCAAATGTCTACAAAAGAGCTGAACAAGCAGGTCATTCAAAATGTTGATAAAGTGTTTTTTAAGCGATAACAGTTGGCTGTTATGGCAAACTGTCGTACTTTTGTATTTATTCGAAACTTTAAAAACTTACATACGATGAATTTTGTAGAAGAACTAAGATGGCGTGGCATGTTGCATGACATGATGCCCGGCACAGAAGAGTTATTGCAAAAAGAACAAGTATCGGCCTACGTGGGCATCGACCCTACTGCCGATTCACTACATATCGGTCACCTTTGTGGTGTGATGATGCTTCGTCACCTTCAACGTTGTGGTCACAAACCATTGGCACTTATTGGTGGTGCAACAGGTATGATTGGCGACCCTTCGGGGAAATCGGCCGAACGTAACTTGTTGACAGAAGATATCTTGCTTCACAATCAAGAATGCATCAAGAAGCAACTTGCTAAATTCTTAGATTTCGAATCGGATGCTCCTAACCGTGCCGAGTTGGTAAACAACTACGACTGGATGAAGGAGTTCTCTTTCCTTGATTTTGCTCGCGAAGTAGGTAAACACATCACTGTGAACTACATGATGGCGAAAGACTCGGTAAAGAAACGCCTTAACGGTGAAGCGCGCGATGGTCTATCGTTCACAGAGTTTACTTACCAGTTGCTTCAAGGCTATGACTTCTTGCACCTCAACCGTGAGAAGAACTGTAAGCTACAAATGGGTGGTTCCGATCAATGGGGAAATATCACTACCGGTACAGAACTAATCCGCCGCAGCAATGGTGGCGAAGCTTATGCGCTAACTTGTCCACTTATCACAAAGGCAGATGGCGGTAAATTTGGTAAGACTGAGTCGGGCAACATCTGGCTAGACGCTAGATACACTTCACCTTACGCATTCTACCAATTCTGGTTGAACGTGAGCGATGCCGATGCAGAACGTTACATCAAGATCTTTACCTCTCTTCCAAAAGATGAGATTGATGCATTGGTAGCAGAGCATGCAGAAGCTCCTCACCTACGCGTATTGCAAAAACGCTTAGCCAAAGAGGTAACTATAATGGTACACTCGGAAGAAGAGTACAATGCTGCCGTTGAAGCTTCGGGCATCTTGTTTGGCAATGCTACATCAGAGGCATTGAAAAAACTAGATGAGCAGACTCTGTTGGCTGTATTCGAAGGTGTGCCACAGTTCGAAGTAGAAAGAAATATTCTAGCCGAAGGTGCTAAAGCTGTAGACTTATTGGTAGACGCTGCTGCAGTATTTCCATCAAAAGGCGAAATGCGCAAGCTTACTCAAAGTGGTGGCGTATCTTTGAACAAAGAAAAATTGGCTGCATTCGATCAAATAATTACTACTGCTGACTTATTGAATGACAAGTACTTACTTGTTCAACGCGGCAAAAAGAACTATTATTTGATCATTTTCAAATAAAAAAAAGTGCAAAAAGATTTGGAGGTTACAACCAATCTCCATATCTTTGCATCGCTTTTGAAGGAAAGCACTACAAGTTTGGTCCATGGTGTAATGGTAGCACAACAGTTTTTGGTACTGTTTGTCTAGGTTCGAATCCTGGTGGACCAACAATCAAAAAGCCCTGAAGAGAAATCTTTGGGGCTTTTTTGTATCCGTACGTTTCCTTTTCTTATATTTGCTGCCCTTAATTCTATGTACTAAAACTAACAACATGAAAAAGACTTGGAGATGGTTCGGCCCCAAAGATCCCATTACCTTATCTATGCTAAAGCAGATAGGCGTGGAGGGGATAGTAACTGCACTACACGATATTCCTAATGGCGAGGTATGGACTCTCGATGCCATACAACACCGCTACAACATAATTAAAGATGCCGGACTAGAATGGTCTGTGGTGGAAAGTTTGCCGGTGAGCGAAGCCATCAAGTGTGGAGCACCCGAACGCGATCGACTTATCGAAAACTATATCCAAAGCTTAGAGAATCTAGCTAGAGTGGGAGTGAAGACGGTGTGCTACAACTTTATGCCAGTAATAGACTGGATACGCACCGACCTGGAACATCCGCTTGACGACGGCACCAAAACCCTCTATTATGATAGAATCAAGTTTGCCTACTTCGATTGCCATATCTTGCAACGCGAAGGCGCGGCAGCCGATTATTCGCCCGAAGGGCTGGCCCAAGTAGAAGAGCTGTCTAAAGTAATCACTCCGGACGAAGAGGCGAAGCTAATAGATACGATTATCGTCAAGACACAAGGCTTTATCAATGGAAATATATCCGAGGGTGATAAAAACCCCGTAGAGCTCTTTAAATCGCTTTTAAAACGCTATGAAGGGATAGATAGGGGACAGCTTCGCGAAAACTTGGTATATTGGCTTAAAGCTATACTGCCAACCTGCTCCAAATATGGGATACAGATGTGTATCCATCCCGACGACCCGCCGTTTCAGGTGCTAGGTCTTCCTAGGATAGTAACCAACGCACACGATGTGGCTTGGATATTGAACGCTGTGGATCATCCTTCCAATGGATTTACCTTCTGCGCCGGCTCTTTAAGTGCCAGCAAAGAGAATGATGTACCACAGATGGCACGACTATTTGCATCGCGTTCACCCTTCTTGCATCTACGTTACACCACCACAGTAGGAGAGGGCGACTTCATGGAATCGTCGCATCTCAATCCAGAACTAATAGAAGTGATGCGTATTTTCGAACAGCAAAACCCCGCTGTGGCTATGCGTCCCGACCATGGACGTGATATGCTGGGCGATGAAGACAAAGGCTATAACCCCGGTTATTCATTTCATGGGCGCATGCTTGCTTTAGGCCAATTGTCGGGAATGCTTGCAGTGATTCAAGAAGAGCTAAAGTAACCACTTTCTCATGTTTTATTCAGTTAATTATAGGTTTAAACATCTATAAGTAAGGCACCTTTTGTTGTATCACCTATTTATTATAAATAGTTAAATTACTTCTTAATCTTAAGTAAATGAACAATTTTGGGTCGTATTAGGAACAGATTTATAGTGTTTAGATGCTTTCTTTTGTTATTTTTGCATCGTGTACGCAAACAAAGTGCACATAAATACGTATAATACATCCATTTATAAAATAACCAAGTATGAAAACGAATTATGAGATTCGTTATGCAGCACATCCAGAAGATGCTAAGCATTACGACACAGCGAGAATCCGTCGCGATTTTTTGATTGAGAATATGTTTGTAGCCAACGAAGTGAATATGGTTTACTCTATGTACGACCGTATGGTAGTTGGTGGCGCTATGCCAGTAGGCGAGGTGCTTCACCTAGAAGCTATCGATCCTTTGAAAGCTCCTTTCTTCCTTACACGTCGCGAGTTGGGTATCTTCAACGTAGGCGGTCCTGGTATCGTAAAAGCGGGTGACGCTGTATTCGAACTAGAATTCAAACAAGCTCTTTACTTGGGTTCGGGCGACCGTGAAGTGACTTTCGAAAGCGTAGATGCTAGCAACCCTGCTAAGTTCTACTTCAACTCATTGACAGCTCACACTAACTATCCTGATAAGAAGGTGACTAAAGACGATGCTATCGTTGCAGAAATGGGTTCATTGGAAGGTTCAAACCACCGCAACATCAACAAGATGATTGTAAACCAAGTGTTGCCTACTTGTCAACTTCAAATGGGTATGACAGAATTGGCTCCAGGTAGCGTGTGGAACACAATGCCAGCTCACGTACACAGCCGTCGTATGGAAGCTTATTTCTACTTCGAAGTACCAGCTGATCAAGCTGTTTGCCACTTCATGGGTGAAGTAGACGAAACTCGTCACCTATGGATGAAGGGCGATCAAGCTGTATTGTCTCCAGAATGGTCAATCCACTCGGCAGCTGCTACTCACAACTATACTTTCATCTGGGGTATGGGTGGCGAAAACCTTGACTACGGAGATCAAGACTTCTCTTTGATCACTGACTTGAAATAATTTAGATTTCTAACTTCTTAAATATAACTACTATTATGGTAAACTTTTCACTTGAAGGTAAAGTTGCACTAGTAACAGGTGCTTCTTACGGAATTGGTTACGCATTGGCTTCGGCTTATGCTAACGCGGGTGCAACAATCGTGTTCAACGATATCAACCAAGAGTTGGTAGACAAAGGTATTGCTGCTTACAAAGCTGATGGCATCACTGCTAAAGGTTATGTTTGCGACGTAACCAACGAAGGCCAAGTAAACACTATGGTGGCTCAAATCGAAGCTGAAGTAGGTGTTATCGATATCTTGGTAAACAATGCTGGTATCATCAAACGTATGCCTATGCACGAAATGTCTGCTGCTGAATTCCGTCAAGTAATTGATATCGACCTTAATGGCCCATTTATCGTAGCTAAGGCTGTGATTCCTGGTATGTTGAAAAAAGGTGCAGGTAAGATCATCAACATCTGCTCTATGATGAGTGAGTTGGGTCGCGAAACTGTATCGGCTTACGCAGCAGCTAAGGGTGGATTGAAGATGTTGACTAAGAATATCGCTTCTGAATATGGCGAATTCAACATCCAATGTAATGGTATCGGTCCTGGCTATATCGCTACACCACAAACAGCTCCATTGCGCGAGACTCAAGCAGATGGTTCACGCCATCCATTCGATTCGTTTATCATCGCTAAAACTCCTGCTGCACGTTGGGGTACTCCAGAAGATCTTGCTGGTCCTGCTGTGTTCCTTGCTTCAGAAGCTTCTAACTTTGTAAACGGTCACATCCTTTACGTTGATGGTGGTATCCTTGCTTATATCGGCAAGCAACCTAAATAATTAATAATCACGGATGATTAGGAGGGCGGGGGAGAAACTCCGCCCTTTTGCTATCCAAATAACAACAAATCAATAGAACAGCAAATGAAAAAGATTTTATTGCTTGTAGCTACAGTGTGTATGCTCTTCGCTTGCGATGCTAGCAAAACTGTGAAAGTGACTGTTACCAACTCTTCTGCTGCCGATCGTGCAAACGAGATGGTAGAAGTGTCTATGAAAGAGGTTGAAGCTAAACTAGCTTTGAACGACACGACTCAAATCGTGGTGCTAGATGCTCAAGGCAAACAACTACCTTACCAGATCACCTACAACGACCTTTTGATTTTCCCTGCAACGGTGAAGGCAAATGGTGCTGTGGAGTACCGTATAGAAGCTGGTACACCCGAAACATTCCCTACATTGGCTTGCGGTCGTTTCTATCCTGAGCGCAAAGATGATATCGCATGGGAAAACGATTTAACGGCTTACCGTGCTTACGGTCCTGCTTTGCAACAAAGTGGCGAACGTGCGTTTGGTTATGATGTTTGGACAAAATACAACACTTCTGAGCCTGTGGTGGAAGCTCGCTATGCTGCAGAATTGAACCCAGAAACAATTGCTAAGATTGCAGAATTGCGCAAAACTAATCCTGCTGCTGCCGATTCACTTTACAAGACTGTGTCTTACCACGTAGACCATGGCAATGGCCTTGACTGCTACAAGGTAGGTCCTACACTTGGTGGTGGTACTAACGGCCTAATGGTAGGCGATTCTATCGTTTATCCTTACGCTTTTGCTGCGCACGAGATCTTGGACAACGGTCCACTTCGTTTCACAGCTAAGTTGGTTTACAATCCATTTACCTTCGAAGGCGATGACAACGTGGTAGAAACTCGTTTCATCTCTTTGGATGCGTATAGCTATATGAATAAAGCTGTTATCGCTTATGAAAACTTGACTAAGGATGCTTTGGTAGCAACCGGTTTGGTGCTTCACGAAGCAGAAGGCGAAGCTAAATTGGTGGCTGACGCTGCTGCAGGCTACATCACATACGTAGATCCAACAGATAATCCAGCTGTGGATAACGGTAAAATCTTTGTGGGTGCTGCATTCCCTAACACTTTGGTTGATGCCAAAGCACAATGGTTCAGCGGAAAAGAGAAAAACGAACTACGCGGTGGAGCTGATGGCCACGTATTGGCTGTAAGCAACTACAAACCCAACTCTTCTTATATCTATTACTTTGGTTCGGCTTGGAGCAGAGCGGCTATTCAAACCGATGCTGCTTGGAACCAATATGTAGAAGGCTTTGCAAAGAACCTGAAAACACCTCTTACGGTGACTATTAAATAAGTTCAGGTTGACAACTTAAAACAACCAACAACAAAAAAACGGGCAGGAATAGCGCTATCAGCGATGATTCCTGCCCGTTAGTATTTTTACTTTACCAAAGCATAAAGAAACCACACGATAAATAGAATCATTGTAACGATAAAGATTACCCCAAAGACGATCATCCAACCACGGATGCGCGACATCATTTTAGTGTTGGCGGTGTGCTCTACAGCCATTATTCGTGTGCCATAAACCTCGTAAATCTTATCGAACAGTTCCTTTTCATCCAAATTCTTATTCTCGGGATCGCGAATAAACTTGCTTACTGCTATATCTAAGTCTGTCATCGCACATATACTGATGCGCTGTAGATGTTCTTGTAACGATTCAATCTGTGTCATATTCTTATCAAAAATTAAGTTGACATTCGAGCATAGTTAGCCTCCTAGCTCTCCAAGAAGGTTGTACGAGGGTGCGAAAAACAGCGTACCGGTCACGGCTGTGCTGAAGTCGAGCAGTCGATCGGTATTCCCTATAGGATCGCCGATAAACATATTTTCAAGCATCTTTTTGGTGGTTGTGAAATAGCGGGCGTAACCAATAAAGTAAGTGCCATATTCGCCTTTGGCAGTGTTGGCAAACGGCATGTTAGCACGTATTATTTTGAGTTCATCACCGATATTGGTCACTGCATTATGAGCATTGCCCGGTTTTTCTTCGTCAGTAAGTTCAATATCATCGTATTTATGGCGTCCAATTACCTTCTCTTGCTCTTCTGTTTTAAGTAGATTCCAGCTCTCCATATCATGGATATATTTCTGCACTAAGATGTAGCTACCGCCTTTGAAATCAGGATCTTCATCACCAATCACTCCAAAATCTACTGCATCAGCATCAATCGCAGGGTTTTCTGTGCCATCCACAAAGCCAATAATCGACTTGCCATCCATATAGCGGAAGCCATGAGTTTCGTCCACACACTCCACCGCATCTTTCAATTTAGTATCAAGATGAGAGGCAAATTCAAAGCATAGACCCATCTGCTTGGCGCGAATATGGAAAAATAGGTCGCCTGGGGTAGATACTGCTGTGTATTTATCACCTTTAATCTCTTGAAACACCTCTAGCTCTTTGGGTTTCCCTTGTTCCGGGAAAAGCTTGTTCCATGCATCAGCACCAAATCCCATGACGGCACTGAATTGTGACTCTTGGAACCTGTTCTGCATGCTGCGAATCATTCCTGTAAAGTTGGCACATACATCCTTTACCTTATCGGCAGTATCGGGTGTGTCGAGTAGTTTATATACAATGAAGATGACGTTCTCTCCGGGATGATCCGTCACAGGTTGGTGAAATATCTTCTCTTCCATAACTCTATTTGTTGTTTATCTTTTAAATAAATAACAAGTCAGAAGGAAATAGGTTTGTTGGATAGGGTGATTGTGTCGGTTAGTTTTTCGTGAAGCCCTCCTTGGCAGCTTCAATATTGCGCATCAATCCGGCATACTTAGCACGCTTCACAGCACTACCTTTGAATAGCGTTCTATATTGCTCTTCGGAAAGCTGATGCCAATCCTCTTTTTGCATAGATAGGATAGAGGTGGAGGGGTAAAACTCTTCCGTGTGTGAAGGCTGCGCAAATCTGTTCCAAGGACAGACACGCTGGCAGTCGTCACACCCATATATCTTATTCTTCATTTTTGAAGCTTCTAGGGCAGGAATGGTTTCGCGGTGCTCAATGGTAAGATAGGAGAGACATCGGCCCGAATTGAGGCAAAATGGAGCCTCCAACGCTTGCGTAGGGCAGGTGTCCAGACAATTCGTGCAACTGCCGCAGCGATTGGGTAGGGGGGTATTGTACGAATCGGCATCGCAGTCAATAAAGAGTTCGCCTAAGAAGAAAGTAGATCCTGCTTTGGGTAGGATGAGCTGGGTGTTTTTCCCGATCCATCCTAATCCGGCCTGTACGGCCCAATAACGTTCCAATACAGGCGCTGTGTCGCAAAAAACGCGCGTCTGGATGGGAAAGGGTAGAGTGGAGGTAATAAAGGCCTCTAACGCTTTTAATTTGGCTTTCATCACGTCGTGATAGTCTTTGCCATAGGCGTACCATGCCAATTGGTATTCGTCGGGGGCTAGCTGTTGCTGGGGATAGTAGTTCAGTGCCACGGAGATGATGCTTTTGGTACCTTCCATGAGCAAGCGTGGGTCTAGACGTTTATCGCTGTGGTTGGCCATATAGTGCATGCCGGCTTGCTTGCCGGTAGCTATCCATTCATGGAATGAGTGAGCCGCATCGACAGCTACAACTTCAGCTCTAGCTACGCCAAAAGCAGAAAAGCCGAGGCGCAAGGCTTCGGCTTTTATCTGTTGTGTGTCAAAACACCTTGAACTCATATCCTTCTTCTTTTAGATACTCTATGGAACGTGGCAAAGCATATTCTAAGCAACCATTATTCCAAGACTTCAGTGAGTCGTGGAAGGTGATGATGGAGCCATTTCGCACATACTCTTTCACGTTGTCTAGCACCTGTTTTGGTGTCCTTTTCTTACTGTAATCGCGTGTCACCAAATCCCACATGATGATACGGAAGTGATCCTTCAGCGTATGGTATTGTGTGAATCGCATGTGTCCATGTGGAGGACGAAATAGATCCGATTGCATCGTTTCGTTGGCCTGCATCACATCTTCCATGTAGCTAGTGACACTGTGCTCAAACCCACGTATATGGTGGTAAGTGTGATTGCCAAGTCGATGACCGGCGTCCACCACCATTTGGTAGATATCGGGATGCTTGCGAATGTTGTCGCCCACCATAAAGAAGGTGGCCTTAATGTCGTTCTTCTTCAACACATCGAGCACCCATGGTGTCACTTCCGGAATGGGGCCATCATCGAAAGTCAGATAGACTGCTCTTTCGTTGGGATCCATCCGGAAGATGGCTTTAGGATAGAGTGCTCTAAATAGTTGCGGAGGTTGTTCAATAAACATTGCGCTCTATTATCTGTTCTCTTTTACACGTTGCACATAAAGGGTATAGATCTCGTCTAGCTTCTCGCCATATACTTCGCCAAGCTCAGGGTTGTATCGGTCTAAAACTTTCACCTCTTCGTTGAGTAGAGCCAAGTGGTATTCTACTTCACGCGATGAAGTTTTTAGAAGATTAGAACGTAGTGATAGATACCAAGTGAGGTATTGAACCGACTTATCGGCCATTGCCTCCATTATCTTATCGGCTTTCTCTTTTTCACCAAGTCTATAGTACGATTCGGCCATTTGGAGTGCACCATTTTGCCAATCGTAAGGTACGTTGTAGGCTGGAATCACCTCTTCGGCATAGTCTAGAACTTCTAGTGCCTTATCCTTCTTACCTTCTTTTAGAAGCTGTTCGGCAAGCATACCGAATAGACGACGGTGAGTGAACACCATGCGCATCGTGTTTTCGTCTAGATAGATGCCCGGAGTTTCGATACCGCCAAACTTGAACTTGTTCATCAAGTTGTCGTACATCTTCTCGCTATCGATGGTTGCACCTAGTTCTTGCGTATTGAAAGGAGTGAAACGTGATGCCAATCCTTCTTGAACAAAGTGTTTGTCCATGCCTAGACGGTTTTCGCTACCTACAGTCACGGCCATATACATAGGACGTTCCCAGTTAGCGTTGGCTAGCATTTCAAGCATCATCAATTCGCTCTTATATAAAGCACGTTTGCCTTTCAAGGAGATGCTCATATACTCGGGGATTGAGTCGCCTAGAGCAGCAGGAATAGTCATACCACTGCGAAGCACTGCCTCTTTATCAATCTTTATTACAATGCTATCCGTAGGGATGAAAGCGCCACCATTTTGGCTATTATTTCTCACCCAATAGTTCAAGATATTCTTCAACTCGTAGGGGTTCTCACCAAAGCGAGCGTAGATAGCCTCTTTATCTTGTGCAGTACCTTTCTCGGCAAGCTCTGCATAGATCTGGTCGATTTGTTTCTTGTATTCGGGGCGGATAGGCACATATTCGTTAGTACCTTCTACATACTCGATACGGTCCCAAGTGATAGGCAACGATGGAGAGTCCCATGCCGGACGCTTCATTTGGTCGATATACCAATCGGTTTGTAGGTAGCTCAAGTTACAAGTACGTGTATCCTGACGGAACCCTTCGGTCTCTTGGTTGTACCACAATGGGAAGGTGTCGTTATCGCCATTTGTAAAGATGATAGGGTTGCCTTCTTCTTGCATAGACATCAAGTAGTTTTGGCCAAAGTCGCGCGCCACATAGCGGTCGCTGCGGTCGTGGTCGTCCCATGTTTGACTAGCCATCTGCACAGGTACAAGTAGACATACGGCTGATGTAGCTGCTGCTGTCACGGCATTGTTCTTCTTCAAATATTTATCGATAAGATGTACGATACCCGCTACACCCATACCAATCCATATAGCAAATGCGTAGAACGAACCTGCATAGGCATAGTCGCGTTCGCGTGGTTGTATAGGAGTTTGGTTGAGGTAAAGCACAATAGCGATACCTGTCATAAAGAACAAGAAGAACACTACCCAGAACTGCTGTATGCCACGTTCCTTGCGGAAAGCTTGCCATAGCAGACCGATGATACCTAGAATCAAAGGCAAACAGTAGAAGACGTTGCGGCCTTTGTTTTCACGAAGGTCATCGGGCAGTAATGTCTGATCGCCTACTAGGATATTGTCGATAAATGGAATACCGGTGATCCAGTTGCCATGCTCAATTTCGCCATTACCTTGAATGTCGTTTTGACGGCCGGCGAAGTTCCACATAAAGTAGCGCCAATACATAAAGTCTAGCTGATAGCGGAAGAAGAATACGATGTTTTCCCATTGTGTAGGGATATTCACCGTAATCATTTCACCACATTGGTCGTAGGGCTGAGGGGTGCCTTTGATATCTACCCACGATTGATATTGCTGCGCGTGCGAGCTGCTATACATACGTGGGAATAACATGTTTTGGGCATATTTGTACTCCGTACGTCCGGGAACTTCGATATACGTATCCTTTTCGTTGGGGTTTGTTTTCTCTTTACGAATCCACTTAGTAGTGCTGCTTGACTCAACAGGCACACAGTAGCCGTTTTCCTCTTTCAATTCTACTTTCGACGCATAAGTCTGTCCGTAGAACAGTGGGCGAGTACCATACTGCTCACGTCCTAAGTATTCGCCTAGCGTAAAGATATCCTCTGGAGAGTTTTGGTCCATTGGCGTATTGGCCATCGAACGAATCACGATAACCGCATACGAGGCATAGCCCACCATAATCATCATGGTGCATAGCATAGCCGTATTCATGGCGCGTGCCGACAATCTGTATTTCTTATCTACTACCAAGAATAGATAAGCCGCCAATGCAGAAACTATGATGATACCGATAACAATGCTACCTGCACCATGGCCGTAGAAAGGAATACCAAGAAGGGTAAACGTAGTTAAGAAAGAGATATTCATTAACTTACGGCTACGGTCTGTATAGGTTTCGTAGACACCCCAGATGATAGTAGCTGCCAATACGATGCAGTAGATGACCACACCCACATTGAAGCCCATTCCAAGTGTATTTACAAAGAATATTTCGAATACACCACCCACTTTTACAACTCCTGGAACGATACCGTATAGCACGATACCTACTAATAAACCCGATCCGAGAAGTGCTAGCAATGAACCTTTTAGGTTAGCATTGGGCACACGCTTGTAGTAATACACCAATACGATGGCAGGTAGACAAAGTAGATTTAGAAGATGGACACCAATACTGAGTCCGGTGAGGTAGGCGATAAGCACCAACCAACGGTCGGCATGGGGCTGATCGGCAGCATCTTCCCACTTCAGGATAAGCCAAAATACTACGGCTGTGAACAGTGAAGAGTAGGCGTAAACCTCGCCTTCTACTGCGCTATACCAGAAGGTATCGCTGAACGTGAAGGCCATTGCGCCCACAAGTCCACTCCCCATGATAGTGATTAGTTTGGTGATATTGATTCCCTCGTTATCATCTACTATAAGGCGACGCACAAGGTGAGTGATCGTCCAGAATAGGAACATGATACAAGCTCCACTCATCAATGCGCTCATGTAGTTCACCATCTTGGCGATAGAAGAGGCATCGCTTGCAAATTGTGTGAATAAATTGCCTGTAAGCATAAAGAAGGGTGCACCGGGAGGGTGTCCAATCTCTAAATTCGCAGCTGTCGTGATAAATTCCGGGCAGTCCCAGAAGCTAGCCGTCGGCTCGATGGTTAAGCAGTAAACAGTGCCTGCGATAATGAAAGTAAGCCAGCCGAGTAGGTTGTTTACGGTTTTGTACTGTTTCATTAAACGATAGTTATTTATTTATTAACATGTTAAGTGTCGCAAAGATAGTGATTTTGGTGTGATATGCTCTATAAACAATGTAAATATAAGTCCAGAAGAAGGCATTTACTAGCATATTGTAGGGTAGAAATCCCTATTTGTGTGTATGGTGATGATGGTCGGCAAGTATGCGATGAGGCAAGCTGCCATGACCCAACAACTCGATAGGGCAGTTGAAATTCTTCTCCAACCACTCTCCGTCTACTTCGTTTGCTGGATGGTAATCGATCGTTTCGTTGATGCAGGCAATCGACTTTACTTGTTGTAGCACTGTACCAATATCGTGGCTCACCAAGACGATGGCGCAGGTATGGTTGAGGTCGGCCAATAGTTGATAAAGACGAGCTTCAAACTGCTTGTCAATGTAGGTGCTAGGTTCGTCGAGAATCACCATAGCAGGGTCGCTAATGATGGCTCTACCTAGCAGTGCACGCTGCAGCTGACCGCCACTTAGTTCGCCAATAGCTCGGTCTTCTAAGCCATTGAGTCCCATACGGTCTACTACCTCGTTTACTTTTAAGTGTTGTTGTTGAGAAAATCGTTTCAGAAGGGATTTCTGAGAAGAAAGTCCCGAAAGGATAACCTCCTTTACGGAGATAGGAAACTTCTTATCAATCATATTGTACTGAGGAAGATAGCCTATGCTGGAGCAATTTTTTATAATTGTCCCTTTGGTGGGCTGTAACAGTCCTAGGATACATTTGATAAGTGTAGTTTTTCCTCCACCATTTGGGCCAATTATGCCCAAGAAGTCGCGCTCGTAGATATTTAGATTGATGTCATGGAGCACAGTGTGGCCGTTGTAGCCGGCAGATAGTCCCTCTATTTCGATAATAGGTTTACTCATTCAACTCTTTCCCTTTGTTCTTGGCTAGCGCTTTGGCTACAGCAATCATTTCGTTGTTCCAGTCGTAGCTTAGCGGATTGATAGTAATGATAGCAGCACCAATTTCATTGGCTATCAGTTGAGCATTGCGTTTATCAAACTCAGGTTGCACAAAGATGGTGTGCACATTGTTGGCCTCACAAAAGTCGACCAACTCTTTCAGATGTGTAGGAGAAGGCTCTTTACCATTCAGTTCAATAGATACTTGCTGCAACCCATAGTCGCGTGCAAAGTAAGAAAGAGCGGGATGATAAATAATAAAGCTCTCTGCTGCATTGGGCTTGCTCAGCTCCTTACGAATGATGCTGTCTGTTTGGGCAATTGTCTGGCATAAGCTATCATAACGTGCAAAGTAGTAAGGTTCGTTCTCTTTGTCGAGCTGGCTAAGTGCACGATAGGTATTTCTTGCAATAACAAGGGCGTTGTTGGGCGAGTTCCACACATGTGGTTCTATTCCGCCTACACCACACTTATGGTTATGTTCGCCTTGTTCATGATTGTGCTCATGTTCGCTGGTATCAATCATAACATCGATATCTTTAGAGGTATCAAATACTTGTAAGTGAGGAGTATTTTCGAGAAGTCTATCGAGCCATACTTGTTCGAAGCCGATATAACCAATGCGCAGGTAAGCTTGGCTATTCTTCAGCGAGATAAGCTGTTGTGGGGTAGGATCATAGCTTTCAGGGCTACTACCTTTCGGAACGATGGCCATCACGTTGAACTTATCACCGGCTATTGCTTCGGCAAAGTAACGTTGTGGCTCAATGGTGACCATAATCACTGGTTTATCCTCGCCAGATTTATTTTTATTCTGGCATGAACATATCAATACCACAGCAATCATCATCAATAAAACTCTTCTCACCATATTCTCTTTGTTTAAAGCTTATTCGCTCTTAATATCTCTCTCTTTCCTCCCGGAGGTCCAGGTAGACGTTCCACCATAAAACCAGCCGCTTGCAGCATTCTTCTTACCACGCCTTTGGCGCAATAAGTAGTCAGTATACCATCTATACGCATTGCGGCATACAATTGTTCAAAAATAGCAGAATTCCACATCTCAGGCTGCTTTTCCGGTGCAAATGCATCGAAATAGACCACATCTATGCTTTCGGGTTCTAGTTGAGCAATACAAACGTTAGCATCTGCTTCCACCTTCTTCAACGCAAAGTAGGGTGATATTATTGTACGCTCCTCCCAAGGAGTGGAGTGCATTTTTTCAAATAGGGGGTTGTTGCTGTAGTTTAGTGGCTCTATTTCTTGCCAAGTAAGCGGATAGCGCTCCAGTGAGATATATTCCACTTTGCGTTGCCCTTTGTCGGCCTCTTCTAGTGTAAGAAGTGCATTTAAACCGGTGCCAAAGCCAACCTCTAGCACACAAGGCACTTCGGCTTTACTTGCTTTTAGTCCCATATCAATAAAGATATGCTGCGACTCAGTGTGCGCCCCTTTTGTGGAGTGATAGTGCTCGTCCAGTTCGGGAACAAATAGTGTAGCACTACCATCTTCCGTCTTCTCAATGATTCTTTTCATCGCTACAATCTTTTAAAATAGGGCGCTAATAGCACCGTTTACAGCAAACAGGATGATGGCATAGCGTATAAACTTGCCGATAGCCATAGCAACAACCGTGATAGGCACATTGGCTCGCATAAAGCCTAAAGCTACCGAAAGAACGCTCCCAATAATAGGGAGGAAGGCAAAAATGGCCATCCATGCCCCTTTCCCTTGAAGAGACTTTTCCATCTTCATCACTTTTTCCTTCTTGATATGGAAATGTTTCTCCACCCATTCTAATTTCCCGAGATGGCCCATCCAGTAGCAGGTCATCCCACCCAATACGTTGCCAGCGGTTGCTGCCATTAGGCACAGCCATGGGTTTAGTCCGGCTTGAGCCACGGCCACAAGCACTAATTCTGAGCTAAACGGGAACACACTTCCCGCTAGTAAGGCCGAAAGAAACAGACCTAGTATCCCCCAATTGATGAGGATTTGTACAATGGTATCTAAAAAGGCATCCATAGGTTAAAAGCGAATAAGAATAAAAGCATGGCTAGTGAGGCAATGAAAAATATATTAGAGGCCTTGGTGTTAGTCGTAGAAAACACTTGGCCAATGAGAATACTAATGAATAGGGTGAGCACTGGTAGCAGACTGATACTGAGCTCGGGTTGAATTAATCCCAAAGCAAAAATAAAGAATGATACTGTGATCAGAAAATCTAGAAACGCACTGGTACGTATATTGTTACGATGTCCATTGAGCACACGGTGCACTATCGCAGCTAGATAGAGAAGCAACATATAGGCATACACAACGATCTCGTTCCACGAACATTGACTCAGCTGAAAAGACGGTGTAAAGGTGGTTAAGTCGATGAAGGGTTGATAGAATAGCGTTATATCTCCCCAAAAGAAAGCATAGCCAAATAGAAACCAATAAGGGAATATAAGACCTATAATAGCCGAGCAAAGGTTGCGTAGACTAAGCGGTTGAAACTTAGCTGCTGATAGTAACCAAAAAGGAGCTAAATAGAGTATTTGTGGAAAGAAAAGACTCGTTCCTCCGATGAAACAAAACGAATTGAAAAAATCGCTATTGCCGGATGGCGATTGATAGCTTCTGAAAATAAAAAAGAGGGCTAGGAACATGCCAAGAGCGGCAAGACTCCCCGTATAAATCTGATGAACGAAGGGGCAAACCGCAATCAGCAGATAGAAGAATGAGGTTTGAACGGTAGCTCGGGTACGGATGATGGCAAACTTATTGTTTAGCTCGATGAGCAGGTTACCGATCAATGCATAGAGCAGAAAGGTTATGATCTGGCCTGCCCATTTAGGCAAGACAAGAGATAGGTTTGTAGTGAGCCACAAAGGGTAACTACCTGTTGTGTCGGGTGTTGGAGTAGGGAAGATGATGGCCGTTGTACCCCAGAACAAGGCACTTGCCATGATAACGACAGGCAGTGTCCATCTGCCTGTCGCTACATTGCTTTGAAAGTTTTTTCTTGCCATTACAAGTCAAAACCGATATCGCGGCGATAATTCTTCTTCTCGAATTGAATCATCTCTGCCACTTTATAACTCTTCGCTAATGCTTCCTCTTTTGTGTCGCCATACGAGCTGATAGCGATTACACGACCACCGTCGGTCACCACTTTACCATCTTTGAAAGTAGTACCTGCGTGGAACACGATGCTGTCGGTTTTAGCCGCTTCGTCAAGGCCTGTAATTTCGAAGCCTTTGTCGTAGTGTTCTGGGTAGCCACCGCTTACCATCATCACACAAGCTGCCACACGTGGATCCATCTCCAGCGTCTTCGTGTCGAGGTTGCCTTCGGCTACACCTTCTAGGAGGTCTACCAAGTCGCTCTTGATACGTAGCATCACGCTCTCAGTCTCTGGATCGCCCATACGAACGTTGTATTCAATCACCATTGGCTCTTCTTTCACTTTGATAAGACCAAGGAAGATGAAGCCTTTATAGTCAATATTTTCGGCACGTAGACCGTTTACAGTTGGCTCGATGATGCGAGTGCGTACTTTCTCCATAAACACCTCATCGGCAAATGGAACGGGAGTTACACTACCCATACCGCCTGTGTTTAGGCCTTTATCGCCTTCGCCAATACGTTTATAGTCTTTTGCTACAGGCAATATCTTGTAGTTTGTACCGTCGCTCAATACAAATACGCTGCATTCGATACCGCTAAGAAACTCTTCGATAACCACAGTAGCCGAAGCGTCGCCAAACATACCGCTAAGCATCTCTTGAAGCTCTTTCTTTGCCTCTTCAAGCGTAGGAAGAATCAACACACCCTTACCGGCGCAAAGACCATCAGCCTTCAACACATAAGGTGCTTCTAGTTCTTCTAAGAAAGCCAAACCTTCTTCTAGATTGTCTTTAGTGATACTCTTGTAGCGAGCTGTAGGGATGTTGTGACGTTGCATAAATGCTTTTGCAAAGTCTTTGCTACCCTCTAGTGTGGCACCCTCTTTCGATGGACCAATAACCGGGATATGACAAGTTTCGGGTTGAGTGCTGAAATAGTTGTAGATACCTTTCACCAATGGATCTTCAGGACCTACCACAATCATATCTACCTTTTCGTTCAAAACGAAAGCTTTCAAAGCTTCGAAGTCGGTAGCTTTAATAGGCAGATTCTCGCCTACCAGTGCAGTACCTGCATTACCCGGAGCGATATATAGTTTTTCAACTTTAGGGCTTTGAGCAATCTTCCAAGCTAAAGCGTGTTCGCGGCCACCAGAGCCTAATAATAAGATTTTCATACGAATATAAAGTGAGTTATGGTTGTTATAAATGATCTTCAAAATAGCGGGTGATAACTTCGTGCAGATGCACACGGTCGCGGCCCATTACGTTGTGCTTGTGCCCAGGATAGATAAACAGGTCGGGATAGGTGCGAGCGTCCACGCAAGCCTTCATGAATGATAGTGTATGCTGTGGCACACAGGTATCGTCTTGGTCATCATGTATCATTAGTAAGCGACCTTTAAGGTTGCCTGCCAAGTTGTTGAGATTGCCGGCTTCGTAGCCTTCGGGATTCGTCTCGGGCGTGTCCATATAGCGTTCGCCATACATCACTTCGTAGTAGCCCCAGTCTATTACCGGCCCGCCGGCAACGCCTACTTTATAGAGTTCGGGGTAGCGAAGTAGCTGAGCTGTAGTCATGTGTCCACCAAAGCTCCAGCCATGAATACCGATGCGGTTGGCATCTACGTAAGGAAGAGATTGGAGCAACTCCACTCCTTTTACTTGGTCTTTACCTTCCTCGATACCTAGGTTGCGGAAGGTTGCATTTTCAAATTCTAAACCACGGTTGCTACTGCCACGATTGTCTACCGTAAGCATGATGTAGCCCTTGTTGGCCATATATAAGTCCCATCCACGAGCACTGTTGTTAAAGCTGTTGTTAATCATTTGCGCATGAGGGCCACCATATACATACACGATTGCTGGATAGACCTTAGTGCTGTCAAAATCAGCAGGTTTAATCAGGCGGTAGTAGAGGTCGGTCACTCCATCGGCCGCTTTAATGGTACCCATCTCAACGGTAGGCATATCAAACTCTGCATACGGATTGGCCGCTGTAAGTAGGCGAGTGGACTTATTGCTTTTTGTATTGATCAATTCGATGTTGCGGGCATCGATAGGAGTAGAGTAGTTGTCAAGCACCCATTCGCCCGATTGGCTTAGTTGCGCGCGATGCACACCTTTGCTGCTACCAATAGCAGTGCGTTTGCCGGTATTCACATTCACACGATAGATGCTACGATCTAATGGAGAAAGTTCTGTAGAGGCAATTATTACCTCTTTTGTTTTAGCATTAAAGCCCAGCACCTCTTGCACCAACCAGTCGCCTTGCGTCAGTTGTTTGATAAATTTGCCATCCGTATCGTAAAGATAGAGATGGTTGAAGCCGTCTTTTTGACTTTGATAGATAAACTGCTTATCATTCCAAGGCAAGAAGATGATAGGGTTTTGGGGCTCTACGTATTTGTCGTGCTTCTCTTCTAGCAGTACTGTTTCCAATTGGCCAGATGTAGCATCAAAGCGACAAAGTTTAGCTTCATTTTGGTCGCGGTTCAGCTCTATAAGATAGATTTTCGAACCGTCAGGACTCCACGACACATTGCTGAAGTAACGGTCGGTAACATCGCCTGTGTTCAGGAAGATAGTCTCCTGAGTGGCAGGATTGTATACCCCTACTTGTACCTTGTGGCTAGTCATGCCGGCCATGGGGTAGCGAATGTTGTTAGGTTCGGCTACACGGGCAGTTACATCTACAAGAGGATATTCGCTCACCATGCTTTCGTCCATGTGGTAGAAAGCTAGTTTATCGCCCTTAGGACTCCAGAATGTGCCCTTAGAGATACCGAACTCGTTGCGGTGAACAGATTGTCCGCTAACCACGCCTTCTGGGTTGTCGGTGATGCGTTTGTCGTCCACATATAGATTGTTCTTCTTCGTGAAAGCCACATGTTTGCTTTCGTTGTTGAAGTCTTGATTCATCCCATCGGCATGCAGATCAATGACACGGTCAATCTTATTGGTAGCAAAGTTGTAAAGTATATATTTCCCGGGTTTGCTGATAAGCATGTCGGGTTGGTCGGACCATGGAAAGGTCACAGAGTAGAAATGTTTGATAGGAAGTAGGTCGGCCGCTTCGAGAGTGGTGTTCACCTGGTCTAGCGTCACGTTGTAGAGTGTTTTCCCCGTTTTAGGGTTAACGATAGTCATCTCCTCAATGCCGGGCAACACATAGTTATCGCCCCAAAACTGCAGGTTATAGATATTCTCGGCAAAGCGGTAAGTAGCACCTCCCGGTATCAGGTCCTCCAAAGTGGGTAGTTTAGTGTTTTGTGCGGTCATACAGATAGATAGCAAGGCAAATAGCCCTAGTAGTGATCTCCTTAGTTTCATTTTCCGTTTTTTCTAGGTTAAAGCAGACAGGCTTTGTGGGCCTGCCTGCATTTTATATTACACTTTAAAGTTATTCATTAGTGCCTTTATCGAAAAGATTCTTACGCTCTTCTCTTAGTGTTTCACGGCTTTTTGGTTCGCGTGGTGCACGATCACCAAAGCTACGACGTTCGCCGCCTTCGCGTGATCTGAATGAGCGTCTTTCGCCATCCTCGCGTGGTTTGCGGTCGCCAAAGCTGCGACGTTCGCCACCTTCGCGCGATCTGAATGGGCGTCTTTCACCGTCTTCGCGTGGTTTACGGTCGCCAAAGCTGCGACGTTCGCCATCTTCGCGTGATCTGAATGGGCGTCTTTCGCCATCCTCGCGTGGCTTACGGTCGCCAAAGCTACGACGTTCTCCACCTTCACGTGGTGCACGGTCGCCAAAACTACGACGTTCACCGCCTTCGCGTGGTTTACGATCGCCAAAACTGCGACGTTCGCCACCTTCGCGTGGTTTGCGGTCGCCAAAGCTACGGCGTTCGCCTCTTTCGCTACGTTCTCTTGGTTCGCGGCGTTCATATTTAGGTTTATCGCCTTCTTCGCCTGTTGCAACCTCTTCGCCATTCTCGTTTAGTTCTGTTTTGAAATCTTTGTAACGACCATCAAACAGCTCATATTTACGGAATTGGCACTCTAGTGCACCATTGTAAAGTTCAATCTTCTCGCTAGGTTTCAAGCCGATTTGTTCGAAACACTCTTCGCGATAGGATAGAATCCAAGCATCGTTGCCGCTAAATTCATGTTTCAGCTTGGTGCCGATAATCTTGTAAAGTCCAAGAAGGTCGTTGGTAGAGATACGCTCTCCGTAAGGAGGATTGGTTACCATCAACGCTTTCTCAGCGGGTTTTGTAAATTGTTGGATAGGTTGAACCTTCAACACGATATCGCGCGATACACCAGCTGCTTTTACATTGAATAGAGCAATCTCGTGTGCCTTAGGGTTGTTGTCGAAGCCATAGATCTTATGTTCGAATTCACGTTCTTGGCTATCGTCGTTGTATATCTCGTCGAAAAGTTCTTGGTTGAAGTCGTTCCACTTCTCAAAAGCAAACTCTTTACGGAATACGCCCGGATAGATGTTGCGAGCGATAAGTGCCGCTTCAATAGGAATTGTGCCCGAACCACACATAGGGTCGATCAAGTCACATTCGCCTTTCCAGCCGGTCATTAAGATCATACCCGCAGCCAATACCTCGTTTAGAGGAGCTTCTACAGCCTCTTGGCGGTAGCCACGACGGTGAAGCGATTCGCCCGATGAGTCGAGCGCCAACGAACAGTCGTGCTGTGCGATATGAATATGAATCAATACATCAGGCTTGTTGATGCGAACCGATGGACGTTCGCCGGTCTTTTCGCGGAAGTAGTCCACGATAGCATCTTTTACCTTATAGGACACAAACTTAGAGTGTCTGAATTCTTCGCTAAACACCACTGCATCTACTGCAAAAGTCTTTTTAGCGTCCAATATTTCCTCCCAAGGGAAGTTCTTAACCTCTTCATATACCTCATCGGCAGTCTTTGCCTTGAAGTTCTTGATCGGTTTCAAAATGCGGATAGCAGTACGCAGGCAGAAGTTGGCTTTGTACATCATCGCTTTGTCACCGCTGAAAGATACCATACGGCGTCCGATTTGGATATCGTTTGCGCCTAGGTTCATCAACTCTTCTGCCAATACGGTTTCTAATCCCTGAAAGGTTTTGGCTATCATCTCAAATTGTTCACTCATAATGAATAGTGTGCCTAGTGCCGGTAGAGTCTCTTCTCTGTGAGCCTGGCTGTTTTAGTTAATGGATAGTTTAAATATTTTCTATTTCGCGCAACGGTGGGTACATCGTCGATCGTCACACCGTGGCGAACTCTATTTCTTTGCTTTAGGCTGCACGATGCGCGCACCGGCAGGAATGTTCTCTGTCACCCAAATATTGCCGCCCACTGTGGCCCCTGCACCGATGGTGATGCGGCCTAGGATAGTGGCATTGGAGTAGACGATCACGTCATCTTCCAAGATAGGGTGACGTGCAATGCCTTTTATTGGCTTGCCATCTTCGTCGAGAGGGAAACTTTTTGCTCCAAGAGTCACCCCTTGGTAGAGCTTCACATTGTTGCCAATGATGCTGGTAGCACCAATCACTACACCTGTGCCGTGGTCGATGGTGAAGTAGCCTCCAATCTGTGCGGCAGGATGTATATCTATACCTGTTTCGCTATGCGCCATCTCGGTGATGATGCGTGGAATCAGTGGTACGTTGAGTTTCAGAAGTTCGTGAGCTATACGATAGTTGCTGATAGCCTTAATAGCAGGATAACAGCAGATTACCTCGCCAAAGCTTTCGGCAGCTGGGTCGCCATTGTAGGCGGCCTCTACATCGGTAGCCAAAATATGTCGTAGCGCAGGAAGACGGCTGATGAAGGCAGCCGATAATCGTGCAGCTTCTTCGCGTTTAGGCTCGCTAAGACAGTCGCAATCTCCGCTTCCCGCAAAACAAAGACCTGCTAAGATCTGTTCGGTGAGCAGATTGAACAACGTTTCTACGTTTACTCCGATGTGGTAGTTGATGGTGTGGCTGTTGATGGTAGAGTTACCAAAGTAGCCGGGGAAAAGAATAGCGCGTGAAAGGTCAATGATTTCGCGTAGCACACGGGCAGAAGGCAGCGGTTCACCATCTCTGTGTTGGTGGAACAGTCCCTTGTACGATTGGCTCTCCGAAAGCTCATCGACGGCTTTTGTCAACATGTTGGTGAAGTTTAATGAACTCATTAGCTTCGTGTATGTCCTTATAAATCTTTTTATTGAGTGCAAAGATAATCAATATTTGCGCTTATCAGCTATTTAACGAGCAATATTACGAGATTGTTTCTGATAGTAGGATTCTTATAACAGAGTGAAAGGACTTTTGCACTTCATTGATGTATGCAGATAAAAAAAGTGCCACACTTATCGCAAGCGCAGCACTATCCACTATTTTTTCTTTGTTATTTCTAGTGTTTTAATCTTATTAGAGAGAGGTTGTTATAAAAAGATTGGTTGTTAGAGTTTTTGTTTTTTACATTATGTCCATTGTAACGGTCATTTCAGGAGCCAATACAAATGTTTTCTTTTTGCTATCCCATTTGTAGTAGCTAGTAGTAACGGTTTTACCGCTATATGTGTAAGTCACACGAAGATCGCTTTGCCAGTTGTTCTTGCTAGCGTTCCACTTTTGAGTTTCGCTCTCAGTCATGCGCTTTTGATCATCGTATTTATAATTGTATTTCATGTAGTTGCTTAGCGTGTTGCCATCTTTCTTGTATACGGTTTGGGCTACCATTACTCCATCAACTTCTTCGATGTTGTGGATTAGATTCCCGTCGAAACCACGAGCCGATACAAATGATACACTCATCATAATAGCAACTGCTGCAAAGATTGTTTTGAATAAGAATTTAGTTTTCATGGCTTAGTTATTTTTAGATTGTTATTATCAAAATGATTTGTTTGTTTTTGATTTCTGAGGCAAATATAAAGCGAAAGTTTGAAACAATGCAAGATTTTACGTTTATTTTCTGACTATATGATAGAGGCAAGCTGCCCTACAAGTTCCAAAAAGTAGCTTCAGATTACATATTGACACACGAAAGTTCACCAAAAGGCCAAAATTGATATATGTCAAGAGGATAATAGGGCGTTTTTGGTGACGAAAGTTTCTTTTGTTAAAGATTGATAATGGATTTGCTTTTGATTTGAAACAGGTGTTTTGGTAGCTAAAACGCCCTATTTATGTGCTTTATTAATTATAAATGTCTGTTTTTCTGTTATATTTCGCCTATTTGCTTTCGAATTGTAAGTAGGTTTGTGTTTAATCTTATTTGCTTTCTTTTGTAAGGCTGTGCATGTTATGAATTGAAAGATATCTGCCCATTTTTGATATTATCTTTCTCGTGACCGTATCTATCAACATCTGGATAACAGTAGTGGCACAGCCTGCTGTGCCGTCCAACACTACGTCCAATACAACACATGTATTTATGGCCTTGTATTTTCCCGTGCGGCATGTGGGCACAGCAGGCTGTGCCGCTACATCTTATGGATTCAGGACGCTGATGCTGTGTCCCCTATTGCAACATCCTTTATGCCACGTTCTATACAGTGCAATGAGCCGATGTTGCTCCCTCTATACATATCAATATTAAAGTTTTAATCATTTTGGGTTATTGTAAATGAGGGAATTTTACTCCTTGCAGCCAAAAGTTAATTTAAGTGACATCCACTTTAAAAATTATCTATAACTTTACCCTATGCAAGTCTAAATGATCTTTATTGACTTGCTTCTTTACTCTTATTGATTAGAACATATTACTAACCTTCTTATATATGCTATTATGAATTATGTCAAGATGATCTGCCCGCCAGGTTTTAACAACATCACGAAGCTGTTTTGCTTTATTATCTTCTTTTTTATACCCTCTCTGCTCTGTGCAAACACGACTCCTGCTGTAGAAAACTCTCCATCAGTACCACCACCTGGCTTCACTGCAATTGATTGTAAGCTTACCGAAGACTGTAAAGTGGTATTGTCTGACAACAAGGTGTTGGAGTTTAAAGCCTATACTTTTTCAAAAAAGACGAAAGGGCTTAAAGCCTACTTTCAGGTTTACGACTATGGGAATCCAAAGGTGGTTGTTGAGGCTCCTGATGGAACTCGCGCCTATCTAAATTCCTATTATGTAGAAACCGAATCTCCACTACCATTTATCGATCATAATAAACGTATGTATGTCACTTGTGGCTCTATGGTTAATAATGGAGATGTTGTGGGCAAGCCTATATCCGAAGTAGAAACCATCTGGGGACCCTATAGTGAGGGTAGTTTTAAGACTAATAAATTCTATTTCCCTCATGTGGTTTATATGGATGGTATTAAACGTTACGAGGGGGTTCTGCTCAAAACAGACGACAATAGAGTGGTGCAATCTGTAGTAATACCCGCCGATATCAGAAGAAACACTTATGGTTTACTTCCTTTTGCCAATGAGATTATTGCATTTACCCTTTCGAAGATTGGTTTTGTTGAGAACAAAAACCGTAGTCTTGCCAATGATTATTTTTCTGATTTCTTAATCTATTTCGTAGTCAGTATACTTGTTATAGCAGCTATTTGCGGTCTTTGTTTCCTGATAGTGAAAGGTATACGAAAGATGGTTCATATGAGCAATGGCATTGCGAAGTTTCTGCTAACTGTTTTAATGCTCTTCTCTTGCTACATCTGCATGTTATATAGTTTTGAGAAATGGCATTCGTATTGGTGGATTCTACTGGTGACTTATGGAATTGAAATGTCACTGTTTATCATCTTATGCAACGAGGCGATAGAAGATATAATATGTCCCGTTTGCAAAAGTCACAATAAGTTTGATTTTACAGAGAAATTACTCAAAACAGAGTATGCTTATGGCCCCGATATAAAGCTTTACAACAATGGTTGTGGAGATAATGAATTAAAAGGTGCTGCTGACTTCTCGAAGTATATAACCAAGAGTTTTCAAGTTCTTCGTACTTGTAAGAAGTGTGGAGATGAACACTACTCTACGCGTAAATCAGAGAGTGCTATAGAGCAATCTTCATGTCCTAAATGCCAAGGTAGATACACCGAAAAGCTTTCTTTCAGCAATGTTTATACTAGACTTAATCGCTCCTCCGAAGACTTATATCATAGCATCACTAACTATAATACCAAGTTTTACCATGTGGACTATAGCTGCAAATGCAACAAATGTAACTATGTGATGTCTTACTCCAACAATAATAGTTTTGAGTTTAAAACTTATGATAAGAATTGGGAAGCGATAAATAAGGAGAAAGATAAACGAGAAAGAGAGAAGCGTGAAGAAGAAGCTTTCGTTTATATCGAAATAGGAAATCGTAGAGTCCGCTGCAAGAAAGATAAATATTCTAGTGATTTTCTGATGAGCGACCAAGAGTCAGGTGTATTTTTCAGGAAAAACTATAGGGGAGAGTGGGAGCAAACCTCTCATTAAGCATCTGCCTTGCTAACCACAGCTACTCACCTCGCTAACCACGGCTTGCTACCGTGCTGAGTACAGCTACCTACCGCGCTGAGTAGGCGTGGTCACTAAACGCTGATTTACAGTTCTTAATGGTGGTTACAATAGTTTACAAATATGCTGTAGTTTTTTATAGATAGATTTCACTTTTCTATGGCTTTCCTCATTGAGAAGATGCATTAGTGCTCTCCCCTTGATTTGAGATTTACCCTCTTGTGTCCCAACAAAAAAACGGATGATAAGACCTGCAAAAGTCCTATCATCCGTTTCCTTATTTTATGCTATTGCAAAGACTAGTGTGCTTGCAACCAGTTCTTGCCCCAACCACAATCGGCTTGTAAGGGGACGTGCATTTTGTAGGCTTGTTCCATCTCCTCGATGACCAAACTTTGTAAAAATAACTGCTCGTGAACCGGAACGCTGAAGTTCAATTCATCATGTACCTGTAGAATCATTTTGGTTTGTAGACCTTCATTTTTCAGGCGGTGGTAGATACGTATCATAGCTACTTTGATGATGTCGGCAGCACTACCTTGAATCGGTGCGTTGATGGCATTTCGCTCTGCATAACCTCGCACGATGGAGTTGCGCGAGTTGATATCCGGCAAGAAACGTTTGCGGTGGAATACAGTCTCTACAAAGCCATCTTCGCGAGCTTCGTTGATACAGTTGTCCATGTAGCGCTTCACGTCCGGATAGGTCTCAAAATAGCCTTCAATCAGCTCTTTTGCTTCCTTACGGTCAACGTTCATACGTTCGGCCAGGCCGAATACAGAGATGCCGTAGATAATGCCAAAATTGGCTGTCTTAGCCTTGCGGCGCATATCCGAAGTCACCTCACTGATAGGCACTTTGTAGATCTTTGCTGCCGTGGCTGCATGGATATCGTGACCGCTGTTAAAGGCGTCAATCATATTCTTATCACCACTGAGGTGGGCCATGATGCGTAGTTCAATCTGCGAGTAGTCGGCCGAGAAGAATAGGCATCCTTGTTCGGGGATAAACGCCTTGCGAATCTCCTTGCCGTTGTCGTCGCGGATAGGGATGTTTTGCAAGTTAGGGTTGCTCGAACTTAGACGACCTGTGGCTGTCACCGTTTGGTTGAACGAGGTGTGTATATGCCCCGTGCGTGGGTTGATCAGTTCGGGTAGAGCATCTATGTAGGTGCTCAACAGCTTCTTCAAGCCACGATAGTCTAGTATCTTTTCCACGATGGGGTGCTTGTGACGGAGGCTCTCCAACACATCTTCCGAAGTGGTATATTGTCCTGTCTTTGTCTTTTTGGCTTTCTCGGAGATCTTCAGCTTCTCGAACAGAATTTCGCCTACCTTCTTAGGCGACGATACGTTGAACTCCTCTTCTGCTAATATCCAGATTTCTTTCTCTAGTTCTAACATCTTAGCGGTGAAGTGCTCTGATGAGGCTTTGAGTGCGTCGGTATCGATACGCACACCGTTGCGTTCGATGTTGACCAACACCGGCACCAATGGCATCTCTATTTCGTAGAACAACTGCTCGGCCTGATTTTTCACGAGCTCTTGTTCCAATACCTCTTTGAGTTGGAGTGTCACGTCGGTATCCTCGCACGCGTACTTATATACCTCTTCTGGAGAGAGGTCGCGCATGCTCTTCTGATTTTTTCCTTTCGAGCCGATAAGGTCTTCGATAGGGATAGGTTGGTAGTTCAAGTAGATTTCCGAAAGATAGTCCATGTTGTGACGTAACTCGGGTTGCAACACATAGTGTGCAATCATCGTGTCGAACATCACCCCTTTCACTTCAACTCCATAATTGGCGAACATGATAAGATCGTACTTGATGTTTTGTCCCACCTTGATCGATTTTTCATTTTCGAGCACTTCGCGAAACTCGGCCACAATTTTCATTGCCTCTTCTCGATTTTCGGGAACGGGAATGTAAACACCCTGATGTTTGGCCGTTGAAAAGCTAAATCCTACGAGTTCGGCGTTCATTGGCTCGGTGCCTGTAGTTTCCGTGTCTAGAGCGAAAATTTTCGTTGTCAATAGTTTTTGAACAAATTCGCTTCTTTTCTCCTTTGTATCAAGCAATTGGTAGTTGTAATCTACGTTTTCTAACCGCTCTAGAATCGATTTTTTTTCAGCTTCCTGTTCCTCGGTCGGATTTTCTGCAAACAAATCGCCTATTTTTGGCTCGCTTGGAGTGTTGAACAAATCCGGTTCGGTGTTGGCGGGTGGAGTAGGAGTGTGGTTCTTGAAAAGTCGGTCCACCAACTGACGAAATTCAAGTTCATCAAAAATTTGACGAAGCTTGTCCCAGTCGCGCTCCTCTTTTTTCAAACTATCCATATCGAGTTCGATAGGTACATCAGTTTTGATCGTAGCCAAGAAACGAGAGAATTCTATTTTCTCTTTGTTGGTCTCTACTTTTGTTTTCAGTGCACCTTTTAGTTGGTCGGTATGTTGTAGTAGATTCTCTATGCTTCCAAATTCGGCAATTAGTTTTTGCGCAGTCTTCTCGCCCACACCCGGACAGCCCGGTATGTTGTCCGAGGCATCACCCATCAATCCTAAAAGATCAATGATCTGTTCGGGGCGTTCGATGCCATACTTAGCAGTTACTTCGGCAACGCCCATCGTCTCGAATTCCCTGTCGCCAAATTTGGGTCGATACATAAATACGTTGTCGCTCACCAGCTGGCCATAGTCCTTGTCTGGTGTCATCATATAGGTAGTGATACCCCTTTTGCCGGCTTCTGTGGCAAGAGTACCAATAACGTCATCGGCTTCAAAGCCCGGCACTTCGAGTATAGGAATGCGGTAGGCATTAATCACCTCTTTAATGATAGGCACAGCCAGCTTAATCCCCTCGGGAGTAGCCTCACGTTGTGCCTTATATTCTTCGAAAAGCTCGTGGCGGAAGGTGGGACCGGCAGGGTCGAAAGCGATACCGATGTGGGTAGGTTGTTCTTTTTTCAGCACGTCCTCTAGGGTATTGACAAAGCCTAGAATGGCCGAAGTATTCAATCCTTTTGAGTTGATGCGTGGGTTCTTGATAAAGGCATAATAGGCTCTATAGATCAAGGCGTAGGCATCCAGAAGGAACAGTTTGTTATTCTTATCCATTATTTCACCACTTTATGTTGATTTTTCACTGTAAAATTACTAAAAAAACAGCGACTTACTGTTTTATTATTACTTTTGTGGTAAAATAGTATTTATATGGATAGCTTAACGCTCATTAAATTACCCATCGAAAATGAACTGGCTAAGTTCAACCAGCTCTTCAATGAATCGCTGAATAGTAATAACGATTTATTGAACAGTGCACTGGCGCATATAATGAATAAGAATGGTAAGATGATGCGTCCCATTCTTGTGTTTCTGGCCGCCCGTTTGGTGGGCGACATCACCGACGAAACATTACATGCAGCAGCTTCACTGGAAATGCTTCACACAGCCAGTTTGGTGCACGATGACATCGTAGATGAGAGCACTGAACGCCGTGGTCAGCTATCTGCCAATGCTATTTTCAATAATAAAGTCTCTGTACTGGTGGGAGATTTCTTGCTGGCAACAAGTCTTAAACACGCTGGCTTAACCTACAATTGCGATATAGTTAATGTAGTGGCCACTCTGGGTAGAACATTAGCTGATGGTGAGATTCTTCAACTCGCTAATATCTCCAATTCAGAGTTCTCTGAACTTGTTTATTTCGATGTGATTCGTAAGAAAACAGCTATCCTTTTCGAGACCTGCACACACGCTGCGGCTATCTCTACTAGAGCCAGTCAGGAGCTCGCTACACACCTTTCTCAACTCGGTGACTACATCGGTATCTGTTTCCAAATTAAAGACGATATATTTGATTATTCGGATAGTTCGGAGATTGGCAAGCCTACCGGGAACGATATGATTGAAGGCAAATTGACGTTGCCGGTGCTCTATGTGTTGAATCAGAAGAAAGATGCTTGGGCTACTTCTTTGGCTCATCGCATTAAAGAGGGCACAGCTTCTTCGGAAGAGATTGCCTCTTTAATTGATTATACGAAGAAGAACGGAGGGATAGAGTATGCCGAGGAGGTGATGCACAACTATCGTCAAAAGGCAATCGATATCTTGAATCAGTTTCCCGATTCGCCCATTAAAGATTCATTGAATCACTACATCAACTACGTTATTGATCGCTCAAAATAGTTAATCTACTACCACTATATAACAAGAAAGGATTACTCCGTTGCCGGAATAATCCTTTTTTATTGCCTTCCACAGAAGGCTCTTTTTGCTCTTATCTTTAGAAGAATTTAGTCTCTTCGCCAGTGATTTCCGACAAAAGTAGATTAGCCAAACGGCTTGTACCGATACGGAACAGTTCGTTGTTCAACCACTCTTTGCCCAAAAGTTCTTTTACGATTGTGTAATATACCAATGCATCGTGAACAGTGCTTACGCCACCAGCTGGTTTAAAGCCGATTTTAAGCCCTGTAAGGTCATAATATTCGCGGATAGCCTGACACATCACATAAGCCGCTTCGGGTGTAGCAGCAGGCTCTAATTTGCCTGTAGAGGTCTTGATAAAGTCAGCGCCCGAATACATCGATAAGATGGAAGCCTTCTTGATGTTGCTAGCTGTTTTGAGTGCGCCAGTTTCAAGGATCACCTTCAAGTGTGCATCTTTACAAGCAGCTTTTAGTTCCATGATCTCTTCGCACATTGTTTCGTAGTCGCCAGCAAGAAACTTACCTACCGAAATAACGATATCGATCTCTGTAGCACCATCGGCTACCGCCATAGCTGTCTCTGCAATTTTTACTTCGATGAACGATTGTGAAGTAGGGAAGCAGGCAGCAACGCAAGCGATACCGATACCTTCTACATCCAATGTATCTTTCACCACTTCTGCGAAGTTAGGGTATACACAGATAGCACCTACGTTTTTCAACTCAGGATATTTATCATCAAATTCGTTTACCTTTTGAGTAAATTTCATCACGCTCTCGTCGTTATCGGTCACGTTGAGAGTAGTAAGGTCGATGCAGTTGAACATCAATTTCTTCACCTCCAACGTATCGTTTTCGGCTACTTTGTTAGCGATAAGGTCGGCTACCTTCTTTTGGATATCAGCATCGTCAAGATTGGTGTTGTACTTCGCTAATGCATCGCGGTATTTGCTATTTGTTTCCATACTCTTATGAATTTAATTTGGGATTATTTATATGTCTATCTTTATCTCTGTTGGTTTTCTTCTCGATATTTCGATTCATGGCTTCGGTGAGGTCCACACCTGTTTGGTTGGCCAAGCAGGTAAGCACCCACAATACATCCGCCATCTCGTCGGCTAGATTGTCTTTCTCGCCCGCTTTGAACGACTGATCGCCATATTTGCGTGCCATGCAGCGTGCCAATTCGCCTACCTCCTCGGTGAGTATTGTCATATTGGTGAGCTCGCTAAAATAGCGCACTCCGTAGGTTTTAATCCACCCATCCACCTGTTTTTGCAGCTCGTCTAGCGTCATCACTCTTTGTTTTTAGTGTCCATTACTATTGTTACAGGTCCGTCGTTGAGCAGGCGAACTTTCATATCTGCGCCAAACTCGCCCGTACCTACAGGTTTACCTAAACAACAACTCAATTGCTCGCAGAATTGTTCGTAGAGTGGGACCGATATTTCGTGCTTCGCCGCCTTAATATAAGAAGGCCGGTTGCCCTTTTTAGTCGATGCGTGTAGCGTAAACTGGCTAATCACTAGAATCTCTCCATCGATATCCATTACTGAGCGGTTCATTACACCCTCCTCATCATTGAATATACGCAGTCCGGTAATCTTCTTGCATAGCCAATCTATATCTTCTTTGCCGTCTTCCGTCTCAATGCCTACCAATACAAGCAGGCCATTTGTGATGGCCGATTTGCACACCCCCTCTATAGTCACCGATGCCTCTGTAACGCGTTGAATTACTACTCTCATTCTGCTTAATAATTTGCTTAATAATTACGGGTTCTGTTCCAGCCCCTCTTTTATAGTTTTTGCTTTACTTTGTCCTATCAATGCTGCCAGATCATCTATGGAAGCTTCCTTGATTCGCTTCACGCTTTTGAACTCTTGTAGCAGCAAGGTTTTCGTCTTATCGCCGATACCTTTAATCTTATCGAGTGCCGATTCGGTTTGTCGTTTGCTTCGCTTATCACGATGGAAAGTGATGGCAAATCGGTGCACTTCGTTCTGAATCTGCTCCAGTAATCGAAACAATGGCGTGCCTTGTTTTACACCAATTGTCTGCTGCGGAAATCCATAAAGCAACTCTGACGTGCGGTGTTTTCTGTCCTTGGCCAAACCGCCAATAGGTATAGAAATACCCAACTCGTCGAGGGCTTCTTTTACGACCGTCATTTGACCTTTTCCACCATCGGTAAGTATCAGGTCGGGTAGAGGGGTTTCCTCTTCAATGGCGCGCTTATATCGACGCAAAACGACCTCTTTCATCGAAGCATAGTCGTCCGGACCTTCTACGGTCTTGATGATATACTTGCGATAGTCTTTCTTAGAAGGTTTACCTTGCTTGAATACTACACAAGCGGCCACCGCATCGCTACCCGAAATATTCGAGTTGTCGAAACATTCAATCTGATGCGGCAGACGATCTAAATGCAGCTCTTGTTGGATCTCTTTCAGTAAGCGAACTGTGCGTTGCTCAGGATTGAGCTTCTCGGACTGCTTCATACGGTCGGCTTTATACTGCTTCACGTTTAGTCGCGATAGGTCTAAAAGCTTCTTTTTATCTCCCCTTTGTGGAACGGTAAAGGTAATACCTTCTAGCTCGATATCCATTTCAAAGGGGACAATAATTTCGCGTGAATCGCTTTTATAGCGCTCGCGCATCTCGGCTAGGCCCAATGCCAAGAGCTCTTCTTTGCTCTCGTCCATTCGCTTTTTATACTCGAAAGTGAAGGCTTGATTGATGGCTCCATTGGCAATGTGCAAGTAGTTGATAAATGCAGCACCTTCGTCTTCTTCAATGGAAAATACATCTACATTGTGGAAGATGGTGCTCACCACCTCCGATCTAGAGCGATAGTTTTCTATCAATAGATAGCGTTCTTTGACTTTTTGTGCTTCTTCAAAACGCATCTCTGCTGCCAGCTTTTCCATCTGTTGTAACAGATGTTTGCTCACCTCTTTGGTATTTCCCTTCAATATCTCGCGAATCTCGCGTATGTTTGCTAGGTAGTCTTCCGATGATTGTAGCCCAACACAAGGGCCGGCACATCGTTTAATATGATATTCCAGGCACAACTTAAACTTGCCTTCGCTGATGTTCTCGGGCGAAAGATTGTGTTTACACGTGCGGAGAGGATAGAGATGTTTAATCAAATCCAATACGGCAAACATAGAAGGTAAATGGCTATAGGGACCAAAGTAGGTCGAACCATTTCGAATGATCTTCCTTGTGCTAAACACACGCGGGAAATATTCGTTTTGTACGCAGATAGAAGGGTAGGTTTTATCGTCCTTCAGCAATACATTGTAGCGTGGTTTATACTTCTTGATTAGATTGTTTTCGAGCAACAATGCATCCTCTTCGGTATTTACCACGATGTAGCGAATGTCGATAATCTTGCTCACTAGCACGCGCGTTTTGCCCGGTTCGTGAGTGCGATTAAAGTAAGATGAAACTCGTCGCTTTAGATTCTTTGCCTTACCTACATAGATCACCACATCTTCCGCGTTGAGGTATTGATATACCCCAGGCTTTTCGGGTAGGTTTGTGATGATCCCTTTTAGGTAGCCTAAGTCTTGCTTACGAGTTACACCTTCCATTCGCTATACCTCCTTTTGGATTATACAGTAATCAATGATTCTACTTCAACATCGTCGCCAAAGATGGAACGTCCGTTCAACTCGGCCAACTCGATAAGGAAGTTTACATATACCTTTTTAGGCTTTAGTTTTTGCACCAATTCGCAAGCAGCTTCCATTGTGCCACCAGTCGCCAAAAGGTCATCGTGAAGTACGATAATATCGTTCTCGTCGAGTGCATCTTTATGGATCTCGATAGTGTCCGTTCCATACTCCTTAGCATAGCTTTGTTGGATGGTTTCGGCTGGCAATTTACCTGGCTTGCGGATGGGGATGAAACCAGCGTTAAGGCGAGTAGCCAAGATAGGTCCCATGATGAAACCACGCGACTCTATACCTACTACTTTGGTAATGCCTTTGTCCTTGTACATCTCGTACAAGTCATCGCCCAATTGCTTTAGCGCTCCTGGGTCTTTAAATAGAGTTGTTACATCGTAGAACAATATCCCGGGGATAGGGAAATTGGGTACTTTGCGTATCTTTTCTATTAGCTCTTCTCTGTTCATACTCATGCTTTTATATGATTTGTTTAAATTAAATGTTTCACGTGAAACGTAGCTCTATTAGCGCCCAGAAAGCACTAGGAGGACGTTTATGTCGCTAGGCGATACGCCGGGGATACGGCTGGCCTGAGCAATGGTTTCGGGATCTATCTTTGTTAGCTTCTGACGAGCTTCAGTCGATAAAGATTGAAGGCTCTCGTAGTCGAAACGACCCTTGATTTTGATCGACTCTAGACGTGCTAGCTTGTCGGCTATGATGCGCTCGCGAGCGATGTATCCTTCGTACTTGATAAGTATCTCGGCAGCCTCGATAATCTCCTCCTTGCGTTCGGTGATTTTGTCTAGCTCGCTCTTGAAGGCAGGCACAAATTCGGCAATGCTTTCAATGGTGATTTGAGGACGATTGATCAGGTCGATGAGCTTGCATCCTTGGCGAAGTGGAGTGGTGCCTAGTTGCTCCAATCCATCATTGATCAAGGCAGGCTTGATAGAGTAGTTGCGAGCAAACTGGATGATACGTTCGATGGTTTCGCGCTTACGCTCTAGCAGCTCGTAGCGAGCATCATCTACCAATCCAATTTGACGGCCTCTTTCGGTAAGACGCATATCAGCATCGTCCATACGCAGAAGTATGCGGTACTCGGCACGCGAGGTAAACATACGGTAGGGCTCATCCACACCTTTGGTTACCAAGTCGTCAATCAACACACCGATATAAGCTTCGTCGCGACCTAATACAAATGGCTCGCCACCGTGACAATTGATGTGCGCATTGATACCTGCTATCAATCCTTGACCACCTGCTTCCTCGTAACCGGTAGTACCGTTAATCTGTCCCGCAAAGAATAGATTCTTGATCTTCTTCGACTCCAATGAATGCTTTAATTGAGTAGGGTCGAAGAAGTCGTATTCGATGGCGTAGCCCGGACGGTAGATCACCATATCCTTGAATGCTGGAATCGACTTCAATGCGCGAATCTGTATATCCATCGGCAATGAAGAAGAGAAGCCATTCAAGTAAAGTTCTTGGGTGGTTTCGCCTTCGGGCTCAAGGAATAGTTGATGTTGATCTTTGTCTGGGAAGGTGACAATCTTGGTCTCGATACTGGGGCAATAGCGTGGCCCAATACTCTGAATCTGCCCATTGAAAAGGGGAGAGTCGTTTAGCCCGTCACGCAGAATAGAATGGGTGTCGGGATTAGTATAGCATGTCCAACACTGCAGTTGCTTTAAGTGTCGAACGTTGGTGCCCATGTAAGAGAACTTATGGAAGTCGTTCTCGCCGTCTTGCGTATCCATCAGGTCGTAGTGAATGCTACGGCCATCGATACGAACGGGTGTTCCCGTTTTCATACGATCGTGGGTGATACCATGACGAGTGATCGATTCAGTGAGATAGTACGAAGCAGGTTCGGCCATACGCCCACCGGGAAGCATCGTTTTGCCCACATGCATCAATCCATTGAGGAATGTGCCCACTGTGAGCACCACACATTTGGCGTGGAAGACAACATCCCACATGGTGACAAGTCCTGTCACTTCGCCGTTTTCTACGATCAGCTCCTTAACGGTGTCTTGCCAGATATGTAGATTGGGTGTGTTCTCTAGTTCCTCGCGCCATGCCCATGCAAACTTGTTACGGTCGCATTGTGCTCTGGGGCTCCACATAGCCGGGCCTTTAGAACGGTTGAGGATACGAAACTGGATGGCAGTTTGGTCGGTTATCAGCCCCATCATGCCCCCGAGGGCATCGATCTCGCGTACAATTTGGCCCTTGGCGATGCCACCAACCGCAGGGTTGCAGCTCATCTGTCCAATCTTGTTCATATCCATCGTAATGAGACAAGTCTTAGAGCCTAGTTTGGCTGCTGCTGCTGCTGCTTCACAGCCCGCATGGCCAGCGCCAATAACTATAACGTCATATTTAAAATCCATTCGTTGAATTCTTCTATTTTATAATAACGCAAAATTACTAAAAAGAATGATAACTGTTTGATTTTAATATCTCTTATGCTATCTTTGTTAACAGCTAGCTATATATTTATACATACCTTAGAGACTATGGAGGCGATACGCATTGTTCTAGCGGCAACACTATTTCTTTTACTAGCTGCTTGTTCCCCTCGGGTGGTTACTTCTGTAACTACCCCTTATCCTCCTTTGCCTAGCCCTCACTCTGTTAATACCTTCGAATATGGCGACTCCGTTCCGGCTACTGCAGTGGTTATCGGTAACATCTCTGTAGAGAGCCGTATCATCACCATTCATTGTGGCTACAACCGTGTGTCCTATTTGGCTAAGGAAGCTACCGCTAATGCAGGAGGCAATGGACTTTATATCATCAACCACAAGAAGCCCGACCTGTTTGGTGGTAATTGTCACCAGATATCCGGCGTGATGCTCTACCTAGGCGATCGAGGGATAATCGACTCTATACCGCCCACTCTCTCTAGCGACTTCGTTGAAATCAATAGGAAGATCATTCAAAAGATCAGGCGAAGACGTAGGCCTCCTGAAACTAATATAACAGTTAATGTCGGCTATAGTTGGTTTATAGACAAACTTTATGATATCGACACACGCTCGGATATCTCCGGACTTGGAGGGATGGAGTGGCAGATGAGGTGCGATCATGTGTGGCGTAGTGGTTGGTCTTTAGGAGGCCAAGCCTCGCTGCTCTGGGTAGATATGAAAGGGATGAATTTCAAGCAGTATCAGTTTGCACCACAGGTGGGGTACTGGGATAGGCGAGGTGCCTGGATGTTTAAGATGGGAATAGGTGGAGGTTATCTCTATAGTGATAACCCCTCTCACCAGAAAAACGGATTCACAGCCAACCTCAATCTAGGTGCCGAGTATATGCTTACTCGATTCCTAGGAGTGGGTGTTTCGGCTGATGCGCAGGGTACTTACTTTCCGGAAAAGTTCAATAAGAAGTACCCAAAAGATGATTCTGAAATGAAGCGTCGTTTAGCCCTATTAGCAGGGTTCCGCCTCTATTTCTGAGGATATAGTTCGAGTGCTTTGTTCTCTGCCGCTTCCATGATTTCGCGTTCGCCCGGCCCTTTGTCGTCTATACCACAAAGGTGCAAAACACCGTGGATAATGGTGCGGTACAACTCTTGTTGATAGTTGTCGGCAAACTGCTCTGCATTGGTCTTTACGGTGTCTAGACTAATGAATAAGTCACCTCCAATGCGATTGCCTTCTGTATAGTCGAACGTGATAATGTCTGTATAATAATCGTGTTGTAGATACTGATTATTCACCTCTAGAATCTTTTCGTCCGAGCAGAAGATATAGGCAATGTCACCCACGCGTTTGTCGTAGGTAGCTGCCACTTGTTTGATCCATTCGCTGACTTCGCGTTTCTTGATGTCTGGCATTTTTACGCCGTCGGTGTGGTAGGTTATAGCCATAATGTTATATAGGTTTTAGGATATTAATAGAAGAACAAATAACTCATGAAAATGGCTGCGACAATTCCCGAAAAGTCGGCAATTAATCCGCAGGTCACTGCATTTCGGGTGCGGGTGATGCCAACACTACCGAAATAGACGGCCAATATGTAGAAGGTGGTATCTGACGCTCCACGCACCACGCAACTCACGCGACCGATGAACGAATCGGGTCCATGCTGGCTCATAGCATCAATCATCAGACCATTGGCACCACTGCCGCTAAGCGACTTCATAAAAGCCGTTGGAAGCGCGCCCACAAAGCCGGTATCAATCCCTAGTGAAGCGACTAGGTAACCAATCGCATCGACTAAGAATCCCATTGCACCCGACACTCGGAATACGGCGATACCCACCAAGAATGCTACTAGGTAGGGGATGATTCGCACAGCTGTAGTGAATCCTTCCTTGGCTCCCTCAACAAATGCATCGTATACATTAATCTTTTTGCGTACTCCGGTAAGGATGAATGTCAACATCACTCCAAATAGAATCATATTGGCAATCAGTGTAGAGTAGACACCCATCTCCTCGCGCGATACTGTGGCGAACAACCAAATCAATCCTGAAAAGAAAACGCTAAGTATTCCTACTAGGATTAAGATCGGTTTATTGATTAGATTGATGCGCTGAGAGATGCTCACCGTAATCACTCCCACAATGGTAGATATAAATGTGCTGAGAAGTATTGGTATAAATATATCGGTGGGCTGAGCGGCTCCCATCTGTGCGCGATAGACCATAATCGATATCGGAATCAGAATCAGTCCCGAGGTGTTGATTACCAAAAACATGATCATCGGGTTGCTGGCTGTATCTTTCTTGGGGTTTAGCTCTTGTAGCTCTTTCATCGCTTTTAGCCCCATGGGGGTAGCTGCATTGTCGAGCCCCAGCATGTTGGCCGAAAGGTTCATAAAGATGGACCCTAATACCGGGTGGCCTTTAGGGATGTCGGGGAAGAGGCGACACAACACCGGACTGAGCCAACGCGACAATGTATTGATCAATCCACTCTCTTCACCAATCTTCATGATGCCCAGCCAAAGGGCTAGTACACCTGTCAACCCAAGCGATATTTCGAAAGCTGTCTTAGATGAATCGAAGGTGGCTTGCACCAATAGTGTAAAGATATCGGTGTTGCCGGCAAAGATAAGCTGGCCCATTGCCACGATAAAGGCGACTACAAAAAAACCAATCCAGATGTAATTTAGTACCATGTTTCTAGTGTATTATGGACAAAAGTAGAGATAAAGTTTAGAAAAAACTTCCCATATACTAGATTATTTCCCTAACTTCGCATATCACCAAATCTAACGGCTTCATGAAAACATCAGCTGCCCAAATTCAACGTGAGCTCGAGAGCTATATTGACCCTGTGAAGAGAGAATATTTGCCACACTTCTTTAAAACCGGCCCCGGCGAATATGGCGAAGGCGACCAATTTCTTGGCATTGTTGTGCCAAACACTAGGATTGTAGCGAAGAAACATAAAGAAGCAGATTTGGAGGTGATAACCGAATTGCTTCAAAGTCCTTGGCACGAGTGCCGACTCTGTGCATTGCTGATGCTAGTAGAGCGATTTAAGAAAGCAGCCGAAGATCATCGGCAACAAATCTATGACTTTTACCTTTCGCAAACCTCACGTGTCAACAACTGGGACCTTGTCGACTTGTCGGCTCCTACCATTGTGGGCGGACATCTGCTGAACCGTTCGCGTGAAGATCTTTACCGCTTAGCCGATAGCGACCTGTTGTGGGATCAACGTATAGCGGTGGTGGGTACATTCACCTTGATACGTAATGAAGATTATATCGACATATTGATGCTGTCCGAAAAACTACTGCACCACCCGCATGACCTTATGCGTAAAGCCATCGGCTGGATGCTACGCGAGATGGGGAAGCGTCAAATCGACTTGCTTTATCAATTTCTAGATAAGCATCATCGTGTGATGCCCCGCACCATGTTGCGCTATTCCATCGAGAAACTCTCTCCGGAAGAACGTCGGCACTATATGCGTCGCGATTAATTTCCCCTATTTAAACCTTTTATTATCTCTCTCAACCGAAAATATATTTATCTTTGTTTTCTCTTTGCTGCAAAATCATTGTCATACGCAGAGAGTGGGGAGGTGACACCCCTTTTGTAATACTTTTTTTGTAAGATGGAAGAACAATTCGATATACGAGATCAGCAGATGAACAAGCGCGAACGCGACTTTGAAAATGCGCTTCGCCCGCTCTCTTTTGATGACTTTAGCGGTCAAGATAAGGTGGTGGAAAATCTGCGCATCTTTGTGCAAGCTGCTTGTATGCGTGCCGAAGCACTTGACCATGTGTTGCTTCACGGCCCTCCGGGATTGGGTAAGACTACACTCTCAAATATCATTGCCAATGAACTGGGCGTGGGATTCAAAATCACCTCCGGACCTGTGTTGGACAAGCCGGGCGACTTGGCAGGAATCTTGACAAGTCTAGAACCAAACGACGTGTTGTTTATCGATGAGATTCACCGACTATCGCCTGTGGTGGAAGAATACCTCTACTCGGCTATGGAAGATTATCGCATTGACATCATGATAGACAAAGGTCCATCGGCCCGAAGCATTCAGATCGACTTGAATCCATTTACACTAGTAGGCGCTACCACTCGTAGCGGTCTGCTCACTGCACCTTTGCGTGCTCGCTTTGGTATCAACCTCCATTTGGAGTACTATGATGACGAGATTCTGAGCCGCATCATTCGTCGTTCGGCAGCCATACTCGATGTGCCTTGCTCTATTCCTGCTGCGGGCGAGATTGCTTCAAGGAGCCGTGGTACCCCTCGTATCGCTAATGCACTACTTCGCCGTGTGCGCGATTTTGCCCAAGTAAAGGGTACCGGTAGCATCGACACAGAGATTGCTAACTTCTCACTCGAGGCACTCAATATAGATCGCTACGGCCTTGACGAGATCGACAACAAGATATTGCTAACTATGATAGATAAGTTCAAGGGTGGACCTGTGGGACTCACTACCATCGCTACCGCGCTAGGCGAAGATCCCGGCACGATAGAGGAGGTGTATGAGCCATTCTTGATTAAAGAGGGCTTCCTAAAACGCACGCCAAGAGGGCGCGAAGTCACCGAGCTGGCTTATAAGCATCTGGGCCGTCGACTACACGACACTCAGCAGACTCTCTTTTAAGAACAACATCGAAATAGAAACACACACTTATCACAACCCAGCCTATGGCCGAACTTAAATCGTTGGTAAAAGATACCGCTATCTATGGTGTAAGTAGCATTGTGGGGCGCTTCCTAAACTACCTGTTGGTGCCCATCTACACACTCTCATTGCCCGCATCTACGGGTGGATACGGTGTCATTACCAACCTATATTCTATCACAGCGCTGCTGCTCGTTTTCTTGACGTGTGGCATGGAGACGGGCTTTTTCCGCTTTGCCAATAAGTCCGAGGAAGATCTTCAACGCGTCTATGCCACTACGCTGATCAACGTAGGAGGTATATCATTAATCTTTTTAGCATTGTGTCTCGTCTTTCTGCATCCTATTGCGGGCGTTATGGGCTATGGCGAAAATCCGTGGTACTTGGGCATCATGCTCATCATCATTGCTATGGATGCTATCCAAAGCATACCGTTTGCCTATCTGCGTTATCAGAAGAAGGCCCTACGATTTGCTTCCCTCAAGATGCTGTTTATTGTACTTAGCATCGCCCTTAATATTATCTATTTTGTGGTGTTGAAGGGGCGTAATGTGGGGGCAGCCTTTGCCATCAACCTCATTTGTACCTCCATTATTATGCTCTGCTTGGTGCCCCAACTACGCGGCTTCAAGTATGTGTGGGATAAGGCTTTGGCGCAGCGAATGTTTCGCTACTCATTGCCCATTGTGGTGCTGGGTGTGGCCGGCATCATCAACCAGGTGGGCGATAAGATTATCTTCCCGTTTGTTTATCCCGATAAGGCCGAAGCCGATGTACAGCTTGGTATCTATGGTGCTACAAGTAAGATCGCTATGATTATGGCTATGTTTACTCAAGCCTTCCGCTTTGCTTACGAGCCTTTTGTCTTTGATAAGAGTCAAGACAAAGACAACCGAGATATGTATGCCCAAGCGATGAAATTCTTTATTATCTTCGCTCTGTTGGCCTTTTTGGCCGTTATGTTCTATCTCGATATTTTGAAGTTTGTGATAGGCGAGGGCTACTGGTCAGGCTTACGTGTGGTGCCCATTGTGATGGTGGCCGAGATATTTATGGGTATCTACTTCAACCTATCTTTTTGGTACAAACTGACGGATGAAACTAAGTGGGGTGCCTATTTCTCGCTTACCGCTTGTAGCATTGTCATTCTCCTTAATATCTTTTTGATACCCATTTACGGCTATATGGCTTGTGCTTGGGCCGGTTTCGCAGGCTATGCGGTGGCCATGTTGCTGTCCTACTTTGTGGGACAAAAGAAGTATCCCATCCGTTATGATCTACGTGGCATTGGACTCTACACCTTGCTGGCAGCTGTACTTTTCGGTTTAGGTTATGGTGTAGACTATGGGCATCTATGGATCGCCCTAACTGTTCGCACCGTGTTGTTACTTCTGTTTGTGGCCTATATCGTTAAAAGAGATTTGCCACTTAAACAGATACCTCTTATTAACCGTTTCATTAAATAAACTGGTATGAGCATAGACAAACGAAATATGCATGCCATTAAGGCATTCCTCAAAGATTATCTAGATCTGCGAAAAGATAAAGACGACGAGTTGAAGACCGTCGATTCTATTCGCAAAGGGGTAGAGTTTAAAGGGGCCAACCTTTGGATTCTTATCTTCGCTGTATTTATGGCCTCCTTTGGGCTGAACGTCAACTCTACCGCTGTGATTATCGGTGCCATGTTGATTTCCCCTTTGATGGGACCTATTATGGGGGTAGGACTGTCTGTGGGGCTGAACGATTTCGAGCTGATGAAACGTTCATTGAAGAGCTTCTTCATCACCACAGGATTCTGTGTGCTTACCTCCACAATCTATTTCTTGTTTACCCCGATAGCCGAGGCGCAATCTGAGCTATTGGCTCGTACATCGCCTTCTATCTACGATATATTCATCGCTCTGATGGGCGGTATGGCTGGCATTGTAGCCTTGTCTACCAAAGAAAAAGGCAATGTGATACCGGGTGTAGCCATTGCTACAGCCTTGATGCCTCCCCTTTGTACAGCCGGTTATGGCATTGCATCGGGCAATCTGGCCTACTTCCTTGGTGCCTTCTACCTCTATTTTATCAATTCCGTATTTATCAGTCTGGCAACTTTTGTGGGTGTACGTCTGCTCCACTTTCAGCGCAAACAGTTTGTTGATAAAGTGCGCGAAAAACACGTTCGCAACTACATTATTATCGTTGTCATCTTGACGATGTGCCCGGCTTTCTACTTAACTATCGATATGATTAAGGGTGCTTTCTTTGAAACGGAAGCCAATCGCTTCATTGCACAAGAACTTAGTTTTGTCAATACCCAAGTGATAGACAAGAAGATAGATTACGATAAGAAAGAGCTTAGAGTAGCACTGTTGGGCCCTGAGGTGACCAATGAACAACTAGCCGAAGCCCGCGAGAGATTGAAGAAATATAAGCTGAAAGATGCACAACTCACCGTGATGCAAGGCATCAACAACCAAGAGCTCGATGTCTCTACGGTGAAAGCTATGATTTTAGAAGATTTCTACAAGAATAGTGAAGCTCGAATCAAGGAGCAAACCGAGAAGATAGGAGAGCTAGAACAGCAACTCAAGCAATCGGAACGCTATGAGGATATGACTACGATGATAGCGCCGGAAATGAAAGCACTCTATCCAAACGTATCTTCAGTAGCCCTTTCGCGTACGCTAGAGGTGCAAATCGACTCCATGAAGACCGATACTTTGGTGATGGCTGTGCTCTCTTTTACCAAGAGACCCAACAATAAAGAGATAGATAAGATCGAACAATGGCTAGTGGCTCGTCTACGCATCAGCAGTGTAAAGCTGGTAGTGGAGTAGTCTCTTGTCCTTTTATATACCCTTTTGATAACCCGATTTAATGTATTATACAATGAAACGCACCTCCCTTTTACTGTTAACCCTTCTTTTTTCTACATATCTGCTACATGCCGACGAAGGTATGTGGCTACTTGGCAAGATGAACAAACCCCTTCGCGATGAGATGAAGGCGTTGGGGCTCGAAGTCCCCTTCGATAAAATATATAGCCCTAAACACCGCTCTTTAAAAGATGCAGTAGTTAGCTTTGGCGGCTTCTGCTCGGGAGTTATTGTATCCGATCAGGGGCTGTTGCTCACCAATCACCATTGCGGTTTGCGCAGCGTGCAGCAACACTCTAGCGTAGAGAACGACTACCTGCAATATGGTTTCTCTGCACCTACTTTAGGCGCTGAATTGCCCAATCCTGAACTCTTTGCCCGTTTTCTTATCGATACCAAGGATGTGACCAAACGTGTGTTGAAAGCCGTTGAAAAGGGAATGACCGAGGGCGAACGCACCCTGATGATCAATATGAAGATGAACGAGATTGCAGCCGAGGTGAGTCGCAAAGACCCCACATTGGTAGGCGAAGTAGATGCCTATTATGGTGGCAACGAGTTTTGGCTATCCATCTACCGCGACTATACCGATGTGCGCCTTGTGTTTGCTCCACCCCAGTCTATAGGTAAGTTTGGTTGGGATACTGACAACTGGATGTGGCCCCGCCATACCGGCGATTTTTGCGTGTTTCGTGTGTATGCCGGTGCCAACAATATGCCGGCCGACTATTCGCCCGACAACGTGCCCTATCGCCCCGACTATGTAGCGCCCATATCGCTTGATGGTTATAAGCAAGGTTCATTCTGTATGACAATGGGGTATCCCGGACAGACCGACCGCTTCATGTCTTCGTTTGGTATCGAGGAGATGATGAATACCACCAATCAGGCCATGATAGACGTGCGTGGCATAAAGCAAGGCGTGTGGAAGAAGCTGATGAGTCAGAGCGATAGTATCCGCATCAAATACGCTTCGGCTTATGACGAAAGCTCCAACTACTGGAAGAATAGCATCGGAACCAATAAAGCCATAAAAGAACTCAAAGTGCTCGAGAAGAAGAGGGCAGAAGAAGCCGCCCTGTTGCGCTGGATTCAAGCCACTCCTTCCGAAAGGAAAGATCTGCTTCATCTTATGAGCTCCTTAGAGTTGAACTACAAGAACCGACAGACGCAGCAACACGATATGGCCTATTTTATGGAAACCTTCCTCAATGGCGCCGACATCGTGAAGTTTGCCTTGATGATTATGAATATCGATACCGAGGGCGAAGAGAAACAGCTCATGAACCAACTTCGCGAGATTCTCACCGGCTATGATAACTACGATGCCGATGTAGACAAAGAGGTGATGGTGACGATGCTCGAATCGTATCCTTCCTTTGTCGATGTTTCTGCATTGCCTGCTGTCTACGACTCTATCTATAAGAATCACGACGGCAGTGTTCAGGCCTATGTAGATACACTCTACAGTCGCAGCAGACTCAGCTCATTGGATGGTTTTTCTAGCGTGATGCACGGCGATTCTACCTACAATATCTTCTACGACCCTGCTGTGGAGCTCAGTATGGATATTCTTACCACCTACTTCGAACTCAATGGCAACATGCAGGAAGCCAGCGACAATATCACTCGTGATGAACGCTTGCTCAACGCTGCTGTGCGCCGCATGAATGCGGATAAGCAGTATTATCCTGATGCCAACTCTACGCTGCGTTTCAGCTTTGGAACGGTGCAGGGTTACAAGCCTTCGGATGGGGTGTTCTTCAACTACTACACCACGCCTATGGGTATCTTCGAGAAGATGCGCGACCATGCCGGAGACCCCGACTTTGTAGTCAGTCCACGTCTGTTGGAGCTGTTCTGTGAGGGAGATTTCGGAAGATATGCCGATAAAGACGGCTCTTTGATGGTCAACTTCATTAGCAACAACGATATCACGGGCGGAAACTCGGGCAGTGCCATGTTCAATGGGGAAGCCGAACTCATCGGTCTAGCCTTCGATGGCAACTGGGAAGCAATGAGTAGCGATATCGCCTTCGAACCCAATTTGCAGCGCTGTATCGGGGTGGATATTCGCTATATCCTATTCATTATCGAGAAGTATGGCAAGTCTACTCGCCTGATCGACGAGTTGAATATCCGATAGCACTCCTATCTTTTTACGATAATCACGGTGACGGCTGTGATGATAAAGGCGACCCCAAGACCTATGCCGTAGGTGATGGGCTCGTGAAACACGGCTATGCCCACGCACAACGCGGTGACAGGTTCCATTGCTCCAAGGATAGAAGCCAGTGACGAACCGATAATCTTGATAGATTGCACCAGTGCAAGGTTAGAGATAATGGTGGGGATCAGTGCAAGCATCACGAGGTTGCCTGCCGCATGAAGCGATGGAATAGGTTGCAATCCGGTTGTGACACCTGCTAAAAGCACTAGCATCAGCGTGCCAAACAGAAAGACGTAGAAAGTGAGTTTTATCCCCTTCATTTTGCCTACTTTGCATTTATCTATGGCGATAAGATAGAGCGAGTAGGTCACTGCCGAGAGTAGCACAATGACGATTCCACTTTTGGACAACGTGCCGCTAGAACCACTGTCCGATAAGAGATAAACCCCTATGATAGCTAGGGCAATGGCCAATATGCGCCATTTAGAAGCTCTGTCGTGGAAGAACACCATCATCAGAATCGTTGTCACCACCGGGTACATAAAGTGTAGGGTAGTGGCCACACCGCTCGACATTAGTTTGTAGCCCCAAAACAGCAATAGAGCCGATAGCATATAGAGCACGGCCAGCATGCCTAGTGGCAACACATCCCTCCAGCCTATGCGAAACGACTCTTTGCTAAATAGCATAATGCCCCCAAGCATGATGGCAGCTAGCAGAAAACGATACATCAGCACCGATTCAAAGTCCATTCCGGCCAGCATCACAGGCAGGGCGAAGAGGGGTATCAAACCGAAAGAGGCCGACGAAAGTAGTCCGTAAAGAATGCCATTTAGTCTTTTCATAGATAAGTATTTTGGAGAAGACAAAGATACACTTTCATCTCGTTTTTTGGTCAAAATGTAGATGATGTTTGAGCAATTTATCACTTTTTTTTGATGGAGTTTGTCTGTATTATTTTCCTCGATTTAGTTGGCCGTTTGTGCTGAATACTTGCTGTTTACACCCATTTAAGCCCAATAAAAGCTATATCATTGTTAAATGAACTATACTTTGACTAATAAACACAAAGAGTTAATTTAACACCATGCTTTATTGCTATCTTTGCATCAAATAAGGCATACATATAGATTTATGATTAAAAGCTTGTTTAATGGAATCTTTGTTTCACTTTTGCTAATCTCTTGTTCAAAGACACCGCCTTCTATATCGGTAGTCTGTGAAGAGAATGGCGTGGGCAATGCTATTGTTAAGTGGGAAACCACTCCAAGCATCCCCGGCAATGTGAAGATATATGCATCTACTGACCCCAATAATATTCGTGAGATACAGCCTGTAGCAGTGGCTCCTATTTCTGACGGGCGACTTACTATTATCACCGACAACCCTACAAAACGTTATTACTATCGCATTGTGTTTGACGACAAATACCGTGTGAATACGGCAACCCGTAATGTCAACATCTCGGGTGTGCAAAACTTTCGCGACTTGGGCGGATATCGTTCTGTCGACGAAAAGAAGAATGTACGTTGGGGTAAGATCTACCGTTCTGCGGAGATCGATACATTAACACCATCGGCTCGTCGCGAAATCAAGAATATGGGTATTAAGACGATTGTCGATTTGAGAGGCACAACTGAGCGCAACGTAACCAAAAGTGTCACAGAGACAGTGGATGTGGTATCTATTCCTATTCCTCTTGAGGAGTTGACTCAGGTTTTGCAAGGTCTGCAATATGGTGTATTGATGGGAGATACCGTAAATCGCACCATCGAACGATTAAATAGAGAGTTAGTAAGAGATTGGGCTTCAAGCTATGCCCAGTTGTTCGAACTACTCAAAAATGAAGACAATTATCCGTTGGTAATCACTTGTTCGTCGGGCAAAGGACGCGTAGGTATTGCTTCGGCACTTGTTCTGTACTCACTGGGAGTGCCTGATGATGTGGTGATGAAGGACTACCTTCTGACCAACGTCTACTATAATATCCCTCGTGGATCTAGCTATGGCTACAATCTTCCAGCCAAGTCGCAAGAAGGTATCACGGCTGTGTTTATGGCCAAGGAGAACTTCTTGAATGCTGCCAAAAATGAGATAAGGCATAAATATGGCAATATCTCTAACTATTTAGAAGAAGGAATCGGCTTCACGAAAGACGATCAGAAAAGACTACAAAAGTTTCTGCTGCAATAGCCGGGAGTAGTCTGATGGCCCCTAATAATTGGGGATAATGTACTACCAAATAGCATTTGTTTGCTCGGTTTCATCTTTTAATCTCTATCTTTGCCAACCATTTTTTATAAGGATTTGCGTTCTGTTCGCTTTGGGGTGACCCAATGACAATAGATACGGGCGACAGCACATAGACTGTCAGAAAGAGCTTTCGTGCTCCTTTTTTTCATTCAGGATTATTTCTGCGAGGGAAGTCGGGACGCTAACATCCTTATGTCGAGGCAGGCAGAATGCTTGCTTTATTTAAATTTTAAAAAGAACAAAAGTTAATGAAGACATTTGAGGAGCTAGGCGTCTCTGCGGAGATACGCCAAGCAATTGAAGAAATGGGATATGCGAATCCCATGCCAGTACAGGAGGAAGTGATTCCATACCTATTAGGCGAAAACAATGATGTAGTGGCCCTTGCACAGACCGGAACCGGTAAGACAGCGGCCTTCGGTTTGCCCTTGATACAGAAGATTGATGTGAACAAACGCGTTCCACAATCATTAATCCTTTGTCCTACCCGTGAGCTTTGCTTGCAAATTGCAGGCGACTTGCACGATTACTCTAAATACATTGATGGCTTGAAAGTGTTGCCAGTTTACGGTGGTTCGTCTATCGACAGCCAAATCCGTAGCTTGAAACGTGGCGTACACATCATTGTGGCTACTCCAGGTCGTTTGCTCGACTTGATGGAGCGTCGCACAGTGTCGTTGTCTACTGTACACAGTGTAGTGCTTGACGAGGCGGATGAGATGTTGAACATGGGCTTTACTGATAGCATCAACGCTATCCTTGCCGATGTACCACAAGAACGTAACACGTTGCTTTTCTCGGCTACAATGAGCCCAGAGATCGCACGTATCTCTAAAAACTATCTTCGCGACGCTAAAGAGATTACTATCGGCCGCAAGAACGAAGGTAACAATAATGTGAAGCACGTTGCTTATATGGTTCACGCTAAGGATAAGTTCGAAGCGTTGAAGCGTATCGTAGACTGCAACCCAAATATTTATGGTATCATCTTCTGCCGTACTCGTAAAGAGACGCAAGAGATTGCCGAAAAACTAATGCAACAAGGTTACAGTGCAGACTCTTTGCACGGTGAATTGTCGCAAGCACAACGTGATGCGGTGATGTCTAAGTTCCGTAACCACACTTTGCAACTGTTGGTAGCTACCGACGTGGCTGCTCGTGGTATCGACGTAGACGATTTGACTCACGTTATCAACTACGGTTTGCCCGATGATACTGAAAGCTATACGCACCGTTCTGGTCGTACAGGCCGTGCAGGTAAAACGGGTACTGCTATCGCTATCCTTAACCTTCGCGAAAAGGGTAAGATGCGCGAAATCGAGCGTATCATCAACACGAAGTTCATCATGGGCGAACTGCCTACAGCCAACGAGATTTGCGAAAAGCAACTCTACAAGGTGATTGACGAACTAGAAAAAGTGAAGGTGAACGAAGCTGAGATCGAACCTTTCATGACCGAAATCTACCGCAAGCTAGAGTGGTTGAGCAAGGAAGACTTGATCAAGCGTGTGGTATCACACGAGTTCAACCGTTTCGAAGAGTACTACCGTGGCAAGGGCGATATCGCTGTGGCTACAGGCAACGATTCGGGCAGAGGTGATCGTCGTGAAAGAGGTGATAGAGGCACTAGCCGTAAGGCACAAGCGGGCTTCACTCGTCTATTTATCAACCTTGGTAAGATGGACGGTTTCTACCCAGCAGAATTGATCTCATTGTTGAACAACAATACACGTGGTCGTGTAGAATTGGGTCGTATCGACTTGATGAAAAACTTCTCTTTCTTCGAAGTAGACGAAAAAGAAGCAGACAACGTGGTGAACGGTTTGAAACGTGCCAACTGGAACGGTCGCAAGGTGGCTGTAGAAGTAGCATCGGAAGATGGTACTGAAGGCGGTGGCGAACGTCGCGGTGGTGGCCGTGGCCGTGGTGATGGTGGTTTCCGTCGCGAAGGTGGTCGCCCAGAACGTAGAGGTGGCAGCCGCAACGATCGTAACGATCGTGGTGCACGTCCAGAACGTGGCGGTAAGCGCGAAGCTAACCCAAACAAGCCTAGCCGTGAAGAGCGTGGCTATTCTAACGAGCGTGGAAAGAAAGAAGACTGGCAACAGTTCTTCAAAGGTGATGCTCCTGATTTCAGCGAAGAAGGATGGGCAAAACGCAAACCTCGTAACAAGAAGTAATTTATAAGTTCTATAGAGCTTTCGAAACAGCAAGAAGGGCTGAATAGCACCCATTATGGGATTGCTATTCAGCCCTTTCTTTATACTATTTTTTGTAGCCCTTAAAGGCTTTCGCAAAGTCGGTAGAGATATAGTTGTTGAGGCTTTTGCACGCTTCGGTGGCAAATGCCATGCCGCTAGCTATAATCTTGTCCCACTGCTGCTCGTCTAGTGTTTCGATGTCGCGATAGCGGATACCGTTCTTCAGCAGACCAAACAAGATGCCGGCATTGAAGTTATCGCCTGCTCCTACAGTGCTTACAGCATCTATTTGAGGAGTAGGATAGTTCTTGGCAAACTGGCGGGTGAAGAGCGAAACTTCGCTACCTCCGGCAGTAAATATAAAGTTGGGGCAGTAGAATTTCACCTTATCTTTATAAATCTTCTCTCTATCAGTCAACCCGTAGAGATTCTCAAAGTCGTC